>NZ_JBEXME010000054.1:0-16686 GCF_040610355.1 Nocardia sp. NPDC004168 | reverse complement strand
CCTCGAACTGCGGGTCGATGGTGCCGGTCAGGGTAATGGTCGCTTTGCTGCCCTTGGGCAGGTCGATCGGCATGTGCAAGCCGTCGCGGACCGAACCGGTGCCGCACACGGCTCCGTTCTCGGCCTGGCAGGTGACTTCCAAGTCGGTCAACTCTGTCGGGACGGTGGCGTCCAGCACGGCGTCGGGGGCGTCGTTGGGGCCGAGGTTCTGCACGCCGATGGTGTAGGTGATCCGATGTCCGGACTGCGCTGTGCGCGGGCCGTGGATCTCCAGCGGCATTTCCGCGGGCAGGGTCACCTTGAGGTTGCGGATGCGGTGGGAGGCGGTCGCGGCGCCGGTCCCGGCTGCGAAGCCCAGTTTGAAGGTCTGCGGCACGGGTGGCTGACCGTCGGCGCCGGCGAGATCGAAGTCGTTGATCAGCAGGGTGCCGTTCGGGTTGGTTTTGTCGGCGTGGCGAACGGTCAGCCGGCCGTCGATGATGGAGACCTGGATGTGGGCGCCGCGCTCCCAATCCGCGCGGAATCCGCCCGGCACCGCAACGCCGGTGAGCCACCTGAACCCTTCCCGCAGATTGCCGGCTCCGCGCACCCCCAGAGTGTTGGGCCGTTGCACACCGCCTCCGGTACCGGCCAGCGGTGTGGCGAAGTTCCCGTAGTTGTCGAAGCCGACGCCGACGAACCCGGCGGTGACTCCCGGCGCGACGATCTGCCCCGACCCCGTTTTCGTGATGGAGTAGCCGAGTGCGGCGCCGATACCGCCGGGCTGGGTGGTATGCGCGCCGTCGATCACGTAGACGCTGAAGCCGTCGCCGAGCGAGGCTGCTCCCTCGCAGGAGTAGTCGAAGTCGATGGTGACACCAAGGGTGGAGGAGAACGGCTGATCGAGGAACGCTGTCCCGGCTTGAGAGTTGGTGTTGGGGGTGAGTTCCAGGCTGCCGCCGTGCAGCCGCGCGCTGCCCAGCAGCTGCCAGTGCGGGTTGGTCACGGTCTCATTGGTGAACGATTCGATGATCGGGAACTGCGCCTGCTGGATGGTGACCGGTGCATACGTCGTCATAGTCGAACCCTCCTTGGCCGGATAGGCCAATCAGATGAGCGATTGCGCCACGCGGATCGACTCCGCCACAGATACCAGCGAAGCCCCGGTCTACTGATGTGGCACCTGACCGAGCAGCCAAGGGCCACACGGTCGACTGTAGGAACAACCGGGCGCGACCGATTCACCTCTTTCGAATGAACCGGGGCAACCACCGGCCCTCACTCTGCGGCTTCGCGGGTGCAGGGCCGGACCGAACCCCTGGCCGGGTGCACCGGCGAAGTCGTCGTTGCAGCCGTGATCGGCGAAGCGGGTGTGTGATCCGAGGGGACCCCCCAGCGGTCGGCTCCGTCACCGACGGCGACGAGGGAGGCTTCAGCGGGCGACCGAGTTCTGCGATACCGGAGAGCGCATGTGCGGTGCAAGCGCGCCGCACACGCCGCCGCCCAGGGCGTCATGCGAGAAGGCGTCCTGGGCGGGTAGGGAGGCGAGTCGCACAGTGCTCCCTCGAACCGGTCGCCGGACGATTGAAGGGAGACCCGACGACACACCCACGATAACACCGGCCAGTCGGTTTTAATCCCGGCGTCCCCTTCCCCAGGGATCCCGATGTCTGGAGTATCGCGTGCGCGTTCCCGGGGCGCCACGTTCGAGAATTTGCGGAGAGGCCAGCGCAGATCCTGGTGGCGCACCCCGCGAGAGATCCGGCCGACCGCGACCCACCGGCGTCACATCACCGGTGGCGCGGCGACGGGAATTCGGCTCCGTGGCACCGAGGCGCCGGAAGCGTGGGACCGGTGCAGGTCGCCAGGTTGATATCCCAGCCCCGGCAACAGCCCGGAACCTCAGTCGGCGTCCCCGTCGTTGCTCCCGGAACGCAAACCACGAGCCCGATGGGGCTCCGCTCTCGGCGGCCGCGAACTTCGCCGGGCGCGGTGCAGATCAGTGCCGGAGTGCTGGTCGCGGCCGGCGCGTGGGTATCCGCTCCTGTGTTGCTGGCGAGGGTCACCTCATCGCTTTGACCGGCCCAGGAACTGATGTGGGTATCCAGGTCGACGAATGCCACGTACTGCATCGCGTGATCGGCATCTACCGGTTTCGCGCTTGCGAGTTTCGATACGGGGTGGCCCCAGAGTTGCTGTCGTTCGCAGTGGGAGTGGATGGTGTAGATACTGGCCCAGGGAGTCGGTCGAATCGGTAAGTCCACCGCTTTCCCCAGTCGGAGGTGCGACCGATCCTGTTGTCGTTGTCGTTCCAGTACAGGTGGTCACAGCTGAGGTGCAGCGGGATCGACGCGAACCGGTCCCCGGGTGCCGCCGTTGTTGTCGCTACTGTGGATCTTCGCTCGACCTCGCCGGTCACCGTCGACATGCAGAAGGTTGCAGCACCCGCCTCAGCCGGGTTTACGCCAGAGGGCGTATTTCGCCGTCGAACGTGCTGCCGCGCACCGTGCCGAACAGCATGGCGTACTGGGTCAATCGGCACGCCGGTCTCCACACATCGCAGATACACCGCTTCCGTACCGGCCTGCTCCGCGATCGCCTCGACGCATGTGCAGAGACTCTCGGGTATGACGCCAACACCGGCGTCGGGTTCAGGGCTCGAGGCCGATCTCGGGATCTTCCGCACCGGTGCTGGTGATGCTCATTGCCATTCCCTTCTTCCGGATCGCAACAACTTCCGGCACTGGCACACCTAGTTGTAGGCGGTACTGCGAGAAACGCCCCGCCGGCAGGCTGCGCAGCAGGTTTCGGTGTTTTCCCGGATCGAATACGAGAGCCAGGCTGTTGTGGACCGGCTCGAACCACTCGCTGTTCACCCGGACCCACCCGATATCCGGCTCGCCGAACCACCGCGGGTACGTGTCGGCGCCGGACGCGGGCACATCGGTGGCCATCAGGGCGGAAGACGTCCCGGATGTCGGGTCGGGCATCGAGGTTCACGACCAGCAGGACCTCCTCCTCCCGCACGTAGGCGGCGCAGATCGGGACGGTGTCGGTGAGCATCTCCCGCCAATTGCGCTGTGGTGGTGCGGTTGTCCCGGTCGGGCACGGCGTAGGACAGATCTCACTGAAGTGCGGCGGAACGCAGGATCGACTGACAGATCGTTGTGCAACTGGGCAATCAGTTGTTCCGGTTCCCCACCGGCCGCAGTGACCGTCTGCGCGGCGGGTGGGACGAACGCCAGAGCCAGATGGTGGGCGGCGAATCGCCGGTCCACGTCGAGCAGCTGGGTCGGTTCCTTGCCGGCGAGACGGGCGCAGGAAACGCAGCAGCCGACGCATCGTCGGCGCGAGGGATGAGAACACCTCGTTGTCCAGCAGTTCAGTGAACGCCAAGTCGCCGGCGTGTCCGGTCTGCCTCGTCAGGTTCTCCATGGCCTGCAATGCCAGCGACTCGGCATGAAGCGACGCCGTCGGCGAGGCCAGATGCCCGACATCGGATGCGGTCGCTATCGCGTCGGTCAGGTATGCCAGCATCACGCGTTCGCACGCCGCTGGGACCTCTTCGGGAATCTCGGGCACGACTTCGTTTTCCGGTGGGTCAGGATGCGGGACAGCCGGTGCGGCAACTTCTCACTGACTGCCGCGAGCGCGCCAGGCGCGTTTGATCGCGGCCGACAATTGCCCGGACCGAGCGGTGGTCAGCCCTTGTTCGATAGCCCACGCACGGATTTCGGCGGTGCTCGAAGTCGAAGAGCCGTTGCTGTTGGAGGGCCTGTTGACTGCTGGAGCGGTCATGGTGGTGAACAGGTCGGTCCCGGGCAGGTCGGCGGCGGTGATGGTGAGGAAGTCGCGGGAGTGCAGGGTGCGGCGTCGTTTGCGGTGCATCTTCTGCAATGTGGCCACCGCGGTGTCGAGGTAGTCGTGGGCTTCGATGTGCAGTTTGCGGGCTTCGGTGTGGCGCATGATGCGGCCGACCTGCTGAATGACCGGGGCTTTGAACGCGATCGGCATCGCAAGGAAGACGGTGTCCAACGCCGGCGCGTCGAAGCCCTGCCCGATCAGCTTGTCGATGGCCAGCAGCACGATCGGTTTTCCGTCGTTGCCGTCGCGCAGGGCGGCGAGCGTGTCGGCACGTTCGCGGCGCCGCATCCCGCCGTGCAGTTGCAGCGCGCTGATCTTATGGGCCCGCAGCGCGTGGTCGAGAGCAGTGAGATGCTCAAGTCGGTTGGTGAGCGCCAGCACGGTCCGGCCACGGGTGACGGCGTCGACGATGTCGGCGGCGATCTGCGCAGTCCGTGCGGTGTCGCGGGCCAGCTGGTTGTAGATCTCGGCCATAGAAGCACCGTCGCTGCCACTCTCACCGGTAGCGAAGTCCGTGGTGTGCACGACGTGGTATTTCGCGAAGCTGCTGGTGTCGATGATTTCGTGCCGGATCGGGCCACATTGCATCGTGATGATGGGATCCATCTGGTCGGCCCGGTATGGAGTCGCCGACAGCCCGATCCAGCGTGGAATTCTTGCGCGGCCGATCGCTGCGGCCGCTGCTGGCGCGCCGACACAGTGACACTCGTCGACCACAGCGAGCCCGTACCCGTCGAGGAGGTCCGCCGGTGCATCGCGATGGGCGAGGGTCTGCAGCATGATCACATCAACAACGCGGTGCCGACGGTCCTTGCCGGACCCTGCGGAACCGACCGCGCCGTCGCCCAGGTCGAGGAATTCCGCAAGCCGCTCGCGCCACTGGGTCAACAGCTCTGTACGGTTCACGATCACCACGGTCGGGACCTGGTAGTGGGCAATCAGGGCGCAGGCCATAACGGTCTTCCCGGCACCGGGTGGGGCGACGAGTATCCCGTTGTCGTGGCCGGTCATGGCTTGCACTGCGCCGGTTTGCGTTTCGGTGAGAGTTCCGGCGAAGGCAGCGCTGATCGGTGTGGGGGTGGGCAGGTCGCTGGTGATGTCCAGGACACCGCCAGCCTGCGCGACAAGGGCGGAGGCTTCCTCGGCCACGCCACGCGGCAGCTCGAGCCGATCGGGATCCGACGCGTCGAAACAACGCACCATCCGCGGCGTGTTCCAGGTGCTGAATCGCTGCGCCTGGCGCCGGTAGAACTCCGGATTATGGAACGCTGCGGTGTGTTTCAGAGCCGCGACCAAGGGGGCAGGCAGTCCATCCGTCGTAACCTCCAGCATCGCACCCAAACGTGCGCGGACGTGCTCAGGTGCGGCACCCAGCTGAATTCGCCTCGGCTTGGGCCCCAACTCGCCGGCCAGCGCCGCCGGTCCGGCCGCCACGGCCCCGAGCGCAGCGACCAGTGCGTCGAGTTCGGTCGGTGACAACCGTCGTATTCCGGACAGGAGCGCGAACTGATCTCGCGCGCCGGTCCAGGTGCCCGGCTCGCAGAACAGCGTGGTGCCGCCCATACGGGAGGGTCCGTGCAGCGGCAATGCGATGAGGTTGCCGAACCGCAGATCACCCTTGGCGTTGATCGGCGCGGAATCTTGTGCGGGAAACAGCCGGTCGTAGCTCGCCAGCGACATGCGACCGCGGCCATCGATGGCTTTGCGCAACAGCGCGGTACCCAGTGCCCGTGCCTTGGCCGCTGTCACCGGCGTGGTGAAGAACGTCCACACGTGCGCGCCGGCACCGGATCGCGAGATTTCTGCATAGGCCGGAACTCCCGCTGACGCGCAAGCTGCCAGATAGGCTTCGGCGTCGCCGCGCCAGTCGGCACCGGTATTCTTGCCGTCGAAATCGCAGACCAGCAACCTGGTCCGGTCATCGCTGGTGAGCGGATAAAGCCCGATGTGGGCATCGCGGGCGCCAGCCGGGTGTTTGGCGAGATGCTGGTAGACCGCATCGTCGGTCAGTGGTCGGAACACCCGCGGGATGCCCTTCTGCCGGGCGAACGGATCCTCTTCGGCCGGACTCCATCCGGCCCGGCGGTCCTTCTTGCTCACCCACCGGTGCGCGTAGACATCGTCTCGGCCACGGAACAGCTCACGGAACAACGCTATCTTGTCCTGGGTCGTCGAATCATGATGAACCGCAGGCAACACTGTGGCACCGATCACCGGCACGGGGGCCCTGCCCGGCGACGGCTCGCGGTTCGCACCGCTCAACCCTGCGTCGCTGTGACAGTTCAGCTGCTTCTCTAGTAGCTCAACTCGGCCGGTCAGCGCCGCAATCTCGGACTCGGCGGCGCCGAGCAGTCGCCGCAACTCATGTGGGTCATAGCAGTCGGACCAGGTGGGCACAGGTCAATGATCCACATCGTCCACGATGGGGGCAGACCGGGACCGAACATGTGACCCGACAGCACGACAGCGATCTCTGACCGAATCTTGGGTCCCTTTCACCCTGACAGCCGCGACCGCGGTCATGATCGCCCACGGACAAGAACAGCGTCACGGCCAGGTGGTCCCGGAGATCGGCCTGCCCGAGGACTGGATATTGCCGGTCGGCCTGTTCTGACACCAGCTCACCGTCGCGCTCCGTGCCGGTGCTGAATCCGCGGTGAGTTCGGCAAGGAGCGCTTGTACTCGTCGCCCCGAGCAGGTACAGATTGACCTCACCGACCGCAGGAAGATCCGCAGGACCGAGCATCTGGACCAGTTTCCGCAACGACCGCGGCACCCTCGGCACAGGGCTGTTGAATGTGAAGGTGCCGTGGAAGGTGTTTCGGGAGAAGGTGTTTCCGATACCGGACGAGGCCGTGGGCGCGGGGTTCCCGGGTGTCGGCGGTATGCCTGGGCCCACAGCGTGCTCTGGTAGGTGTTGGCCAGCGTGTAGCGCCAGAATCCGAAGGTCAGTTCGGCGACGACCTTCCCGTGAACCTCGGGGATGGTGCTGTTCAGGATGGCCCGGTTTCGTGCCTTGCGGATCGACTGTGCCAGTCGCGTGTTGGCACCCCACGGCATCCTGGGGTCGGCGTACCAGTCACCGTTGCCGTTGCGGACACGCTGGTGGTAGATGGCCAGCTGGGCGTCGAGGGCATTGCGCAGCACGATCTCGAACGATCGCAGCGTCTCGTGCCAGGCCCCGGCGACCAGCTGATTCCACTCATACAGCCGCTCTCCCGCCGCGTCGGACCCAGCGACCTGCGCGTAGCGGTCGAACCGGCCAGCAGACAAGTACCGCCGCAGATCCGCGGCCGACTATCGGGCAGCAGTCGTCGTCACGGTCGCCGAGGTTATACCGGTAGACGCAAAACCCCGGAACGATCACTACCGGCCACCTCGGTGGTCAGGCACATCACCGGGCTTCCTTTCTGTTCAGGGACCCCTCCGTGACGGCACGCCCTCGGTGGGTGAGGTTTCGGGGCGGGCCTGCCCACCGCCGCGTGCAGAACGTGGATCACATCGGGAGACGCCCGGAGGGAGACACCCCGAGACCCCACCCCGCAAAGGAGTGAGTGAGCGGGACCCCAGGGTGTCTACGCCCCTCCGAGCGCTGTCACGATGACCGCAGGGAATGGATTGCCTCCGTGACAGCCGCACACACTACGGCCGCACCCGCCCAGATATCCGCTACCACGGTTCACGCGTGTCACGGGATCCCATGACACGACATCGCAGGGCCGGCCGTGGCGTCCCGGCCGAACCTGCGATGCCCCGGCCAGTGCCCGAACTCCATCGCTTCAGACCCCGACCTCACCCCAAACCCTGCCACTCCGACCGGCCTTGTCAAGGATAAAGCCGGCCCTGAACTGGGAAATGCCCGGTTTCGAGTAAAAAAGTGAGAGGCCTGGTTGACCGTGTCGGTGTTGCCTGATAACCACGGGGGCTCATCCCCGCGGGCGCGGGGAGCACCGTCACTCCTGGGTGTCGACGGACAGGTCGATACTCGGGTCATGACGTCCTGCACATGAGCGCGTCCGGCCGGGGGTGGTTCCTGGGTGACCGACAGTACTGCCCAGTGTGTTGGCCGCGTCCGCGCACCCATCTACCTGCGCGGATGGCACGTCTAGCGGGTTTCCGCCATCCCGGCCGACGGTGAAAATTTTCCGTGGCGTATTCGGTGGCGTCTTCCGTGGGCGGTCAAATCGCCCCACGGCTTGCAGACCCGAATGGGGTTCCGGACTGTAATCGCCGTTAAACCCCGTACACCTCGGTCGAGGAAGTGTTGCAGCACGTCCGGAGACGTGGCGTGTGCACGCAACGCGTCGCGTCCGGCGTTCACGACTAGTATGTCGTTGCTACGCAGCGGCAACAACTCGGGCGCGGTGGCGCCCAGGTAGGCGATCGCTACCGACCGCGGCCCGCGTGTGCGTGCCGCGCACGGTGCTGGTGCGGCGCTGCGGAATTCGACACAAAGGCGCTCGGCGTTGGACATGCCCCCGCGTCGAATCAACACCGCAGAAGGGTCAGGCCATGGGTTCGGTCCCCGCACTGTGGTGCCTATGGCATCGAGTCTGCCCGACCACTTTCGCTCGTTGGGGTGGTTGCTGCTCACCTCCCCGATCTCGCGGCCACACGCGATCCGGTCCTAGGAGACATGCGGCGAGGTGGTGGTCTGCGGGTCAGGGGTCGAGCCGGTGATGCAGGAGAGGACGGTTCTGGTGACCTGCGGTGAGGCAGTGGCCGTGGCATGGCGGTTCTCGGTAGTTCCTCATCCTCGGCCTGCCCCTGTTCAGCAGTGCGCGAGCCCCCCACCGGGTCTACGGCCGCCTGCCGACGAGTCTGCAGGTGTTGAGCTTGGATCGGCCCGAGCCTGGCGCATGTCCCGGTCGAGGCGAGCGACGCAGTCGTCGAACGCGGTGTGCAAGTCCTCGCTGCTCTCGACGCCCGCAGCGACGGGTTGCTGGGGATCGCGCTTTTGGTTTCCAACCAATCGAGCCCCGGACCGTGCGTCGGTACGGGGCTCGTTCGGGGGTATTCGCGCCTATCCACCGATCGCTCGGTAGTTTGACGGAAGCAAACTTACTCTCGCGCTCAGGCTTTCTCCAAATCGAACCGTCTTCGTCTCAAATCGTGGGCGTCCGGCCAGACAGAATCGTGACTGGGCGGATCTATTCCGCTTTACGCATTCTCGGCAATTCGGTGTCGATACCGCGGTGTCCGGGTTGCTGTGCGCATCGGCTCCACCGGTAGTGGGGGTAGTGGTCGTCCTTTTTGATGTAGGACAGCCGCAGCAAAACCTGTTCCAGCGACATCGACAGTTCGGCGGCGAGTTGGGCCATGACCAGCATCATGGTGGCGCTGTCGAGTTCGTGTGGGTCGGTGAGGATTTCGTCGAGCACCATGCCGCTGAGGGCTTGTTGTCGGGTCAGGACCCGTCCGGGCAGCCAGCTCAACGCCCACCGCTGTCCACGGATCCCGTCGGCCAGGCGGATCGCGACCTCCGGGGAGATTGCACTGGCGATCTGCAAGGGCCCGATGATCAGATCGTTCATCCGCGCGGCCACGATCTCCCTCAGCGGCACCGCGTTCGCCGCTGACGCGCCAGCCACCCTGTCTCCCACCGCGGCGCCGGTGTCGGCGCGAAGGTGGCTCTTGCGCTGGGCTTGCGCGGTTTCGGCTGTGGTGAGCTGGCCGATGGTGCGTTGCAGCTGTTGCAGCCCTGTATCGACGTCATAGTGGTAGTCGTCGTCGGATGCCAGGTAGCCGTCGAGTTCGGTGAATACCTCGTAGATGCTGACTGTCGTGGTGGTGGTGTCCCTTTCGGTGTCCTTGGTCATGCTGTTACTTCACCTCCGTTATCGGCCCCTGTGCGCGGGGTGCGCGGGATGCGGCCGTGGTCGAACTCGATCCGGTAGTTCCCGCTGTTCTCGATCGCCCGGATCCTTCTGCGGGCTCGGCTCTGTGTGAATGCACCGTCGACACACTCGCGCCGATCACTGTCGCGATCTCCGCATCCGGTAGCCACAGATCCCACGCCATCACCGCCACCCGGTATTCCGTGGCGGTCAGGTTCTGCCGCAGCACCTGCCAGACGTATTTGACGGTGTCGTCGTCGAGGACGCGGTCGGCGGGGTTCTTTGTCACCACCGACAGCCCGAGCATCGGCACTGCGGTGTCTGTGTAGTCGGGCACCGACACGACACCGTCGCTACGCCGCCACGAATCGATGACTCGGCGTTTGGCGATGGTCATGATCAACGCGGCCGCCTCGGGTGCTTCGGCGTTGAGGAAGTCGCGGTCGTATTGCTCCCACACGGCGAGGAAAACTTCCTGCACGATGTCGTTGGCCCGGTCACGATCACCCCCGAATGCTTTGATCGCGAGCCGGAACACCGCAGGAGCGTGAGAGCGAAACAGGTTGTTGAACCGGCGTTGCGGACCGGCCGGATGCTGCTGATCTGTCATCGTGCCGAACTCCCCGCCGATCAGACCCGAATACTCCGACACCGGGAACCGTGCGACGCCTTCGGGAAGGATCGGCCCTGGCCCCGTGCCGTCGGTGCGGCGGCAGACGCCAGCGAGCACGGTGGAGGCGAACACGTAACGACGCGCGGCCCTGACAGCGGCCGGCAGCCGCCGGGGCTTCGGTAGCTGCGATAGGGGCCGCGGGACCGCCGGTACGAACGCAGAACACCACGCAAGCGGGCCCGCAATCGACAGCCGACCCTCACCAACCCACAACAGCGTCATGCCACCTACTTCGTAGCGCGAGCATGAATTCTTGAACCCGCCACGGCCAGTCGCGCCGACACGCCGAAGAATCTGTTCAGCTCGTGAGCGATGCCGCCGCTGGCGTCGCGGCATCGCTTCGGGCCCTGCGACATCCTCGGCGAGTGCGGCATCACCGGTCGCTGCCGCTACGGTCCGCAGGAACAGCTCGAGATCGATCGCATCGCCAGCCACCAAACACAGTCATCTCCGCCCGTGGGCAACATCGGCAACTCCTGATCAACGCGACGCAGATACGCGCGCGGCCCGGCGCGAGGGCTGCTCGTTCTTCCGGCCCGGTAGGTCAGCGTCACAGGTCGAAGGCCAACTGGTGGTCGGTCACGCGGGCTGCGTCCGCCGGAATTTGGTGGCGGCCGGGCGGAACGGTGTCCGGTACGGCCATTGCTTCGGCGATCTTGCTGGCGAGGCGGGGCTCGAGGGGCAGTTGCAGGGTGTGCAGGCGCTGTGGGTTGGGGCGGGTCAGTCCCATGGTCTGCGCGACGATCCATGGTTCGATGCCGGATTCCATCATGCGGGTATCGAAGGTGTAGCGCAGGGTGCCTGGTGAGAGTTCGAGCCCGGCTTCGCGACCGATGGTGCGCACGATGCGGTCGATCGAGCTCGAGGAGATGCGCCGCCGACGCTCGGAAACGAACAATGCGCGCGGGCGCAGCGCGCCGAGCATGGCGCGCCGTGCGGCCAGCCACAGCTCCAGCAGGCGTCGAGTGCTCGCCGCCAGGACAACCGTCCGCGTGGTCCCGGAAAGTCAGTGGACCATGAGACAACCGGACTCGGCGCGAAGGGGCAGCCCGTCCACATCCAACAGGCGAACTTCCGACAGCGACAGGCCGTTGTTGAGCAGCAGCCCGACGATCGCGTGGTCACGGTGGCTGCGCGCCGCCGCGGCGCGCATAGTGCACCCTGCTCGTCGGCGGTGAGAGTGCGCGGGGTGCGTGAGGGGTGTTTGATCCGCGCGAGCGTGGTCGGCCCTACACCGCGCCACTGATAGAAGGTGTTGATTGCTGCACGGGCGAGGTTGACCGTCGACGGCAGCACTCGCCGCTCACCGGTCAGATGATCGTGGTACGCCAACACGACCCGATCCCGAACGGCCGGATCATGAAGCGCCTCTTGACGATCTGCTCGAGTCTCCAGCCATCTCAACAGATCCGCGACGCGCTCGCAGTAGGTATCTCGGGTCCGCGGCGACAGATCGTCTCGACCTGCCAGATACGTCTCGAACCGGTCCAGCTCTTCCCGCGCCCACAACGACCGCGGCGCCGACTTCCGCATCGACGCCCTGGGCACCACCGCGGTGACAGCGCTTCCCATACTCACCTCCCGGCACGATCCGCCCGTCGAGGATCTCACTCACCACCGACAATGCGCCACTTAATGCGATTAGTGCCCAACCGGATCCACGCGATGGGCACTAATCGACAATAGATCGAAGTCTAAGAAACAATAGCGCTCCGTGAGATGACCGCACCGCCGATGAGCGAAAAAGCCACTGGCAGCCAACGGCTACCGCAGGGAAACCATCGAAATCGTCGCCATAGGCCCGCTCCGGCCCGATAGTAAATACGGTCTTGCTCGTTACGCATTGGGGTGGGAGCGAACCACCCGACGAAAGAACGCGCTCGAACAACCGGCGCGCGGCTGTATCGGTGATGATACAGCGAGCGGTTTCATGGCGTTCTGCGGCGATACCCATTCAGCTCGAAAGCGATTCGGCCACCCGGTGTGGGTGATGGTCTGCAATTGCTTGTACAAAGTGGGTTGGCTACTGCTATTGACGGAAGGGACCGGGGCTGCCAATTCTGGTGTGGAGATACATCGCGGCCCGCGGCCGACTTTGCGCCACGATTCGCGTGATTCTCGCATACTGTTGCTTCAAGGAAGTCGAGGTGTGTCATGGCGCCGCCCCAGGGGTTCGATTGGAACTGGGCTGTCACCAGCGGAGGGAATTTGACTCGTCGTCAGATGAATCAATTGCTCGGGCTTCTGCTCATTACGATGCCCGGCTTGCTGGGTGGTCGCATCGCGTCGTTCTTCGGTGCTCGAACAGCGGCCGCCCGACTCGACCTCACAGCGCTGCAGCCACCCGACACAGCCTTCGCGCTGGCCGCCGGACGAGAAGCGCATGGCGTGCTGAGCGCCAGCATGCTCAACCACTCCTACCGCGTCTGGGCCTTCGGAAAAACACTCGCCCGCGCACACGGCGCCCAACTGGATGACGAACTGTTCTACACCGCGGCCATGCTGCACGACATCGAACTGGAGAACCCCCAGCCGAACCGCTGTTTCGCAGTCCGCGGCGCAGAGCACGCCGCCCACCTGCTCGGCGAACTGGACGTGCCCGCCGATCGGGTCGCCCTCATCCGAGACGGCATCGCCGACCACATGACCCTCGGCGCCGACTCCGACCTTTCCGACCTCGCTGGAGCACTCGCCGCCGGCGCAGGGGTCGATCTCTTCGGCAACCGCATACAAGAACTCGACCCGCAGTGGGTCGCCGAGATCATCTCCCACCATCCACGCTTGGACTTCAAGCGCCTCGTGACCGCGGCCGTGGCACGGGAAGCCGAAGCCGTCCCCGACGGGCGAACCGCTCTTCTGCGCAGATTCGGGTTCGACCTCATGGTCGACTCGTCACCTTTCTCCGAGTGAACCGCTGGGATGATTCCAGTGCCCACCTTGCGACTCGTCGTAAGGCGACAAATTGGTGCCTCAGATCGTCACGTTGAAGCTACGGCTCGGTCGCTCGTCCGGCTTGGATGATCATCGCTCGAGCCTCGTCGCCGTAAGCCGCCTGTCTGCGAAGGCCTTCCCAGGCCTTCTCGTAGTACAGCAGCTCTGAGGGCGTTGTGATCGAGAGTTCCGCACTGAGCGTCTCGACGAGCGCGAGTCGCGCATCGTAGAGCGCAAAACTAGTTGTGGTGTATACGAATTGGAATCTCATTGGGACGATGCCCAGCACGAGGCGCGGGTTGCCGAATCCCGTATCGAGCAGATGCTGCAGTTGCGCCTTTCGGACTTCTTCGTCACCGACGCACGTGTAAAGCACAGGTTCGTGGAGCAGCACCGAAAATTTCGTTCGGCCGGTGCGAAGGGCACTTCCTCGCGTCATCCGTGCGTTGACCGCTTCTTCGAGGTCATCGTAGGTGCCAAGAAATCCGATGCACGTCGACAGGACCGCACGTGCATACGACTCGGTCTGCAGTAGTCCTGACACGATCACCGAGGAATAGATCCGGACTGCATGCGCGTCCGTGTCGAGTTTGACGCCGCGGCGCTGTCGATGCGCGTGGCCGCCTGCGGCCACACGCTTCCACTCCGCCCACTGGGCTCGGGCATTGCGCAGTGACGCAATCAGGTCCGGTAGCACGAGTTCAGCCCCGCAGATACGGCACCAGTCCTCGAGGTCCGCCTCGCTCGGTGATTGCTTGCCGGTCTCGATGCGCGAGACCTTCGACCAGTGCCAGCCTGCGGCGTTGCCGAGTTCGCGTCCGCTGAGCCGTGCAGATTTGCGAAGTTCACGCAGGCGCGTCCCGAGTACCTGCTTGCTCTGGGCGGCGCCTGTCACCGGCGAGTCAGGTACTCGACGTAGGGTGTGGACGCCGACCAGACCCGGTCCCTCACCTCTGCAGCGTAGGCAACGATGACGGGGTCGTCTGTGGAGGCGGCACCGACCCAGTATCCCCGTTCGTCGAACAGGCTGTAGGCGACCAAATTGTCATCGAACAGCCAAAAGTCATCCGCGGAGGAGTCAGTAGTCTCGGCCAGATGCCGGGCCAGGTAGCGGACGTCCTCGCCAGCCGCAACGTTGTGACGGGTCAGCGCCAGCAGGTATCGGGTGTAGAGGGTATGCGGTTCGGAGACAATGCGCGCTCGCTGCATCACCACGCCGCGCTCGACTGCCGCTTCGACCTGTCGCTGCCATCCGGCGAACCACTCCCCGCCTGGGTCGATTGTTTCGTCTTCCCGGAACGCAGCCAACGAAGGTTCCTCGTTCTCGGACAGGTAGTCGTCTCGTGTCTCCAGGTGGAACGCGCGGTGCTTCGCCGAGCCGAGCACCGCGCGAAATCGTTCAGCCCCGAGCAGTAGCTGCATCCGGGCGCACCTCCTGGCCGATCGCCACCTCCACGGCGGTCTCGTGGTCGGGAATCTTCATCTGTGCCAGCGCTTCCGAGTCGATGACGGGTTTGCCAGACAGATAGAACGTTCCATGTCCGGAGTCTTCGAGGCCCGTCAAGCAGGTTCCGGCCGGACTGAAGGCGAGTAGCCGGTGGGGAATCTCGATTCGACTGTCGTCGTCGGTCTTCCACCCTTGGACAAGGTAGGTGTCCCGGTCGCTGGCATACAGGCGCGGCGACCCGTCGCCGCCTGACTCACCGCCGATGAACCGTACTTTCATGTGCTGGACAGCCCTTCTGTTTGTTGTGGAAGTGTGCGATTGCATCTCCAGAGTCACAGTTGAAGCTTCTATGCGTCAACCGATTGCGCACATTTGCGCACATTTGTAGTGGCCGGATGCCAGCGAGCCATACCGTCGACATGCCCGGGATCAGCGGCATGCGAAAGGATGTGAGACGCGGTGAACAGCGGCAACACACACGCAGACGTACGGTTGCTCCTCATCTGCCACGGACATGCACCAAGCGATGCCCGCAACGAATTCATGGGCCCGAGGCGATGCCGCGGTCTGGACAGGGCAGGTCAGCAGCACGCGCGGTTACTCGGTCAACGGCTCGCCGCGCAGCATCTGCAACCACAGGTGATTCACCACATTGACGTAGCCCGAGCTGAAGACACCGCGAACACCATGGCCGCGTTCCTGGGCCATCCACCCGTGTTGGCGAGTCTGAGCTGCCGCAACTACGGAACGGCCGACGGAGCGCTCATAGATGAGATCTATGCAGGCTTCGAGTCGCCCTCGGAGCTGATGCCCGACATGCCATTTGCTGAGGGCGCGGAGTCGTGGGCGCAGCTGACCGCGAGGGTGGGACGTGAACTCAACAACATCATCGCTCGCCAAGGCGGACGGTCGACTGTCGTCGTGTGCGACCAGGACACAATCGGGGCCACCTTCCAGCTCGACCGCGGCGACTCACCCGACGCGGCGCAATCCCGACGCAGCGGAAACACCGGCATCACTGAGTGGCAGCTGACGCTCGAAGAAGACGGCGATCCAGCGGCAAAGAAGTGGAGAGGAAAACTACTGCGTCACAATGACGTAGCACATCTGCCGAATTCACTCGGAACCCCGCGAGGCCGTCAGCTCACCAGTAGCTGCCCGCCTGTTCGAGCGTGACCCGCAGCCAATGGAGACCTGTGCTCCGACGCGCCATTAGCTCATCCGAAGACGTTGCGGCACTGGATAGTGCGGCTGCAACGCAGGACCATTGGAGTACTTGTGTCGATTGATCCGTCTCCTCAGACCGGCGTCCGCGCTCCCGTGGGTGTGGACACGACGCGCGCGAGCATCGCCCGCGTCTACGACGCCACCCTCGGTGGCAAGGACAACTACGAAGTCGACCGCTACGTACGCGACAAAGTCGCCGAGGTCGCGCCGCGGCAGAGCGATGTCGCCTGGATGAATCGCCGCTGGCTGCACCGGGTGGTGCGTTATCTAGTCGGTACCGCCGGCATCGGTCAGCTGCTGGATGTCGGGGCGGGTCTGCCGACCGTCGGCAACACACACGAGATCGCGCAACAGCAGAACCCCGCGGCGCGCGTGGTCTACGTCGACAACGATCCGGTGTGCAATATCCACGGCCGCGTACTACTTGAGCGCAACGAGCACACACGGTTCGTGCCTGCGGATCTGACCGCGCCGGAAACTCTGCTGGCGAACTCCGAGGTGACCCAGCACCTCGACCTCACCCGACCGCTGGCGCTGATCCTGTGCGGCATCCTGCATCACGTCGACGACGATCTCGATCCGGCGGGGATCATGCGTCAGTACATCGATGCGCTGCCCGCCGGCTCCTACGTCGCGATCACGCATTTCTACGATCCCGCCGACGGCGGCGAGGCGCACGAGATGGCCATCGAGCTGCAACGGCGTTTCACCGAAATGGGCCTGGGCTC
>NZ_JBEXME010000053.1:0-17095 GCF_040610355.1 Nocardia sp. NPDC004168 | reverse complement strand
CTTCAAGACCGACCATAACCTGCGGCACCGGCATTCAGCGCTGGGCTACCGGACACCGGCCGAGTACGCTGCGGCCTGCACCCACACCCACCATCGGGACTGTAAATACAACGGCTCCTCTCTGTGTCAAGTCGTCGTGAGCAGAGAGGTACCAACTTGTTGTATTGGGGCTGTAGATCGTGGTCTGCAGCCATGATCTACGAGGCTGCGGCCGGGGTCGCTCTAGTTACACCTGTCGCCCGTTCGGGGTTGGCTTTCTAACGGCGTGTGTCCCGGCCGCAGCCGCCGGTCGGGGTGGCTTGAGAGAGGTCTGCTATGCCCTAAGTTGGTGTGCCTCCTTGCCGGAACCAATTACCGTTCACAAGGTTTCGTGGAGGTCACGTGTCACTGCCCGCTCTCGGCGATCAGACCGTTATCGCCGTCGACCCGCATAAGCCGTCATGGACTGCTGTAGCCGTCGACCGCAGATGTCAGCCTTTGGCGTCCATCCGGGTCGAGGTCAACCGGGATGGCTATCGGCAACTGCGCCGTTTCGCACGTCGATGGCCGAAGGCTGTCTGGGCGGTTGAAGGCGCCCGCGGCCTCGGAGCGCCGCTGGCGCAGCGTCTGGCCGATGACGGCATCGAATCTCTCGACGTGCCAGCCAAACTCGCACACCGGGTGCGGATGCTATCGACCGGCCACGGCCGCAAGACCGACGAGGCCGATGCCCTGTCGATCGGCATCGCCGCGCTCACCAGCGACAAGATCAGCACGGTCAGGATCGACGACACGATCGAAGCGCTGCGCACGCTCACCGAACACCGCGACGATCTGATCCGGACCCGCACTCAGACCGCCAACCGATTGCACGGCCTGCTGACCCGCTTGGTGCCCGCCGGGCTATCCAGAGGGCTCACCGCCGATGCCGCTGCCCAGGTGCTGCGCTCCCTGCGACCTCGTGACCACTGGGGCCGCACGCTGCGGCAGATCGCCGTCGACCTGGTCGGCGAGCTGCGCCGACTCGATCGCCGCATCGAAGCCGCGACCGGCTCGCTAACGGCCGCGGTCACCGAGTCGAGAACCCAGCTCACCACCGTCTACGGCATCGGAGTCGTCGTTGCTGCAAAATCCTCGCCCACACCGGCGACGTTCGGCGCTTTCGATCAGCAGCGGCATTCGCCTCCTACTGCGGGGCGCCCCGATCGAAGTTTCCTCCGGCGACGTTCAACGGCAACGTCTCTCCCGCGCCGGCGACCGGCAGCTCAACTACGCACTGCACGTCATCGCAATCACCCAGATCCGCCGAGACACCCCAGGACGGGCCTATTACCAACGCAAGCGGACAGCCGGAAAAGGCCATAAAGAGGCACTCCGGTGCCTGAAACGCCGCCTCGCCGACGTCGTCTACCGCACCATGCTGCGAGATGCCGGTATCTCTCTGCTCACGACGACTTGACACAGAGAGGAGCCGTTGGCTGGACAGACCCCGGGCCCGGTCAAGCCGAGATCTTGTGGGGAGGTGGCCGCCGGCGACATCTAGGTACGGGTCGGATTGCACCGTCTAGAGCAGAGGCCGAGTGGCGTACTATCGGTGCGCACTGAAGCGATGAGGGTGGGGAAACCGTGAATCAATCACATTCGAGCCCGGGAGGCGCCGGTAGCGGAGATGCCGTGCAGCCATCATATGGAGCTGGCCCGCCGCCGGTAGATATCGGCTCACTGCCGCATGATGTGCTCCAGTGGTCAGCGGCTGCGTTCGGTGCGGTTGCGCCCGCGGCGACTGTGTTCGGTAAGGCGTTTCTCGAAGCGCTGGGTGAGCGTGCGGCCGACGGTGCGGCAGCGTTCCCGACCAAGTTACGCCAACGCTGGTTTGGGCGGGCACGGCGATCCGACAGTGGTGTCGAGGTGGTGACCGTGCTCGACATCGAGAACGTGGATGCCGCAGCGATTCTGGTCACCGCCGATCTCCCGGACGACGCCCGTCTGGCTCTGCTCGACCTCGATCCCACCGCGCCTGGCGTGCACGGAAAGGTGTTGGGGTGGGACGCCGAGTCTCAGCAGTGGGTACCGGTGGAAGTACCAGTCACACAAATGAGTCCACCGCCGGGCGCGGTGGGATAGGATCTGGCCGACTGCGGCAGCGAATCTCGCCCTTCGTATTTCGGCAACAGCAGATCCAGCAACTTCCACTGCTCGTCCGTCAACACCCGATACCGATCAACCGCCAGCCTCGACACAGCAGACATGACGCACCACCGAGGCATCCCGAACACCCTGTTCGGTCGATTAGGAGACAGAACCTAGCTTGAGTTTTAACCCCTGAGCTGGGTTTATCCTGTTCGGCGGGGTCGTGGCCCGGCAGGTTTGGGTGGCTTCTGGTTGCTGGGTGTTTTGATGTGCACGTCGTAGCGGGGTGCCGGACGCTGGTTGCGGTGGCCGGCTGGTCGACCGGGTCCGGGGCGGGAGGGTTTCGGTGCACTGGCGGGACAGGCTGCTTTCCGGCGGAGGTGCCGAAAACCTCGACGGACACGTGCTGGTGTAAGTCGTTGTGGGGCTGCGGGTTTCTCCCACGGCCGCCGGATGTCGACGGTGAGTTCACGAGCAAGGCGCAGCTGGGTGTAGGCGGCCAGGAGCAGCCAGGTCCATCTCTCCGCGGCGGCGGGGTCGCGGGGTTTCGGGACGTTCCAGCCGAGGGTTTGTTTGAACATGCGGAAGGTGTGCTCGATATCGAACCGCCGCAGAAATGCCTGCCACAGCACCGACCTCGGCGGCATCCAGATCGACGACCGAATGCCACAACCACACCGGTTTCGGGATGGCGCCACTGGGCAGCCGGTCGACGTCGAGTCGGATCACGGTGCCGTCGAGCACCGGAAGTTTCCCGGCCTGGGAAGTCCAGGATGACCGGTGAGTAAGCCCGGGGTGCAAGCGATTCCATGACCGAGCTGTGGCCGGTCCGTAGAGGCGGGTGTCGGTCGTGACGGCTGTGTCGGGCTCACCCCAGGTCGCGGGATCGCCGAAGACGAACTCGCCGCCGTGCCTCGGTGGGCGTCCGGTCGTCCCGGGCTGCCATGCGGGTGCCGCGGCGGCGCAGCACCCGGTCCGACCGCATCCGGCCCAGCACGGCCACGGGCAGATCTGCCAGCAGGAACGCCAGCCGGGGTGCGTCGTAGCCGGCGTCGGCGACGATCCAGATATTCGGATCACCCCCTCGCCAGTGCCCGGCCTCGATCAGGTTGCCGATCACGGTGCGCAGCTGGTCCGCGGTGACCGCGGCGGCCTCGTCACCGGGTGTCAGCCGCACCGCATCCAGTGGCGCGATCCAAGAACTACGCCCCGATTCCAAGGCGCAGACCACCGAGTACGGCCAGCCGGGAATCATGTGATGAGTGTTCTTGGCGCGCCCGTAGGTATGACACAGTATCCGCTGCGGGCAGGTATGCGCTTCCGGTCGCAACCAGGAGGTGATGTCCACCGCCAGCACCAACCGACCGTCCGCGGCCCGCGGCAGTGGCACCGAGACCAGTGCCCGCCGCAGGCGTGCGATGTCGATCCGACCACGGTCCAGTGCCGCATAGACGCTGCCGTGGCCCCGGCGATGCTCGCCGACCAGTGACAGCTCCGGCAATGACCGCACCGGCCCGTCCGCGCACAACACCGCGTCCACCACATCGAATACCGCGTCCGCCCGCCGGGGCAGGCACCGATACAACTCCTGCCGGAATGCCGACAGCTCCCCGACCGCACCGGCGCAGCCGGTGTCGTGCACACTGTTCACCGAAGCCCTTGGTTTATCGAAAGTCTTTCTGTCGCAAGGAGACATGATCAACCAAGGGCTTCACCCATGATGACCCGGGGTACTGAAAACCCAGCTCCGGGGTTAAAACTCAAGCTAGGAGATCTGGGTTACGTGTACGCCCGTCTCGCCGTCGGTCGGCGCGGTAGGGTGAGCTCTGACTCGCAGCATGATTGACGCCTCGAACGAGGCAGACAGTGGAATCAGGGGTGACGGGGTGCCTGAAAAGGTAGCACTTGTATTGGTGCACGGGATTTTGTCCGAAGGTAGCAAGTGGGATCCACTCTGCAATCTGCTGCTACGCGACGAAGAGCTCGCCGGGCGTATAGAGATTATCGCGGTCGAGTATCCCAGCAAGCTTATAGAGTTGGATCCGAAAAGGCAGATTCCCGACCTGGACACTGTGGCTGGATATCTTGGAACTCGGCTTGCTGAGGAACTGCATCCAGACCGCCCCATCGTGTTCGCCGGGCACAGCCAGGGTGGACTCATCGTACAGCGATATCTGGTCCAGCAGCTGCATCAAGGACATGGACTCGCCTTACGCCGTGTGCGGCAGGTGTTGATGTTCGCCACTCCCAACTCGGGCTCGGAGTACCTGCTCCCGTTGCGTAAGTGGTGGAGCCGGAATCCCCAAGAAATCGAGTTGCGGCCGCTAAACGAAAAGATCGTTGAAACTCAGAAGGTCATCCTTCAGCAGATTGTATACGCTAAGGAGTTCTCCACGATTAGTGCGCCGATACCCTTTGGGGTGTACGCGGGCATCACAGACCGGGTCGTGCCGCCGCAGTCGGCGAAATCAGTGTTCCCTGACACCGGTGAGTTACCGGGTGACCATTCGTCCATCATCGTTCCAAGTTCTATCGACGACTTGGTCTACGTGATCATCAAGGCTCGCTTACTTCGAGTGCTTGAAGCCAGTGAGCCTGCGGCTGCTGCGGCACGACCCGACGGCCGAGTGACGCAGCTAGACGAGGCGATCGATCGCGGACTGCGATCCCAACATGTGGCACCGCAGTCCGGTTTTCGTCTCAGCGAGGACGCGATCCGAGAGATTGCGGTGGCGATGGCGGAGATTGAAGACCTGAAAGATTCCACCACTCGTCAACAGTTCATGAGCCTGATGCCCGCCTATATTCTGGAGAGACAAGGATCGACTGGCGGCAACGCGAAAATACAGCTCGCGTTGCTGGTCAAGCGCTGTGCGAACATCGGAGACGCTGGGCGCCAAGCGTTGCTGCTGGTTATGGATTTCTTGCCCTCAGAAGATGCCGCAGTGGCGCATGCACGGGCTGCGATAGAAGACAGGTGGCCGCCCGCATCGTGAGGGCAGTGTTTAGTGCGTTGGCTAATTTCACGTCGACCGGACCGACCACGTTCTTCTTGAACGGTGCGCCTGCGTCTGGTCGCGCCCTTGCAGTGATTGATATCCGAATCGCCTAATCTAAACGCGACTGGTGTCCGAGAAGTATGACGTCGTTCCCGAGTCCGAGAACTATTTCGCTGCCACCGATGCCGAGGACTGCATTTGGTTCGTGCCAGTCGGTAATTACCTCCAATTTATCAGTAAGCCACTCCCAAGCTTGAATCGTCCCGTTCTCGCTGGCAAAGACAACGGCAGGTTCGCTAGCGATGGTTACGCACGCGAGTGCATCGACGGTGCCGAAGCGATTGTTAAGTGCCGCACGCTCGATAAGTAAATTGAGATCCCAAACCCGAACCGTCTTGTCCAGGCCGCTCGTGACCGCCACGGGTATTCCGCAAAAGGTTGTACACGTCAGTACATTCGCCGCGCCGACGTGCCCGCGAAGGACTGCGCGTTGACGGCCCGTCATTGGATCCCACACTCGGATTGTCTCATCGAGACTGGCAGTTACAACGACAGGCTCTCCGTCAATCGAGGTGAACGATACGGCGGTAACTAGGCGTTCGTGTCCTTGAAGACTGGTTCGTTCAACACCGGAGTCCAGGTCCCACACTCGAACAGTTTGGTCATAGCTGCTGGTGACCGCAATGGGACGTCCCTGGACGTTGTGGGAGGCTACCGCATTGATCAGTTCGCGGTGACCCAGGAGTTCCATGTGTATTTTCCCGTCGAGGAGATCCCAGACCCGCACGATGCGGTCGACACCGGCCGTGACCGCGAATGTACGCTTGTTGATCACAATACAATCCACGCAATTGACCGCGCCGGTATGACCAAGAAGAACCGCCAGCTCTGAACCCGTCGCTAGATCCCATACACGTGCCGTGTGATCGAGGCTAGTGGTAACTGCCACCGAGTGTTGCTCGTTAGAAGTGCAGGCAAGCGCGGTAATCGAATGCGTATGTCCGGGTAGCGATTCGGAGTGTTCGAGGTCTTCCAGATCCCAGAGTCGTACGGTTTGGTCGATGCTGGTGCTGATCACGACGGCACGATGATCAACGGTCGCGCAGACCACCGCGTTCACGGCCGCCGTGTGACCTCGCAGAGCAGCGCGTTCCGCACCTGTGACCAGATCCCACACTCGCAGCGTTCGATCGTCTTTGGCGCACACTACCACCGGCTCTCGATCGACAGTGGTGCAGGCAAGCGAGTTCATCGAGTCGTGTATACCTTCGAGCAGCACCCGCGGCTCTCGTGTCGTCAGGTCCCAAACTCGCACTGTCCCATCGTCGCTCGCGGCGACTGCAAGATGTCGACCGCCGATTGTTGTGCACGACAACGCATTCACCGAGCCGATTCCCTCAGTCTTCAATACATGACCGGCTCCGGTCGCCAAATTCCACACCCATACCGCACCATCCCGGCCAGCTGTCACAGCAAGGGGATCCCCTGCTTCCCCGGCTATCGCGACAGCATTCACGGCATTCGTATGCCCGCGGTAGACGCTAAGTTCTGTACCGGTCGAAAGATCCCATACCCGCACCGTCTCGTCGTATCCACCGGTAATCGCTATAGAGCGCCCGTCGATGGCAGAGCAGGCAAGCGCATTTACCGAGTCTGTGTGTCCAACCAGACGACAGCGCTCTACTCCAGTCGTCAAATCCCACACCCGGACAGTGTCATCTCGACTCGATGTGACCACGACCGGCTGGCCATCGACCTCGCTGCAAGCTACAGCACTGACCTGGCGAGAATGTCCTACAAGAACGCTGTGTTCCGAGCCGGTCGTCAAATCCCACACTCGAACTGTCTCATCGTATCCACCGGTTATCGCGACGGGACGTCCCCGGAGGGTAGTCCACGCAACGCCACGGACCGCTCCGACGTGGCCGGTCAATGTTGCCCGATGAGCGTGATGTGTGAGTTGACCCGTAGCCCACCGGGGTGCCCACGGCAGCCCTGGGCTCAGGTCCCGTACGAGAGCTGTCGCCCCAAACCGCGCAGCATCTACTGCAAGCACGCTGCGGCGCCGAGACGGCGGGAGAGTGCGATGGTGCGCTGCTGAACAGCGATATACAGCGCGCAGTTGATGCCCGACATTTGTCGCAACTGTGTACAGAGCATCAAGCAGCGTGCTCGGCTCAGCATGTACGAGGTACTCCGCGTCGAGTATGACCTTGTCAACCAACCCAGCGCGACGCGCATGCGTTGCAAGGTGTCTGGAAACATACGGATGGGCGCTCGGCCAGTCTCGGGTTCCGTCTGGCTTGGGGGGAACGCTTAGACGCAGCACCTCTACGAACGCTGCATGGACATCAGTCGCATCGACACCATCGCGAAGATGCTCGGCGAGCGACCGGTGATGCAGACGGTGCACGAGCGTGGGGCCTTCCCACCCGGTCTCCTCACCATCGGCCGCATTCGTAAAGTACGCACCAGCGTTCTGACGTAGCCACCGTAGATCCTCGTCGCTGTACAGTGTTCCCGAGATCCGTGTAGCCACCGCAGCCCAGATGTTCGGCTGCGGCAGTCCTGGGCCTTCAGCAAACGCCAGAGGCCGCAATAGATCTCGCGCTCGGCTGGCGTCTGGCCCGAGCCGCTTGTCGAGGTCAGCACGCAAAGCATCACCAGGTCGCTTAGGAAGGCCGCTCAGCCATATCGGGTCCATCGGATCCGGCAGATCTCGCTGAGAAGACTGCATTATAGACACAATTTGAGCAACTAGAAAAGAAGTACCTGCCGCATCAGCGATAGCTCGCGCGATGGGTTCAACCACATTTCGTGGCAGATCAGAGAATATGCTGTCATCACTCGCGCTCTCCAGAACATGTACGATGAATGCGGTTAGCGCATCTTCCTCAAAGTACTGCGCGGAATCCAGATCAATAGTATCCGATCGTCGCAATCCGAGGTGGGGTAGAATGTCCGGCCGTGCCGCGAGGAGCAGTCGAATATTGCTATCATCGGAACTTCCTAGCGGAAGTAAGACTTTTTTTATTACAGCGCTTGGATCACTCGCCTCGTCCACCGCATCTAGCAGAACAGTGCACCGGCCTCGATGCAACCCGGGCCGCAACGGTGCAGTCCTCGCAGTAGTCGATCGAACATTCGCCGCAGCGCTGATGCGGTCCTGGATATCCTCAACACTGAGGTTTTCGGCATAAACTATCGAGTCGACCATGCCCTCATTCGAAATTTGCGCGCCGACAGGCAAAGTATGAAACGGGACTGAATGTCTATATTCGGCGTGTGCCAGGGCGGCGACCAGTCCCATTATAGCCGTCTTCCCCGACCCGGGGTTTCCGGTCACCACCTTGACGGCTGGCCCCTTATCGGGGTCGGCTATCCATGTAATGATTTCATTGAGAGCGGCTTTTCTTCCGTGAAACGACCAATTGCTCCCGCCGGGCTTCCCTTTTGCTCGATCAAGCAGTTGATGGAGTTCGGATTCACGCTTAAGTGAATGTTTGCGCCACTCGCGCTCGCGAGTGGCATCCAGGTCAACGGTATCGACCGCATTGCAATAAAGTTCGTACCAGTTTTTACGCAAGGGAAATTCTTCGCGAAGTCCGGCGTATGTGGCAAGAGTCTTTACTATCGCCCACAGCTGGTCCCATTCGGGGATGCTATCTTGCTCCAGCAAGCTCCTCGCTGTGGTGGAAGAAACCCAGGGCACTACTGGATCATCTGCCACGGTTCCGGTTGCACCACGCGCCCACTCGGATATGCTGCGGCGATGGTGATCAGCCTCAAGTTGTCTAGTGGCTTCCTCGGCAATGTCATCGACCGAAAGTTCCGGCACCGCATTGCGCAGGGCTCGCACCTGCCGGATCAAGTCGGCTCTCTGCTGGACCCGGTTGTCTTCAGAGAAATCTATCGATTCCACGGTGGACTCACTGTGTATCGCGGAGAACGCCCAACAGTGCCGCGCCGGATGCTGTCCTCCATGTTGCCCCATTGTTCAGGTCTCGAGATCGACTCGTGGGTCTCGCAGCGTGAGTCGTTGGGCAGCGACTGTACCAGGGGCAACCGCGGAGTGACGGCGCTCGGCGATGAGCACATCGTCCTCATCCACCGTCCTTTCGGCAAGTCTAGTGGTCAGTCAGTCTACTGCGAGGCGGCCGAACGGCTGGCAATGTTCTTCAGCTGGAACGAAATTTACTGCCAGGGCCGTGGGCTCAGTCTGCTGCGTGTTCGGTCGAATCTCTGGCGCCTCGCCTCATGCACTGTCATCTGCTTCAGACATATACTTTCAGCCATCCGGTCCGATGTGGAGAGTCGACAGTCGCGGCTGTCAGAATACACTGGCGGAGGCCAAACCCGCCTTCCAGCTGGGCATCTGTAGCCGAAGCTGGACTGCAACCGAGGAAGGAACGGTCATACCTATTGGCATCGACCATTCAGACGCAGCGTCTGCCCGGGCACTTCCCCAATACTGACCGCAGATCCGTGACGGGACCGGCGCTAGTCTTGTCGCTACGGGCACGTTACGGCGATGGTTCCGCATGCATTTCGCGTGGCATAGCGCAGTCAGCAACGAGAGCAGAGGCGTTCGAGTGAGCACGGAGCGATCCTCGGATTCCGCAGCCCCCAGGGTGTTCGTGTCGTATTCGCACGACACACCCGAACACAGGCAGTTGGTCCTGGAGTTCTGCACCTTCCTTCGTTCGGAGGCCGGTGTCGATGTTCGAATCGACGCCTGGGATGAGTACGAGCGCCGTGACTGGTCGCTGTGGGCCATCGACCAACTCATCTCGGCTGATTTCGTCCTGGTCATAGCCTCGCCAGCGTACAAGCGGCGTGCGGATGGCACCGCCGCGGCGGATGAGGGACGCGGCGCGCAGTTCGAGGCGGCGATCATCCGCGACGGCCTGACCCGGGATCTGCGAAAGGAGACTCGCAGAGTGCTGCCGGTGGTGCTGCCGGGACGCTCGGCCGACGAGATCCCAGTATTCCTCGGCGCGCACTCCACCACCTACTACAAGGTCAGCGAGTTCACCACTGCGGGAGTCAATGACCTGCTCGCTGCGTTGAGCGGCGTCTCGGAACACCCCACACCACCACGCGGTGCTTACGTCGGTCCGACCTTCGACTCGTCTACCGCGCGGGCGCCTTCGGGTGCGCGCGAGTCGACTCTGCTGACTCTTGCGCTGCAACCTGTTGTGCGCGGCGCGGATCTGCGGCTGACTGGGGTTGATCTCAATGGCATCTACTATGGCAACAGCATCGTGCACCGGTGCGTGAACTTCTGCAGTGACGCGCGCAGCCCCATCGAGTACAATTTGGGCCGCTCTTTCAGCACTTTTGAGTCCGTCGTCGGAATACCCGACGACGCCGCAGACGCCGCGCAAAGCGGCTATTTTCAGGTGTTTCTGGATGGTCAGGCGCAACCGCAAGTCGAGGCTCGCCTCGGTCGGCCCCAGAAGATCCGCTACGACGTGGCCGATGTCCTGCGACTGCGATTGGTCGCCTACCGCCCGGACACGCATGACAATCCGATGCTCGCCGGGGCGATGGCTGCGGTGGGCCGCGCGGCCAAGCTGCCAGCACTTGCCTGGGGCAACCCGACCCTGTTTCGATAGGTGGATACGGTCGGCGTGGCCCACACTGCGCGACAGCAGTGTGGGCCACCGTGAGGCGCTTCCAGAACATGGCCCCTTACCCACGCACGCTCTTCGCATGTCAGTGCGTTCGGGCGCCGGCCGCCTCGTATCAAACCGGAGCTGAGACTTGGACAACACATAATCGGCATGAGCGGATGTTCGGGCGGGATGCCGGCAGTGTGCCAGATGGCGGTAACAGCTGGCCGCCTATGGGGAATCGCAACTGGCCTGAGGTTCCCCCGCTCTGTTGGAGGGCGGGGATATCAGATTTACCGCCACTTACGGCTACGAGTGACACGCGGTCGCCGACTCTATTCGGACGCGAACTGACCCGATGGCGAGTGTGGTAGTCGGCGAAGGCCTTGGCGATCTCGACCTTGGTGTTCATTACGAACGGGCCGCCGAAGACGACAGGCTGGCGCATCGGCGGGCCGCTGAAGGTCAGGATCTGGACCGGGTGATCGTGTGTTCGGTGGTCTGCGGGTCGATGGTGGACGGCCCGGCGCCTGTGGCGGCGTCGGACCAGGCGGTCTGTCCGGTGCGGATCGTGCGCCCGGCGATGGTGACTCTCCGGCGCCCCGAGCACCAACTGCGCGCCTTCGAATTGGTCGAGCTGCTCGGCTGGGAGAAGAGCCGCGTGCACCACCAGCTCACCCGGATGTCGGGCTGCGGGCTCGTCGAGCGCCGCAGCGTCGGCTCCCGCGCGGTGGCCGTGGTCATGACCAAACACGGCCACGCCACCCTGGAACAAGCCGCACCCAGCCACAGCGCCCACGTCCGCCAGCTGGTAATCGACGTCCTCACCCCGCCCAGCTCGACCAGCTCGCCGAAATCTCCACCGCGATCCTGGACAACCTCACCCGAACGCAATAGCTGCAGGCCCGCGGCACCCTCGAGCAGATCCAGGTTGGGGAACATTCACTCTGTGGGCGGCCCGCGCACGGCGATGCCGTTGAGCGTGTAGCCCAGGCACACATGTTCGGCAAGGGAATGGGCATCGCCGCACCCCAGATGGGAATCAGCCGTGCCGCACACTCGACATCTGTGGCTACCAAGCCCCATGCACAAGAGTTCGGCCTCAGCCACGAAACCGTCGGCAGCTACTTATGCTTCCCCTTACGACAGGTAGGCGCGTCAACGGACTATTGCTCGGAGCCGCCCTGGGGCGGTGGAGGCTGAACCACGTCGGTCCAACGAACTCCGTCGAACCACCGCATCAACCCCTGTCCGTCCAGGTACCAGCCGGGCGGTGGGCCGACGGACATCGGCGGGGCTACGACGACAGCCGGGGCCTCTTGTCCCCGACTCGGATCAGCGCTCGAATGATCAGGAACACCAGAACCACAGGGGTCGCGAGGATCAGAAGAATTACAAGACCCTCCATGGTGAGCCCCAGGCTGTCCGCGATGATCACCGCAGCGATGGCGCCACCGATGTAGAGCACCGGCGTCACCCACTGTCCCCTGGGGTTGGGTTGCGGCGGTCGATATTGCGGCTGACCGTGCTGGTTCGGTGGCGGCCCTGATGGGGGTGTGCCAGGTATCGGAGGGTAGGACAAGGCGAAACCTTCTCGTGGTGTGGATGTGGATTGTCCATCGGCGGGCCGCCGATGGCGTTACGTCGGCCTGCGTTCGGCCGAGGCGAGCATGCTTGTTCGCGGGGCCGCCTTGCGGTGGGCCCGTGGCAGTCCATGTTCCACAGAGTGCGAGCGTGGCGCCGCCATTCTTCTTGCCCTTCTGCGTAGGCGGACTTCACCGGGGAGTATCAGCACGCGAGTCGTGGCAGTGCGTGCTCTTGACCGGGTCGTCACCCCTCACAGCCCTGTTCGACGGGCAGATCGCACTCTTCTGCAGGACTTATCTCATTCGATGGCGACATCCCCGCCTGGGCATCCTTGAGTTCACCGCTCACAAACGGCTGTCGCGTTTGTCGCGTCCGGCTGAATACTGGATCAGGCACAATTTTCGTGATGCTGGCGATCGGGTTTGCTCAGTCGCTCCACAGGATTCGCTTCTGGAGTAGATCCGGTTCTGCTCGGCCGAACATCTGGCGTTTGATCATCTTGATCCGTTGACGTGACCCTCAGCAAACGGTGGGGCTCGAAATACGGTGCAATAGTGCGTCTTTGGGAGAACTCATGGGATGAGTTCATCCCGTTCCTCGACTACGACATCGAGATCCGACGTGTCATCTGCAGCACCAACGCCATCGAATCCTTGAACGCCCGCTACCGACGCGCGATCCAAGCCCGAGGCCACTTCCCGACCGAGCAAGCCGGGGGGATTCAACTGGCCAACGCAACACCGGGTGGATTGCTGTCTGGTTCTGAGAGTAGCTGCTCGAGTGCTTCAGCAGGGCTACGCCAGCCGAGACGTTTGCGGGGCCGGTTGTTGAGTTCGGCAGCGACGAACTCGAGGTAGTCGGGGTGGTAGCCGGACAGGTCGGTGAACTTCGGAAAATACTGCCGGAGCAGACCATTCGTGTTCTCGTTCAAGCCGCGCTGCCAGGGCGAGTGCGGGTCACAGAAGTAGATGTCGAGACCGGTCGCCGCGGTGATCTGGACGTGGTTGGCCATCTCTTGGCCTTGGTCCCAGGTCAACGTCCGACGCAGAGTCCGCGGCAACGTGGACATCGTCGCGGTTATCGCTTCCTGGACATCGAGGGCCTTGTGGGTGATCGGTAAATGCAGCAACACGACGAATCCGGTCGCTCGTTCGACGAGCGTGCCGATGGCGGAGCCGTTCCCGGCCCCAGTAATGAGATCGCCCTCCCAGTGCCCCGGCACTGTCCGGTCCTCGGCTTCGGCCGGCCGTTGGCTGATCGAGACCGCACCGGCATGCCGACTTCGACGCTGGTCGGGCTTACGGTGTGGCTTGCGCAGCGCGCGTCCGGTTCGCAAGCACTGTGCCAGTTCGCGTTTGAGCGCTTCTCGTCTTCGAACGTAGAGCGACTGATAGATCGTCTCGTGAGACACCCGCATCCGCGGATCGTCGGAAAAATCGACCAGCAGCCGTCGGCTGATCTGCTCGGGACTGTGCTTCAACAGCAACTGCCGCTCGACATAGGAGCCCAGCCGGGAATCGCGGCAAAGCAATGCCATCTTGGGACGGCGGGCACGCTTGTCGGCGAGTGCCTGAGCGACAGTCGCCCGGTATCCGGTCTTCGGTCGGCGAGTGCCACGGGCGAGCTCGCGGCTGACGGTCGAGGCAGACCTTCCGATCGACCTGGCAATCGCTCGGACACCCTCACCCGCCGCACGGCGACAGGCGATCTCTTCCCGCTCGGCGAACGACAAGCGGGCCGGGCGAGTCGAATGTTCACACCATTGTGGCGGCATCACTCCGCCAGCCTCACGGAACCACCGCCAGCCAATCGTCTTCGACACACCAACCGCCGCGGCCGCGGTGTCGATGATCTCGCCCTCCCGGATCCACGCCCAGAACGAACGCTGAACCTCAACCGATATCGCAGGACGCCCCAACACCAACTCCCTCGTCACGACGGGTGTTGCGTTGACCCCCTGAACCTAAGCAGCACTGAAGTGCCTGTATCTGGTCACCCGATCACTCGACCCGACCGGCGCGGTCGGGCACGATGGACCATGCGCTGGAAGCCTGCGGTCAACGCCTTCGCGATCACCTTCGCCGACCGCTGGCCCAACGCCCAAACCTACTGATGGCGATCGCCGCAAACACCGTTAGCGAGATAGACCCCGAAGACCCCGTGCGGGCGGACGAAGAGGACGTGTTGAATGGCTCCAACGTGATGGAACCTTCGGCCTGGGCATCGGGCCGGACGGAGAACGGCGGGCCTCGAGTGGCTGAAGAATTGAGCAAGGAGCTGAGCATCAGCCCTCGCAGCGAGAGCGTGCGCGAGGAGCTGGCGGACGCGGCTGCCTGGAGTTCGTATGCGGCGGAGTTTCGCCGGGTGCTCGGAGCCGTGATCGAGAAGAGCGGCGCCGATTTCCTGGAGGTTGGCGGGCTGCTGGTGAATGAGCCCCTTCCTGCGGGGCAGCGCGGCTTGCGCAACGGTGCGGTGGTCCGGCCGCCGCAGGCGATCGGTCTCGCCGAGGCAATGGCAGCCGGGCGTGGGCCTTACTGTCAGTTCACCGCATCGGGACGGCTTCAGATCGAGTCGGGATGGGATGGGGCGGTCCACGTCTACACGACACCAGAGGTGGCCGCCGATCTGGCGGCACTCCATGGTGAGGGCGTGACGTTCCGGTGGCGCGACGCGGCTCCTGAACCCGTAGAGGTCTCCGACCCTGTTGACGCCGTTGCGGACGGGGATTTTTGGGCGAGGGTGGCGGAAGCATCCGAGCGCCTGACCTTGGTCTGTGAGCGCTGGGCGCACGGCGCTCATGGGTGCAGAGGTTCCGCGTGACGCCGGAGAGCACAGCCGAGGTGGCCCGACTACTGCGTCCACGCTCTCTGGTCTGCGTGGCCACAGAGCCGGAGCTGAACCCCCGCGCGGAGCTCCTGGAAGACGACTTCACCGCTTTCGTGGGCCCGCTGCTGCATGGAGAACTGGCCCACCGGAACTACCCCGGTGGAGCCGGCACACTCTCCGAGGTCACCGATGACGGTTTCTCCCTCATGCTGGCCGATGCGTCGCTGGGCGACTGGTGCGCCGTCGTGCCGGACGCGGACGGGGTGGCCAGGGGACAGTGGGAGAGTCCGGGTGCGGCTATCCCGAGAACCTGAGCACCGATCCGTACAGGGACCGCTGGATCGGAAGAGAAGCCCTGCTCTCGTTCAGGTCTGACGATCATCAAAGCAGTCCGCCAGAGCGCGACCAACACCGCCGACAACCATCTGCCAGGAGACAAAGCGCCCGCATCATGAGCGCGAAGTGACGTCACTATTCGCCGTCACGATCACGGCTGAACTGACACACGCGACGTCCGATTTCGCCGATAAACGACGCCGGAATTCACTGGCACAACCAGGCGTCCGCGGCGGTTTGGATGCTGATGTGTGTGCGGCCGTGGGCAGTTGCTTGGGCGCCGCTGTCGAACAGCGGTGTCGGTGACTGGTAGGTGATAGCGGCGCGGTAGGTGTCGGGACTGATCTCGCCGGCCACGAGCCCGAGGCGCAGGGCGAGAAGTTGGTCGCCGTGACAGCCGACCCATCCTGCTGCTTCCTCGAGCAGTGCGCAGGCGACCTTCTGTTGCTGCTTGGTCAGATGCTCCGCACTGGGTCGCTCGAAGAGGTCGAGCAGGCGGCGAATTGCTCTGTCGGGCAGCGGTTGGCCGTCGGGGTCATCCGTCCTTCTTCGGGCTGCGCTCAAGGACGCCGCCGGCGCGCACGGTGAGGGACTCGCCGGTCCTGCTCAGCGCTGCGGCGGTCAGCCGCCAGCGACTCCTCCGATCCGGCGCCGTGCGCGGGGAGGTCCGCGAACCGTAGACAGTCGAGGGGTGTTTCATGATTTGCCATTAAACGATACTTTCCTCATATCTGACTATATTATCAAAGATGTGCTCGGCCGGGAAGGCGGTGTACGGGCGGACGGTCTCGGCGAGCCAGCTGGGAGAAACGCTGGCGGGACCCCATTCGTCGGTCCGGGTGATCTGGCCCCGCCCAGGAGGCCGCGGTTACGAGAGTTGAGGCAGACTGACCTGCAGGAGGTCACGACGCCGAAATCCTCTCCGCTAGTGATGCGCCGACAGGTGTGCGATGGGCTGCGATCCGGCGAGCCCGTCGCCGATATAGCGGCCGAGCCAGGAATCTCGCCTGCCACCTCGTTCCGATGGAAGGCGCAGGTCCTCGTCGATGCGGGGATCCGCGAGGGCATTCCGAGCGTGGAAGCCGACGAGCTGGCCTCAGCGAACAGACGGATCGCCGCACCGGAGGCCGAATTGACTGCTCCCCCAAAAGTAGTGGGTTCACGGACGGTGACGGTATTGCGGTGGAACCAACGCACTCGCGTAGTTCGGTGCGTGAGAAGGCGTCCGGTTCCGGCCGATCCGGCATTGGAACGTCGACCGGGAGGCGGGCCGCAGCCACGGACGAGGAAGTGCGAGGGGAGACCATGAACATTTTCGCTGGCGCGCGATAGGTCCAGCCGCGATCGACGATCAACCTGCCAGTCGCAGACGGGTGATCGCGGTGAGTGTTGCGTTAGCGTGGGACACGAAGGCCTCCGGGCTCGTGAAGCGGTTCCCAGACAGTTCCACTTCACAATCGGAGGCCTTCACCTGTCAGCCGGACTCACCACAATGAGTAGGCCGGACAACCTCCCTGGACATCACAACCTAGCCGGCGAACCCGGGGCACAGGTTGGTGGTGGCGGCGCTGACGAAGAGCACGCCCTGGTGGAATTGGTAGGTGGTCTCGACCGCGGAGATCT
>NZ_JBEXME010000052.1:0-17711 GCF_040610355.1 Nocardia sp. NPDC004168 | reverse complement strand
AGTGGCGCTCACCCTGGAGACACGAGGTACCGCTCATCGCGACGACGTGCTCACCGCCCTCGGGAACGCGGGATACGGGGTCCACGTATCGGATTAACCGATGATTCGTAATCGAACCCAGAACTTCGCACCGGCGATCACTGCCCAGCACCCTGGGCGTCTGCTGCGCTCCGATGCCGCGTGGACCAATTCTCGGCGAACGGATTCGCGGGCGACTGAGGTTGTCCCGGCTTGCCGGACGGGTTGGATTGATGCTCACGCGGCTGCGTGAACGGGGGTGTGGGCTCGTTCGTACTGGGCTGAGCATTCCGATCTTGGAGTGTCGCCTTTTGGGGTTGTAGAAGGTTTCGATTTAGTCCAAGATCGCATTGGCCAGTTCCTGACGTATTACCGACTGCTTGCGGTCGAGTATTTCCAATTGCATTGTGGAGAACACCCTTTCGACCATGATGCTGTCGAACACAGTCCCAGATCAACCCCATCGACCCGATTAACCCGGCGGCGCGGATGCTGTCGCCTGCCAGGCTGAAGGGACCACCGGTTTGCCATGTGGATGGGACCGGGTTGGTTCCGGTCGCGGGGCCGTTGTCGATGGTGGCTGAGTATCGGGTGGTTGGTCAATCGGGGGTGGGTTTCAGGGGTGGGGCCAGTCGGTCTCAGGTCCGCCGGGCGGGCAGTACCAGCGTTTGCCGGGAAGGCAGGCTGCCCAGGCTTCGTGGGGTGCTTGTGGAGGGCAGACGATGTGTGCGCCGGTGTCGAAGGCGAGGGTGAGTTCCCAGTTGCGGACCTGCGCGGTGGTCACCCGATGGTTCAGCAGGCCCAGGACCGGGCCTGCTGTGAGCGGATCGTCTTCGACCCGGACTTCCCACTTCTTGTTCGCGGCGTCTTTGAACCAGAAGTCGGTCAGGTCGACGTGAACACCGGGCTGATCGGGTGCTTCGAGATCGAAGACAAGACGCAGATACGAGTTCCAGACCCAGATCTGTTCGATCTCGAGTCCGGTCAACGCGGAGAACTCGCCCATGGCCATGACCGGGAGCGTAACGAAGGCACCCGATGCATGAGGACGATCGAGGTTCGGTGATGAGGCTGCTGGTCAACTCGATTTGTTGTGCTGGTCGCGCTCGCCGATCCGCGGCTTTTGTCGTTGCCGGTAGGATTCGCCTTCGACGACGAGCTCGTAGGCGGCCGACTGTAGCCGGTCCATCGCCGACTGCGCTAGCAGCGGGTCGGCCATCATGGTCAAGATCTCCGGGGGTTCCCGGTTGCTGGTGATGATCGTGGAGGCTTTGCGGTGGCGTTCGACGATCAGTTCGTAGAAGTCGCCTGTCTCGGGCGCCTCCAGCCGGTGCAGCGCCAGGTCGTCGAGAATGAGCAGGTCGACCCGGTGCAGTTTGCGCATCTCGTCTTCGTAGCTGCCGTCCAGGCGCGCGCCGCGTAGTCGTTTGAACAGTTTGTCGGCGCGTTCGGTGTGAACCGAATGGTGGCGGCGGACCGCGACATGTCCTAACGCGTTGGCCAGGAACGTCTTGCCGACCCCGACTGGTCCCATGACGAGCACGTTGTAGGCGTCGGCGAGGAACCGCAGCGAGGTCAACTCCGCCCAGAGCTCCCGGTCGAAGGTAACCGCGGTCGAATCGTCCCAGGCTTGTAGTTGCATCTGCGGGTCCAGGTGGGCGGCCTTGGCGCGGCGTTGTTCGGATTGCCGGTCGCGGCGGGCGACCTCGTCGGCGAACAGCATCTCCAGGAAGTCGTGGTGGGGCAGCCGATTCGACCGAGCGAGAGCAAGCCGTTCCGGGAGGGTGTCGAGCAACTGGCCGAGCTTGAGCCGCCGCATCAGTACTTTCAGCTCCGGCGAGATCTCGATCGGTTTGACCGCGGGTGTCGCGGATGGGCGGCGGGTGTTGCTCATGACGGCCTCCGGACAGCGAAATCGGTGGCGGAGCGAACGAACCGAGACGGGGCCGGTGGTGGCAGCAACGTCAGCTGCTGGCCGGTTGCGCCGCGGGCGAGCATGCGGTCGATGACCCCGACGTCGACGACCTCGGCGTCCAGCGACCGGCGGCAGGCGTCGTCGACGATGTCGGCGCCGTGGCGGCGGACCAAGCCCAGTAGCCGGTAGACCTGCCGCATTTTCGTCCATGGCAGCGGATGCTCCAACACCGCAGCTGTGTAGATACCGATATGGGTGCCGTGAGACTCTGCTCTGCGCTGCAGCGTGTTCAGATCTCGCATCGCGTAGGCGGTCAGCTCGCTGGGCAGATCCGCCGGATCGGTCTGGCGACGACCGGCGGCGATGCGAGGGTGGACTTTGATCAGTTCACCGCGGAAGTAGAGCTTGACCGTCTGCGCGTCGACGCGGGCGGAAAGCCGCTGCCCGATGAGGTCGCCGGGAACACTGTAGAGGGCCTTGGCGATCTGCACGTGCCTATCCGGCGCGACCTTCGGATTTACCCAGGTAGGGATGTCGAATACGGTGCTTGGCACCGGTTGCAGTTTCGGGTGCTCGTCGGCGGTGAACACTTCGGCCGGGCGTAGTCGGGTTGTGCCGTGTATTCGCATTCCCGCGGTCTCACGACACCACTGCTGCGCGCGTTCCCGGCAGTCATCGAGATCCCGGAACTGTTCTCCGGCGAAGAAATTCGAGCGTGCGTAAGGAACGCAGCGCTCGACGCGGGGTTTGGACCGAGTCGTCAAATGCACCCGATGCCACTGATGCACGACGTGTTGTGCGGGTGACTCACCCGTTCCATCCGTGGTGCGGGCGCGAGTTCGAGTTCGTAGCGCTGCGCAACAACTGGGGCGAGGACCGGGTGTGCTTCCACGACGAGCACGGTGAGCTGAAGTCCCTGCCCACTGCCTGGACCGACGCGGCCGACAAGGACCCGTTCTTGATCATGGCCGCTGGCCGCTGCGCGTTCCGGGTCGAGGACCTACTCGCCCTCACCGACATGGTCTCCCAGCTGCACTCGACGTGATCGACCTGTCAACAGAATTACGCCGCGATTGTCAGGGTGATTACGCCGAAGCATGGCGATCTCCGCCAGAGTAGATCAGCGATATCCAGCCAACTTCGTTGTAATAACTAGACTTTTACCGCATCTATCGATAGCTTCCTTGATCGTGTTGGCGTAATCATGCTGACATCGTGAACAGTGGAGGTTGGCGTGGCCAAGCGGCGTGAGGATCACAAGACGCGGTCGTTGCGGGAGTCGCGGACGCTGAACCCGCGCCCGGAGGCGGTGTCCGACGAGCGGTTCGCGTCCGCGGAGTTCTTCGACGCGCGGGACATGGCGCAGGTCAAGTACGAGATGGTGCGCCGCGTCGAGGTCGACGGCGTGCCGGTCGCCCGCGCCGCGGCGGCGTTCGGGTTGTCGCGCCAGACCTACTACCAGGCCGCGGCCGCGCTGGCCGAGGGCGGCCCGGCCGCCCTGGTGCCCGGCAAACCCGGCCCGAAAGGGCCACGCAAGCTCACCGCCGAGGTCGTCGACCACCTGGAGCAGCTGCTGGCGGCCGACCCCGCCCTGCGGCCCGCGGAGCTGGCCGAGCGGATCGAGCAGCGGTTCGGGATCCGGGTGCACCCGCGGTCGGTCGAGCGGGCGCTGGAGCGCCGCCGCACCGAATCCCAGGAGCGGCCCAAAAGCGGTCCCTGAACCCGCCCGCGGTGAGGGAGCCACCGAACGCTACGAACGGCTGCGCCGGGCCGTGCTGTCCGGCCAGCCCGGTGGGCACCGGCTGGGCTGGGGTGTGCTGGCCGGCCGCGGCATGGCCGCCTGGATCACCGCGCAACAGCAGATCACCGTTGCCCCACAACATAATTCGCGACACAACCTCGCCAGGCAAGCGGACGCGCCAACAGGCCCGACCGAGGAGTTGGTGCGGGTGATGGCCGGCATGGCACTGGCTTGCCTGCGCGCACCACACGATCAAGGAGCAATTGATGAGAACCCACGCCGCGAACGCGGCGGGCAAGGTCACCCACGAGCACCTGCGGCGTGAGGCCTACCTCTACGTTCGTCAGTCCAGCCTCAAGCAGGTGTTGTCCAACACCGAGTCCGCCACCCGGCAATACGCGCTGCGCGGCCGGGCAGTGGCCCTGGGCTGGACCGAATCGCAGATCATCGTCATCGATACCGACCAAGGCCAGTCCGGGGCCTCGGCCGCGGACCGGGAGGGCTTCCAGCGCCTCGTCGCCGACGTCGGCATGGGCAGAGCGGGGATCGTGCTCGGTTTGGAAGTGTCCCGGCTGGCCCGCAACAACACCGACTGGCACCGGCTGCTCGAGATCTGCGCCCTGACCGGCACCCTGATCTGCGACGAAGACGGCCTCTACGACCCCGCCGACTTCAACGACCGGCTCCTGCTCGGCCTGAAAGGCACGATGTCCGAGGCCGAACTGCACTTCCTCAAAGCGCGGCTGCGCGGCGGTCAACTGTCCAAGGCCCGCCGCGGTGAGCTGGTCATGCCGCTGCCGGTCGGCCTGATCCGCGACGGCACCGGCGCGGTCACCCTCGATCCCGACGCCAGCGTCCAAGGCGCGGTGCGGCGGGTGTTCGACACCTTCACCGCGACCGGATCCGCCCTGGCAGTGGTCAAGGCATTCGCCGCCGATCAGCTGTTGTTCCCCCGCCGCCTGGCCACCGGCCCGCGCAAGGGCGAGCTGTCCTGGGGCGAACTCGAGCACTCCCGGGTGCTGCAAATCCTGCACAACCCCCGCTACGCCGGCGCGTTCTTCTACGGCCGCAACGCCCACGCCCGCAAACCCGGCGGCGGACAGACCACCCGCGTGCTCCCGCGCGAGGAATGGACCGTGCTGATCACCGACGCCCACGTCGGCTACATCACCTGGGAACGCTTCGAGGCCAACCAAGCCAGACTCACCGCCAACGCCACCGCCCACGGCACCGACCGCCGCGCCAGCCCACCCCGCGAAGGCCCCGCCCTCCTGCAAGGACTCGTGCTCTGCGGCAAATGCGGCGGCCGGATGACCGTCCGCTACCACCAGCGCAAAAACCAACTCACCCCCGAATACGTCTGCCAATCCGAGGGCATCAAGCGTGGCAAGGCCATCTGCCAGCGCGTCCCCGGCGCATCGATCGACACCGCCGTCGGCACACTACTGCTGGACACCCTCACCCCGCTGGCCCTGCAGACCGCCCTCGCGGTCTCCGACGAACTCACCGCCCGCGCCGAAGACGCCGACCGCATCCGCGCCACCACCGTCCAACGCGCCCAATACCACGCCGACCTCGCCCGCCGCCGCTACCTCGCGGTCGACCCCGCCAACCGCCTCGTCGCCGACCAACTCGAAGCCGCCTGGAACGCCGCTCTCCGCGACCTGAGCGAGGCCACCGAGACCTACGAACGCGCCCACAACAGCCACAACGGGCCCCTCAACCAGGCCCAACGCGACAAGGTGACCGCTCTGGCCTCCGACTTCCCCGCCCTCTGGAACAACCCCAACACCCCGATGCGGGAACGCAAACGCATCGTCCGCCTGCTCGTCACCGACGCCACCCTCGCCCGCAACGACACCACGATCACCGTCCACATCAGACTCCGCGGCGGCCAAGACCACACACTGACCCTGCCGATTCCGTTGGCCTCCTGGCAGATCCGCCAAACCCCCACCGAAGTCGTCACCGCCGTCGACACGCTACTCGACGAGCACACCGACTCCGAGATCGCCACGATCCTCACTGGCCAAGGCCTCACCAGCGGCACCGGAGGACCCCTGCACCCGGGCATCATCCGACACATCCGCCACGCCTACCAGCTGCGCAGCCACACCCAACGACTCCGCGACCAAGGACTGCTCACCCTCAACGAGATCGCCCGCCACCTGAACATCAGCCCCAACACCGTCAAGACCTGGCGCAACAACGGACTCCTCACCGGCAAACGCGCCAACGACAAAGGCGAATACCTCTACCAACTCCCCAGCCCCGACCTCGCCCGACCCCGCATCGGACGACCACCCCGCAAACCAGCCCCTGCCAACGAAACAACCACCGCATCAACCACAAGGAGCGCAGTATGAAACCAGATGTTTGTCCTGGGGACGGCGGATCCGGGCCGGATCGACGACGAATCCACGGGACTCCGCGTATTCGCGGAACGAATCGTTCAACCGGGGGTCGGTCGCGTTCGCGCGGTCGACGATCGCTTTCATGTTGTCCGGGATCACGACCGCGAACACGCCGTCGAAGAACACCCACGCCGCTTCGAACCCTGCGACGACGTCGTTGAGCGTCTCCCGGTAGGTCGGATAGACGAACATGTGCCGCGAATACACCGCGGTGAAGATCAAACCCTTCACCACCCGACCTCGTCCCTCGATATCGGTGAGCAGACCGAGGCGGCCGAAGTCGACCTGCACCTCGGTGCCGGGTTCGCAGTCGGCCACCCGCACCGTCCTACGGCGCTTGCCGAATCCCAATTCGGTTGTCGCGTAACGGTGCAACGTCCGGTACGACACCACCACCCCGCGCCGGCCCAGCAGAATGTGGACCTTGGTCAGGGTCAGGCCCTGATCCAGCCAAGCCTTGATCAGCTCGGTCTCTCCGGTGAGGATCTCCCACGCCGGGCTCTTGCCGGTCGGGCGTTTGGACCGTACTCCCGTGATCACCCCCGTCAGCAGCTCATCGGTCAACTGCTCGACGCCGCCGTCACGGTCCACCCCGCACGACTGCGCCCGCTCGACATACCGGCGCACGGTCTTGCGGTCGGTGCCCGACAACCGCGCCACTTCCCGCAACCCACGACCCTGCAGCCACAGCCGCAGCATCTCCCTGATCTCCAACACCGAAACCTCCCGGTAGCTCATCCGCCAAATACAGCGGCCAAGCGACCAGACACCCCGCATGCCACGCCGGTGGTCCCATAACTGGCAAAACCACTAGTCAGGCGGTCCCATCCGTGGCAAAAGGGGTGGTCCCATGCTCATGGCAAAACCGGCTCCGAAGTGGTCCCTTCCTCATGGCAGCCGACACGGATGCGTTGCCCGAACGCCCAGCTGGTGTACTGAGCGCCGCGATCGCTGTGGGCTATGGTCTGCCCAGGCGGCGGTCCGCCGCCAGCGGGTCATGTCCACCGCGTCGCAGACCCAGTTCGGCGCGTAGATGGTCTGCGATCTCAGCCGGGCCACACGTTTGCGACCCACTCGGATCCGCTGACCGAGCCGCAGTTCGACATGCACCCGCGCAGCACCGTAGGTCCCGCGCGACGCGATGTGGACGTCGGTGATCGTGGCGGTGAGTTCACGATCAGCGCGAGCACGCGCCGACTCGCCCCGCTGCTTCCACTCGTAGTACCCGGAGGTCGACACCCCCAATGACAAGCCCGTGGCACTGCGGGATGCCGGCTTCGGGCAGTCGCGCGACCACCGGGAACACCATTTTGAGAGGACGTTCTCCCGGATGCTCCTATGTCAAGCTGCCTGCAGTGCAGCGATTTCGTGACTGTGGCGGACTGCTCGAGCGCGGCGCGTTCGTCGCTGACCAGGGGTCGGAAGACAACGTTGGACAGGCACTGGCGCAGTAGTTGCATGGCCCCAACGCAGGTCTTTCCCCGGCCGACGAGCTTGTCGACGTATCCTTGCCCGGCCCGTGGCCACGAGTCTGGGTGAGCGCATGTGCAGGGAGCAGTTGATCCAACGATTGCCTCCGCGATTGAGTCGTACCTTTCCCGAGGTGGCGCCCGACCACAGTGGGATCGGCGCGGTCCCGGTGGATCGCGCATACCGTCCTTGTTCCGAAACCTCTGCGCTCCAGCAGTTTCCCCGACGATTACCGCGGCCGACAGCACACCGCAGCCGGGAACGGAGAGCAGGCTTGCCGCGAGAGCCCGAACTCGGTCACGTAGTTGACGCTCCAGATCGTTGACCTGCTGGATCAGCTCCCGGCAGCGAGCGGTCCTCGCCCGCGCCAGCTCGGCGACCAGACCGTCGAATGCGGTCAGCCGCTGGGCGAGGTCGTCGATGACGCAGTAGCGGCGCAGTCCTCGGGCGGGGATTTCCAGACCAGGGTCGATTTCGTGCAGGTGCCAGCGCAGCCGGTTGATCAGTTCGGTGCGCTCGGTTGCCAGAACGTGGCGATAATTTGACAACAGCTTCATCTCGCGCGCCGGGCCGTCCAGGCGTGCAGTTGGCGGGTCCGGTTCGGGCAGTGCGGCATGCGCGAGGGCAAGGGCGTCGATCGGGTCGGACTTGCCCTTCTCCCGGCCGCCGCGGCGGGCTGCGGCCATCAGATGCGTCGGCACCCGAACCACTTCGAGTCCCACGCTGAGGAGATCACGCTCGAACCGGCGCGTGACGTGGCGGCAGTCTTCCAGCGCGAACCTCATGTCGGGCCATTGCCTGGCCCACTTCACCGCCTTCAGATGGTCTTCGCTGGCGGTTCCGATCGTCTTGGCCGCCAGCCGACGGCCGACTGCGTCGACAGCCACCATGGTTCGGCTGCGCTATGCGCAAAGACACCAATTACGACCCGGCTCAGAAGGGTTCGTCCTCTCTATGGTTCATCCAGGTTGACGAGCCGAATTAGGACGGGCACGCGTCAACCGGGCAGTTCGCGCGCTCCTATCACATCGACGCAAAGTAAGCCGCTGCCTTACCCAGCACTTCGTTCTCCAACTCGAGTTGCCGAGTCCTGCTCCGTAACTCGGTCAGTTCCTAGCCCACCTGATACATAGGCCTTGTGGCGCCCGATTTCGGATGCGCGTAACTGCAGCGCCTTCAAGTGTAGTGTCCAGTATTATTGATGTTATAACTGTGTCACGGGCCGCGGGTTGATCATGGGCAGCTGAGTGGTAGTGCCGGAGAAGGGCCGAGCCGGTGATTAAACCGCTTGCACACATCGGCGCCGACCGGAACCCGCGCACCGTCGCAGCGGCCACGTTGGCAGTCAGGGTTGGTCGGCCCGCCACCGGCGAACAGTTCTCGCAGCACCGCGTCCAGCTGGTTGACAGTGCGAGTCCGACTGCCGAACAGACTGTTTCGACGCTGTCGTGACAAGCCACGAAGATCCACCAACACACGACGAACCGGGTCCTTACCTCTCTGACCGCCCACCCGCCGATTCGCGGGGGCGTTGGTCTGTGTGGAGGAGTTCGGACTGGGCGAACCCGCGGTCTACCCCGCCTTCGTGCGAGCTGGCGCCGCATCAAGGGTGTCCGGCACATCCGCGCTACCCCTGATCCTACCCTCGGGCCAGGCGTAAGACCGCTTCAGTGATCGGAAATGGCGGACGAAGCTCCTGACCTAACGTAAATCGCTGTAAGTCCGGTGGCCGGGAGAGAAGTCCCATCCGATCTGCAGAACTGCTCGATCTCGCACACGGGCCGAAGCCCGCACAATGGTGCACAGCTAACGCCGTGGAGCTGGCGTTCCCCGCCCACCTAATCGCGCTGGCTGAAACGCATCGAGCGCAAACTCACCGTATGGCTGTACTTCACGTACAACGGAACCGCCGCAGCCATCGAAACTTAGTTCCCGTGGGTCTGGCTGATGTTGTCCTTGATGTAGTCGACGTAGGAGTTTGTCCGAGTTCGGCCTGGGCTCGACACGGTTATCTCGGGCATGTCCATGACGCGCCGGACGTGATTGTGGTCGTCGGGTGCGGGGGTCATCTCGTCGCTGTCCAGGCTTTCGGGCTGTTCGAGTGGGCAGGAGGCGTTGTGCGGGTGCAGCAGGTGTTGGCGCCGGGCGGGGGTCCGGAGTCCTGGACGGTGCTGGATGCGCAGTTCGCGGTGATCGAGCCGGTTGATGAGTTTCTGGCGCATTTGACCGCGATCGAGCGGTCACCGGGCACCGTGCGGTCGTATGCATTCGATCTACGAGACTTCTTCGCGTTCCTGACTGCGCACGAGATCGACTGGCGGGCAGTGCGGTTGGAGCATTTCGGCCGGTTCGTGGGCTGGTTGCGGTTGCCCGCGGGGATGCGGTCGGCGACGGTGACATCGCTGCCGACGCCTGAGGCGGCGTGTTCGGCGACGACGATCAACCGCAAGCTGGCGGCGGTCGGGTCATTTTACAGGTATCACTACCGCCACGGTGTCGAGTGCGGTGAGTTGCTGACCGAGATCAAGCCGGGCGGGGTGCGCGGTTCGTGGCGTCCGTTTCTGGCTCACTTGGGTTCGGACGGCGACAAGCGGCGACGCACGATCAAGCTGAAGGTTCAGCGGCGGCTGCCCCAAACCTTGACCGCCCGGCAGGTCGCCGCGATCGTCGGCGCGTGTGAGCGGTTGCGGGACCGGTTTATGATCGAGCTGTTGGCCGGCATCGGGATGCGGATCGGGGAAGCGCTCGGGCTGCGGCACGAGGACATCGACGCCGCATCCGCGCTGATCCGCATCCGGTTGCGGGACAACAGCAACGGTGCCCGCGCCAAGGGTGGGCAGCGGGAGATCCCTGTCGCGCCGGGGTTGATCCGCCTCTACACCGACTATCTGGTGGAGGAGTACGGCGATCTGGATTGCGACTACGTATTCGTCAACCTCTGGGGCGGCCGGATCGGGCAAGCCTGGCGATACTGGAACGTCACCGATCTGGTCGAGCGTCTGCGCAGCCGCAGCGGAGTGGCGTTTTCCGCACACAGATTCCGCCACACCTACGCCACGGACCTGTTGCGCCGCAGAGTGCCGATCGAGGTGGTGCAGAAGCTGCTGGGCCACGCCTCCGTGACCACGACCAGCACCACCTACGAACATCCGGAGATCGAGGACGTTCGCCGAGTGCTGGCCCAAGCCGGATGTCTCGGCACCCCCGCAGCCGAGACCATGGCGGCGGGAGACAAGGCATGAACCCGCGGACACCGGTCGAAGAGCGCACCAGGGCCGACACCCCAGGCTCGGGCCGGAACGGTTCGCTGCAAACGCGGCTGCGGGAGTTGGTGAAGGGGTTCCTGGTCGAGGACCGGGTCGAGATCCGTCTCGGCGATCCGGTCGGTGGTAGTGGGCCCGCGTGCTGTTTACCTGGTTGCCCGCGTCCGGCGTCCACGAAGCAGCTCTGCAAGGCCCACCTGGGGCGCTGGAACTGGGCCGGCCGCCCCGCTCCAGCTCAGTGGGGCCCGGGCGACCCGCCGGAGCCGGAGTGGCTGTCGCTGGCCCGGCTGCCGGTTCCTTTGCGGTTCGAAGTCGCTTACGGGCTACTGCGGGCACGACAGACTCGTGCTGTCGATCCGATCGGGATTGCCGCAGCTCGTCGGCTCCTCGACACCCTTTCCACGACGGAAATGTCATCGTTGTTCGATCGTGGCGAACATGAATGGCCCACCGCACGTTCTGCGGAAGGGATCGCGAAACTGCTGGTTGGGTTCATCACCTTCACCATCGACGAGATCGACCGGTTGCAGGGCATCTGCACTGGCGAGTACGAGTATTCCCGGGACGTTTGGCGGTTGCGGCGGCTGGGGTTCACCGGGACTCCGGAAGGGTGGCAGCTCGATTTCCGTCGCATCGATCAGCTCTGGCTCCGGGAGGCGGTCAAGAAGTTCTTGCGCTGGCGGCACGACGCCGGCCATTCCGCCAGCGGCATGCACCGTGATGTCCTGACACTGACCCGGCTCGGCCACGCGTTGACCGAGTGCGCCGGGCCCGCAGCGGCTCCGAAGCAGTTCGACCGCACCGTCATCACCCGGCTGCTGGCCCTGTTCGTCGCGGACGGGCTCACCGCCAACGGGCGTCGACAGCGGATGAGTTCGGTGAAAAGATTCTTCGCCATCGCGCGTCAGCACGACTGGCTTCCCGGGGTTCCTGCCCGCACCGCGGTCTACTCCGAAGACTTCCCGGCCCCGACGCAGCTGGCGCCGCGGGCGTTGTCCGCATTCGTCACCGCGCAATTGAAGAACCCGGGCACTCTCGACAAGCTCACCGATCCGCGCTGGCGACTGCTGTTCCCCCTACTGATGGAAACCGGGCTACGACTCAACGACGCACTGCACCTGCCGACCGACTGCGTCGTCCACGATCAACGGCAGGCACCCTACCTGCGTTTCCACAACCGGAAAATGAAACGCGAAGCCCTGGTGCCCATCTCAGACGAAATGGCTTCGGCGATCATCCGGCAAGCCCAGCATGTTCGCGCCGAATACTCCCCACAAGCAGTGCTGTTCCCGCGCTGCACCCAGAACCCTCGAGGCATCCGGCCGGTCGCCAGCGCCACCGCCTGGAAGGCGCTGCAGACATGGGTCGCCGACTGCCGAGTCGTCGACGAGTCCGGCGCCCCGGTCCGGGTCACCGCCCACCAGTTCCGCCACACCCTGGGCACCCAGCTGATCAACAACGACGTCCCCCAAGAAGTGGTCCGACGCATCCTCGACCATTCATCCACGGAAATGACCGCCCACTACGCCCGCCTCCACGACGACACCGTGCGCCGACACTGGGAACGCGCCCGCAAGGTCGACATCCACGGCAACGAAGTCACCCTCACCTCCGACAGCCCCCTCGCCGACGCCGAATGGGCCAACCATCACCTGTCCCGAGCCACCCAAGCCCTGCCCAACGGCTACTGCGGACTGCCACTACAACAAAGCTGCCCGCACGCCAACGCCTGCCTGACCTGCCCCGTCTTCATCACGACCCCGGAATTCCTGCCCCAGCATCGTGACCAACTCGACCTCACCCGAGGCATCATCGAACGCGCCCGCCAACGCGGGCAGCTTCGGCTCGCCGAAATGAACCAGCGCACCGCCGACAACCTCCTCAACATCATCACCAGCCTCGAAAAACCCACCACAAACGAACCCGGTGACAACGATGCGAGCTGACAACTCTGCTCACTTGAAAGCGGCAGCCCGATCACGCCACGACGCCGCACGCCGCCGCGCCGTCGCAGCACTCGACGACCTCGAGGCCAGCAAAGCGACTGTCACCATCGCCGGCCTGGCTAAGACCGCGAAAGTCGCCCGCTCCTGGATCTAGACCCAGAACGACCTACTCCAACGCATCAGAACCACCCCGACCGCAGCCTTCACCGAACAATCCTCACCGTCTCGGGCCAGCGAGGAGTCGTGGCAACGACGCCTGGAACTGGCCCACCAGCGCATCAAGGATCTCACCAAGGAGAACCAGTAACTACGGACTCAGCTCGCACTTGCTCACGGCCAACGACGAGCGGATCTGACGACAGGCCGAAGTTCAGTCCGATGAGCTCAACGCAGTCGACACCAGCACCGGCCCCTTACTCGAGTCCGGGCAGGTCCGTGATCCGCGCCAGAAACTCGAGTAACTCAACCTCACGGCGCTCCTGAGCCCACCCCGTCAGCTCTGACACCACCCCCTGGAACACTCGAGCGAGTTCACCCAACGGACATACACAACTGGCTTCAACGGATCCGCCGTCCGCGAACACATCCTCGGCACGCCCGTCATCGACAGCGAATATCTCCACGCACCGCTGGCCCTCATGCGTCGGCCCTGGGACGAGCTTCACGAAATAGCTTCCTTCCCAGAAGTAGAAGTCAGCCTCGTCTTCACCGTCGGCAGCCCTGGCGATCGCATGGCGAAGCGACCCCAGAAACGACAACGGACTGTCAAACCAGCCGTTCGCCGGGAAGTCGTATCCGTCGAGAGTGATCCAGGTCTTGCCGCTGACATACAGCTGAGGGCTACGCGCATCAACCTCCAGACCGTCAAACGGGATGTTGATCACGAACATGCCAGATCGTCCTCCACCACCGAAGCCACGGCGGCCAGTTTCTCCGCTGTCGAAACATCGATCCGCTCGGTGAACACCAGCAGCGATCCTCCACGGACGAGCCCGCTCCACGACCTCATGTCGGCAATCATGTCAACCGTCCAAGCCGACCCCTATCAAGGACCTTCCCTCCAACGGCGGCACAACGAATACGGGAGCGCAACCACGCTAGCCATGCTCCACCGGCGACCACTCACCGCGACCAGGACACCGTCCTCCACACAAAGCCCAGCACAGAACAGGCCACTACGGCCAGGAGCCTGGGGAACATATGTTCGATGCCATCAATGGATGGTTCATTACCTGTTCGTAGGCATAAATACAGTCGCGCAAAGATTGCCGTGTCCACATGTTCGCGAGCAACATGACCAACTCGTTGCACCTTCGTTCGAATGTCAGCATGTGGAGGTACGCAATTTCGCTGCGCGCTCGATCATCGCAAGATGCGCTTCGAACTAGCTCCCGACGACGGGTCAGTATCATCTCCGACAAAGCTTCGTCCGCCGCACGCAGCGCGTTCCACCTTCTCCCTGGAATGCGCTGGCCGGCGTGGAGTGTACTCAGAATCTGCCCTCGAAGCACTCGGGAATCCTCCTGTACGGCGATGCTAGCCGACCCACGAGAAAGGTGTTGATGGGCGGAGCACGCCAGGTCGAGGCAACGAGTGCGCACTCGCGCGGTAGACACTGACGCAACGTGCTGCAGTGCCGCTATGGAGCCTGCCAGTCCGAGCCGGTCTGTTGAACTAGGCGCAACATTTTGGATGCTGAACTCAGGAAAACTGAAATCGTATGTAGGTTCGACCAGACTCTCCACCTCGACCTCGTTCATTTCCGTTCGCAACTCTGGATCGATTGCACCAGAGGACACCAATGCCGACATAGTGGCGTTAGCTTTCGAGCCGAAAACCCGCCCGAATTCTTTCAAAATTCGAACGGGGTCGTGGGCACTTTCCCACGCCAACTCGTACCAATCTATCCCAAGTATTTCACTCCAGACCCACGGAGTGGACAGCCACGCCGGAAAAGATAGATTTGCAGGAAGCCACCCGCATCCCTCATCAGTTGTTAAAAAGACCCCCACACCACCGGGACCACGCATTACCGAGGCGGCCCACGTCAATCTCGCGGCTGATGCGTCGGCGGCCGCAAGTATGGCTCCGAGCAGAGTCTGCGCTATAGCCAGATCACCGGTCTGGATACCGTTTGGTTCAAATGTAGCTGCTACGGGGGACACATCAGGACTAGAGATGTCGCCCGGGAACTGACTCAAGGTTGCACGTGGAAGGGCAGTCGGCATAGCCTGACCCACTGAAGGAATATTTCTGGGGAAGTCCGGCCACCCAGCCTCGTGAGCAACTTCATTCAATGATCCACACTCCGAAATACGAGCTTTGCAGTAGACTTGATGATAATGCCGTTGATTCGCACGACTATCTACTCCCCTATTACAAAAGGTATCCTACAGCAAATCTAGGTTCAGAAATCCTTCGAACTCGGCCCCGAAATTACCAGCCGAGGTCACTGTATGCCGAACTTGATGAGCGGCATCCATCGAGCCGAAACCGAGGCGGCTAACAGCTGGGCCAAACGGTAACATTTTTGAATGCTGCGAGCTTGAAGTAATTTTACATATTCACTCGGCGCCAACTCGCCGAGTTGGTTAAATAGTTTCAAAATCAATATATGGTGAAGTAAGTTCTATAGATTGGCGTTGCAACGGGATAAAACGCTTTCAAGCAGTCTAGCGAAGCAGTGGAAGTGGTGTAAGTTGAGTACTTTCTCCGAAATAGTATCAGGTACTGTCAGCTTCGCCGCACCCATAGTGGGAAATTTGATACTCCCAGGAGCAGGCGGACTCATCGGCGGTGCGGTCGGTAACCTCGCAGCTAAAGCGATCGACGGCGAGATCCACAGTGAGACGGACGTCATGTTGGCCCTAGCGCTAGGCGGGGCCACGAGTGCCATAGGCGGCGCCGTCGGCGGAAAAATCTTGGGAGGCCTCTCCAAGAGGGCAACCGCAGCGGTCGGGGGCGATGCGGCAATTGCCCAACCGGCCCGTCTAATGTTCATGCGAAATGTCAATGTAGCTCTTGGCAGAGGCGATCTAGCACGAAATTGGTGCTACTTGGGCCAAACTACAGTTCGCGCACCCCTTACGCTTATAGCGGAAAAACTCGGACCCCCCTTCAATGACAGGATACCAATTATTTCCATCGGCAACGGCGCCGAATCGACATACACTCCACCTTCGGGCGTATCAGAAATGAAAAATATGTTCATGCCCGATATCAATGCAGTGCCTACAAAATATAAATTTGGAGCCGGAACAGATAACTATCATAAGCAACTCCCCAAAACCATGCGCGACTATTTTAACCTCTTCGGCACCGGAAAGAAGACCGATCCACCGAAGAGCGCTCCGGTGCCGCAGATTACTCAAGACAAGGACTCCAACTTTAAAAACTATACGCTTGCCTCAGACAGGCTCAAGAACTCATTCGCGGCGTTACATGCCATGAGCACAAATCTACTCAATGTGACAAATAAAATGGAGGACATATCTACAGGAGGGCAGGACGCGATCAACGGAGTAGTTGAATACATCAACAGTCAAGCTGAAGTGGCGCCGTCTAGCGGCCAGAGCGAGGATGATCACATCCTTTCCTACATTGCCGATGCACTGGACAGAGGACGTGACACTATAGAAGATATCTCCAAAAGGGTTCGCAATATCAGCGAAGAAGTAGATTCCCACACTGGCGACCTCCAAAAATTCAATGCACAGCTGGCCCAGCTTCAGGCGAAGAACGAAGAACTGGAGAAAAGGCTGCGTGAGCCGACAGCCGTTCCAGCTATTACCTCACAGACTCCAGGCGTCGAGCCGGCAACCTCGAGGTGGGACGCGCAAACACCGAGGTGGAACGAAGCGACGCCAGCGGGCGACATAGAAATACCGAGATGGAACGCCGAAAACACAGGCCGAGATGCGGGGGTGAGCGATACGCCCGGGACTCGCGTCGAGCACCCGGGGCTAGACGATTCCAGTGCTCCGAGAAGCGTCACGAATACCGTACCGCCAGCGATGCAAAGCGTCTCACCTCCAATGCTTTCGGGTTTGAGCGACATGATGGGCCCTCTCCAGATGATGATGATGCAGGAGCAGATGAGGCGCGACTTGGCGGATCGCGACCTGAATAGCCGTCGCGGGCTCGACCCACACCGCTTCGACCGCGAGTTGGATAACTTCCCGCCATCCCCTGTTACCTCTGTTCCGGCGCAGCAGTCCGCAACTTCCACTCCGGGGTCGACTCCAACTACCACCGCCTCTGCCGCGACGAATAATTCTTCTTCTTCTCAGAACGTGAACGCATTAGCAGCCCGTACACCTGACAGTGACGGCAGCGTCCTGTACACATTCCCCGACGGTAGAACGCAGAAGGTATCCGCAGTGGTAGCCGATGTATTGGATGCAGCGATCTTCAACAAGAAGGACACTGACGCGCAAGCCGCATATGAGAAGACACCGGCAAGGTGGTCCAACCATAAGACTGCCGGGGATCGCGTCAGCCCCTCGGAGCTGATGACCGGTGACGTTGCCATGTGGGACCACCGGACTGCAGTGCTCGTCGTGTTCGGCCCAACTGACGGTGAGAGTTTGGAGGTAATAGTTGCCGGAGAGTTGCGGCCTTTTTCCGCTACGCTGTCCGACAGAGCGGGCGAATTCGGGGCGTTCACAGGCTTCCAGCATCCGGCGGGTATCGAACCCGTCCGACCTGAGAATAAGAAGGACGTCCCGCTGAACCCTTTGACTTCGACTGATCAACCAGCGAGCACAGTCGCCCTGGGCACCGCATAATTCTTCACCACTTCGGTATCACCGGGACGGTCATGGTGTGTGCGGGGCTGATCGTCGCCGCAATCGCACCATGGATCAGCAAATTCATGGCAGGCGTGCATTGACTCGCCGTCTGGGTACAGAACACAAGCAATTGGCACGAATTAAGGAGAACGCG
>NZ_JBEXME010000051.1:0-18600 GCF_040610355.1 Nocardia sp. NPDC004168 | reverse complement strand
CCCGAACCACTCACCACCACACCAGCAACAACCAAAGCCGAGACCGTTATCGGAGCAGATACACGCATTCGGCCACACCCAATCCTCGACGTCGTCCGCGTCTCGGGACGGATGCACCGCACGGGACAACGGAGTCCTTCTGCCGGGCCGTAACCACGACCCCGGCCCGCTCCCTCTGTGCGAAGCGAACCTTCGATAACATAAGGTACACAATGCCGAGGACATCACGGGTGGGATCACGGAAATTCGCAGTAACTTAGCGCTTCTGGCGACAACCCCTGAAACCAGGGTACCGGCCCGAGCCGCCCCATGCCCGTGCCCGTTTCGTCCGTTGCCATCACAGGCTCGATGAGGTGATCCCTTGGCGCACCGCACTTGTCGGCCGCGGCGGCGTCGCTCGAGCTACTTCTTCGCGAGCCTCCGGCGGCGTGATGCGCGTCGCCTGCACCGAAGTCAGTCTCGCGCCATTCCGGTTCGCGCGACCTCGCTCGGCGCCGCCGCGGTCGCCACGGTGGCCGCGGCGGCACGCTCGGCCTCCTCGACAGTGCAGCGGCCCAGGCCGCACGCCGTCGCCACACCGTAGGCGGATCGACCGGCGGCCGCTTCGAACAAGGCCAGGCTTCGGATACCGTCTTGCGCTTCCACAGGCGACACGACCCCGGCGATGACGCGCCAGTCCGGGTCCAGCCGGCGCAGCGGCCGGTAGAACGCCGGCTCCAGCGGGGCAGGATGAGCACCGTAGGCACAGGGGATGTGCGCGGGTGGCAGCGGCACGGCGCGAGCGCGCAAGTCTCGTGCGACGGTGTTCAACAGCCGCACGGCCGGCGCGAGACTACGCGGGGCGAGAAGTTCTTTGTGCTGGTAGTCGCCGTAGCACAGATGCAGGACGGTTCGCGCGCCGAGATCATGTGCCCGCGCGAGGAAATCGGCCAACTGTCGCGCGACCAGACGCCCGACCGGAGCCTGCGCACCGAATCGCGCCGCCTTCACCAGTGCGAGCTGGGCGATCGGCGACTCCACCTGCCAGGTGATCATGTCGGCGTGCTCGGCGGTGACTCGGGCCATTTCGGCCAGCACGGCCTCCACGAAAACCGGCAGGTTGCGCAGCGCGGGAGTCACCGTCCGGAGGTGGCGCAGCGCGCGCCCGAGCGGAAGACCGTCGGCCACCGCGGCGCCTCCGAACACGAACAACGCCAAGTCCAGCGGATTCGGTTGACTGATCTGCAATCTCGTGTCGGCGAGTTCCGGATGTCGATCCCGCAGCGCGCGAAAGGCGGTGACGGCCGCGCCGATACGGTCGGCGCGATCCATCGCCACGTGCCGGGGTTCGAGGGTGGCGCCAGGGCGAATGCCGTACACGCGCATGTCGGCGTAATCGGCGAAGTCCCCGCTGCGCACCACTTCGAAGACGTCGTCGTGTTTCTCCCGATCCCGCAGGTACTCCACGACCCAGGTGGGATCCAGGTCCCGCGGTACGCCGGTGAGCCGGCGGCCCTGGCTGCGCTGGACGAACCACTCCAGCACGTCACCGTCATCGGTCGTCAATGGTGCGGGCAAGCTGCCCACGAAGTGCACGAGTCGGGTCATCGCCTGTCCAACACGTAGTCCACCCGAACGGATCGGGTGTTCACCTACCGCTCAGGGCCCCGATCCGGCGGCCGCCAAGCAGGATAGGCTGATCGATAGCCAGAAGTTCGCCACTGCTGGGAAGCCGGCGCTGGACTACTGCGGCGGCTTTTCGGAAACGCACCGCGTGGTGCAATAGCGTCTGCCGGAACTACCTGGTAGAACTCGGCCATGGTCGATCGAACGCGATTCGCGCGGTTGGCGCTGGACCAGGTTGCCGCCGAGTTGGACGGCACGGCTCTTCGCGGCGGCTACCTCACCTCGGAACGGATGCGATTCCTCGCGACAAAGGTCCGCGACGCCGGACAGGCCTACGACAAAGCTCTCGAATCGAACGCGGCCCCGGAATAAGCTCCGAAGACTTGCCGACCGCCGATTACGGGAGGCCGGAAGAACGATCCCGGCCGCCCACCCCTTCCCTGCGCTACCCATGCCCGTTCGGCGGAATTCGAGACCCGGTGGCCTGCGCCCGACCGCTCGGCGCTCGGTCGACGTGGATCCGGCGTCGCCAGATATCGGAGGGATTCCAGTCCGGCGCGGTCCGCCCACGCGTGAGGGGGAACGCGGCCAGCCCGATCAGCAGCGCCGAAAAATGCCCGATGCCGGTGAAGGTGGGGTGGATGAGCAGCGGGATGGCGAACCACACCAGGATTCCGCCGAGGTACAGCCACCGCCACGGCCGGGCGACATGGTAGGTCAGGACTCCGATGATCGCGGCGAGGAAGTAACTGACGCCGATATCGCGGACGTCGATCATCCCGGGATCGGCGTAGCCGTGGCGAATCGCCAGGGCCAGGATGCCCTCGCTGAGGTACGTGGCTCCGACGTGCGCGCCCAGACCGACGATCGCCCAGCGCAACGCGCCGAGCCACCGTTCGGCCGGCGCGTGGAAGACGCAGAACAGCACGAAGTAGGGCAGCCAGAAGTAGCCGTCGATCCACAGCAGACTGGTCACGAGGACGTGCACCGGATCGGACTCGAGGTGACGCAGGTTGGTGGAACGCTCACCCAGCAGTCGCTCCAGATCGCCGCGCGGCACCAGGTGCTGGATGATCGTGGTCCCCAGCAGCACAGCCAGCCAGGCGAAGGTCCACGGGGCGGTGCGGACGTACTGCCAGATGGACGCCGTGCGGCTGGGTCGCGTGCCGCCGACGTCGGCTGCTCGAGTCATGGCGCGGCCTTCCCTGTGGAGTCCTCCGCCCGGAGGACGCGACCGCCCGGCAGCATTGCCGACTCGAGACGCGCGCTCCTGGCTCTGCCAGGTGAAACACTACTCTCGGACCGGCTGGAGATCCCGCCGATGACCTGTCCGCGCCCGGGAACCCGCCGAGCGAAGTCAGCCCGCCGCCCGCACGGCGGCGGTGCTGAAATCGCCGACGTCGGCGCAGGCATCGAACGGGAGCGGCGGATAGCTGCCGTCCGTCGGGTGATCGGGATCGCCGTATTGGGCGCCGGGGAGCGCGGTCCAATCGATCGCGAGCCTGATGAGATGACCGTTCAGGCGGCCGTCGCTACTGGGCCGGTAGGTCAGGCTGACGGCACACCGCGACGGCACGGGACCGTACACGGTCGAACGGAGAATTATCCCGCTCAGGCCCGCGGCGCGGTAGGGGCCGCCGTCCAGTCCGGCCGATACCTTCTGCTCCGCGTCCAAGCGGTACTCCAGGTCGACCTGCAAGCTGTATTTCGCGCCCGACTCGCCGAAACTCAACTGGCAGTGATATGGAGCGATCCACCCGACCGAGTTCAGCGTCCAATCGTTGTACCGAGCCTGCACGGCGTCTCTGGCCGCACACGGATCCTTGCCGTACAGCGCCTTCCCATCGGCGGGCTTGCCGCGGGGCGCGAGGGTGTTCAGCCGATCGATGATCTTGCCGACGTAACTCTTCTCCACATCGCATTTCTCGGGCCACGGCGTATTGGCCGGCGCGCCGTCGGGCGGGATCTTGCGCAACCGCAACCGGTGCGCGTAGCCGCTGTTCCCTGCGGGCACGTAGTAGTAGCACGTGTCGGCGGCAGTACGCTCGTCGGCCAAGCGGGACCGGTAGATCGTATGACCGTTGACCGTTTCGGCTTTGTCCCGCGCACGGTCATCGTCGTCGTATACCTCGCCGAGTGACAGTTCGAACAGGTAGAGCGCTTCCTTCGAGCCGGGTTCGCCGACGTGATCGCCCACTCTGAGTTGGCACCCGGTGAGTCCTGGTCCCTCGCGTAGCACCGATTTCGTGCCCAGGTTCATCGATGGCAACGGCTCGATGTCCAGCATCGAGCACGGATCGGCGGCCCGGATTCCGGCCATCAATGGCTCGGCGCCAGGGCTGGTGACGATACGGTCGTGTTCGCCCACCGAACTCACCGTGATCGAGGGCGTGGATGTCGTCGTCGTTCCGGTCGGCGCGCTACTGGTGCTGCTCGGCGCCACCCGATCCTCGGTGACATTCTTTCCGCAACCGGTCACCGCGCTCACCGCGCAGACCATCGTCAACACGGTGGCTGCGGCCAAGCTACGGAGTGTCATCACGTCCCGTCGTAATCTCGCCCAGCTCGGAGCTTTTCATTCTGTCGGTGCTGGGTTCCGGCCATCCAACCCTACAAGCTGTTTCCGAACAACCGACGAGCCGACTGTCGCCGTCCCGTCCGCAGCGCTGCGGACGATCCCGCGATCATGAGCGTCCCGTCGGCAACAAAGGCCTCCACCACGATGTGCGACACTGGAGATATTCAGCCGCAGAGCTTTCCGCGCACTGCCCGACCGTCTAGGTCGACGAGCAGCCGCCCTCGGGCGACTCCGGGGCAAGCGGCCCGGTGCGGTTGGCGGTGAGCATTCGGACGGCCGTGATGCGCAGGTCCGGACGGGGTCGCCGGGCGGTGAGCTCGGCCAGGCAGATCTCGCCGACCATGGCCACCTTCATCCGGGAGGCCGCGTCGGGGTCCGGCCATCCGGCGGCCACCATGTCCGGTCGTCCCACCGCGATGAACAACTCGTGGCGACGGCGGATCTCCTCGCGCAGATCCGGGTCGGTGCGCGCCTGCACCATGAACGCCTCGGTGCCGCGGGCATCGAGACAGGCATCCAGGAATGCGTCCAGGCTGGGGCCGATCCGTTCGATCCCCGGCGGAATCCCGGCCAGCGCCGCGGCCACCGACTGCGACAGCGCGTCGAAGAAGCGGCGGTGCAGCGCGATGACGTAGCTGCGGCGGTTGACGAAGTGGTGATAGAAGGTGCCCTTGGCCATCCCCGCTTCCTCGACCACCGCGTTGATCGAGAGACGGTGCAGCCCTTCGCGTTCCGCCACCACGGTGCCCGCGATGAGCAGCGCCGTGCGACCGGGGTCGGCAATGACTGTCATGTTTCCGAATTCTCCCCACTCTTTCTGAAAAGCCTAGTGTCGTGCACCGGCCGCACCTACGCTGTGACCGATCGGTCGGTCGAAGCCTAGCTGGGTTCCGGATGGGCCATCGGGTCATCGAGGACCGATCTGATTCCGGGCGACCCTGGGGGTTCGAAATGTCCGCTGAGTTTAAATTGGTGAGCGGCGATGTGGTGCCGCTGGCGTCGAACGCGTGCTATCTCGTATCGATCGACGACCTGTTGCCCGCGGATTCGCCGCGGTCCAACGGAGAGGATCGCAGGCATATCGCGCGACTGGCCGAGAGCGATACCGAATTACCGCCGATTCTGGTGCATCGCAGCACCATGCGCGTCATCGACGGAATGCATCGGTTGCGCGCCGCGCAATGGCTCGGACGCGAGCACATCGACGTCGTGTTCTTCGACGGGACACCGGCCGAGGCCTTTCTGCGCGGAGTCGAGCTCAATACGACACACGGTCTGCCGCTGACACTTTCGGACCGCAAAGCGGCGGCCGAACGGATCATCGAGACGATGCCGGAATTGTCCGATCGAGCCATCGCGTCCACCGCGGGACTGTCCGCGCGCACGGTGGCCACGATTCGCCAACGTTCGAGTGCGGAAATTCCGCAGTCGAACATCCGCGTCGGCGCCGACGGCAGGCGCAGGCCGATGGACCGCGCGCAGCGCAGGCGCCGGGTCGCCGAGCTGCTGGCGGCCTCGCCGGACATGCCGCTGCGCGCGCTGGCCGCCGCGGCCGAGGTATCCATCAGCACGGCACACGCCATCCGCAAACGCCTGCGCGAGACCGGGTCCTGCGATCGCGACAACACCGCGGAACAGCCCGAGGGCAGCGCGCTGCTGCTGCAACAGCTCACCCGCGACCCGGCCATGCGGCACAGCCAGCAGGGCCGTGACCTGCTGCGCTGGCTGCACACCCATTCGATGCAGCGCGAAGTGTGGACCACGCTGGTGGCCACGGTCCCACCGCATTGCATCCCGGCCGTCGCCGAACTCGCCAGCCGCAATGCCAAGGAATGGCGAGCGCTGGCCAGCTACATCGATCCCGGCGCCGCCGAATAGCGCCCGGCCGCATCGGCATTCGCCACCGCCGGAGTTCGAGAAAAGGTCATTCATCATGCTTGTTGGTCTCGCACGCCTGGCAACCCGGCGCCCGCGATCCATCCTGTACGGCGCGCTGCTCATCGGGATCGTCTGCGTCGGGCTCGGCTGGTCGGCGCCCGCCCACCTGAAGTCCGGCGGTTACATCCCGTCCGACACCGAATCCACCGAGGTCGCGGCGTTCCTCGATCGCGAATTCCCGGGTGCGGCACCGAATCTCGTGCTGCTGGTCACCGCGCCCGACGGGCTGGACAGCCCCGCGGCCCGCACGGTCGGCGAGCGCCTGGCCGCGGATCTGCGCGTCCGCGACGAGGTCGACGCGGTCCAGTCCTACTGGGAGCTCCCGCCGGATCTGCGGCAAGGGCTGCGCGGCAACGACGGCCGCGCCGGCCTTGTCCTGGCTCATGTCACCGGCGACGACACCGACGCGCCGAAACGGGCGGGCGCCATCGCCGAACACGTGAGCGGCGACTTCGACGGCGTCTCCGTGCGGGCGGGCGGCCAGGCGGTGGCGTTCGACGAGATGAGTCATCAGATCGTCACCGATCTCCTGGTCACCGAGGCGATCGCGATACCGCTGACCGGCCTGGCCCTGATCCTGGTCTTCGGCAGCCTGACCGCCGCGCTGATCCCGCTGTCGGTCGGGGTGTTCAACGTCTTCGCGACGCTGCCGATCCTGCGGCTGCTCACCGAGGTCGGCGACGTGTCGATCTTCGCGCTGAACATGATGAGCGCGCTGGGTTTCGCGGTCGCGATCGATTCGAGCCTGTTCATGGTCAGCAGGTTTCGTGAGGAACTCGCCGCAGGGCACGACACCGGCTCCGCGGTCTCGCGCACGGCGCGCACCGCGGGCCGCACCGTGCTGTTCTCCGGTGTGGTGATCGCGCTGTCGCTGTCGACGCTGCTGGTCTTCCCGCTGTATTTCCTGCGGTCGCTGGCCTATGCGGGGCTGGCGGTGCTCGGCGCGGCCGTATTCACCACGCTGCTGCTGGTGCCCGCCGCGCTCGCGCTGCTCGGCCCCCGCGTCGACGCGTTCGACCTGCGGGTGCTCCTGCGCCGCCGACTCCGGCGGCCGCAACCCGAGCCCGTCGAGGTCACCGCAGGCAGGTGGTATCGCCTGATGCAGTTGGTCATGCGCCGCCCGGTGGTGGCCGCGCTCTCGGTGATCGCCTTGTTGCTGGTGCTGGGTTCGCCGTTTCTGTCCATCCGGTTCGGCGCCGCCGACGACCGGGTCATCGCGGGGGCGTCCAGCCACGTGGTCGGCGACGCCTTGCGCACCGGTTTCCGGGAGAACGCCATGGCCGGTGTGGTCGTGGCCATGCCCGGGTACCGGGGCGGCGACGCCGACATCGCGGACTACGCGGAGCGTTTGTCACGAGTGGAGCACGTGACGTCCGTGCTCTCCGCGGCCGGCGTCTACGCAGGCGGGCTGAAAGTGGCCTCCGCGCCGCCCGGGATGCGCGACGACGCGGGCACGTACCTGCGGGTGGGCACCCGGCTCGACCCGTACTCCCCTGCCGCGATCGATCAGCTCGACCAGGTGCGCGCGGTCCCCGCACCGGGCCGGGCGCTGCTCGGTGGCGCGGCGGCCGAAAGTGTCGACTCGCTCGACGCGCTCGCGGCGAAAGTGCCGGTGGCCGTCTTCGTGATCGTGCTGTCGACGCTGGTGGTGCTGTTCTTCTTCACCGGCAGCGTGCTGCTGCCGATCAAAGCGCTGCTGCTCAACACGCTTTCGCTGGCGGCGACCTTCGGCGCCATGGTCTGGATCTTCCAGGAAGGGCACCTTGCGGGCCCGCTCGGCTTCACCCCGACGGGCTACCTCGTGCCGACCATGCCGATCCTCATGTTCTGCATCGCCTTCGGCGTCTCGATGGACTATGAGGTGTTCCTGTTGTCCCGGATTCGCGAGGAGTGGCTGTCCTCCGGCGACAACACCCGCGCGGTGGCGACCGGCGTCGCGCGCACCGCGCGGATCTTCACGGCGGCCGCCTGCCTGATGGCGATCGCCTTCGCGGGCATGGTGACCTCGCACGTGTCGTTCATCCAGCTGTTCGGCCTCGGCCTGACCCTGGCCGTGCTCAGCGACGCGACATTGATCCGCGGCGTGCTCGCGCCCGCCCTGATGCGCCTGCTCGGCGCGGCCAACTGGTGGGCCCCGCGTCGGCTCGCCCGGTGGCACGAACGTATCGAAATCACCGAGACCAGCGCAGCTCTCGAGCCAGTACCCAAGTAGTGCGATAGGAACAACATGGCGAAATTCCGCACAGGCGTGATGGATTCCGGCGTCTACACCCGGTTCGCGCCCGATCTGCAATTTCGCGGCAGCCGCTCGGTGGCGATGGCGGGCGGGGCGGACTCGCTCTGGGTGACCGACCATTTGCCCTCGATCCTGCCCGCCTCGATCTGGAAACCGCGGCACGTCGGCATCACCCGGCTCGCACCGCACGCCGACGGCATCTACGAACCGTGGACGGCGCTGGGCTATCTCGCCGCGCAGAACCGCTTCGCCCGCCTACGGCTCGGCGTCGGCGTCACCGACGCGGGCCGCCGCAATCCCGCCGTGACCGCGCAGGCCGCGGCCACGCTGCACCAATTGAGCGGGGGCCGCGCCATTCTCGGCATCGGCACCGGCATACGGGACAACAACGAGCCCTACGGCGTGGACTGGTCGGCTCCGGTCGGACGGTTCGAGGAGGCGCTGGCGACCATCCGGGCCCTGTGGGATTCCCACGGCAGCCTGGTCACCAGGGATTCCCCGTATTTCCCCTTGCGCGACGCGGTCTTCGACGTGCCGCCGTACCGGGGCACCCGTCCGGAGATCTGGGTCGCCGCCGGGGGCCCGCGCATGCTGCGGGCCGCCGGGCGCTACGCCGACGTGTGGTTCCCCGGCTTCGCGCAGCGCCCACACGAATACCGGCATCGCCTCGACCTGGTTCGCACCGCGGCCTCCGACGCGGGCCGCGACCCGTCGTCGGTCGCGCCGGCCGCCGTGTTCAGCGTGCTCACCGCCGCCCGTCCCGGGCAGGTGGACGCGCTCGTCGAGAGCGTGGGCGCGCGGGCGCTGACCCTGTGCGCCCCCGGGGAGATGTGGACCAGGCACGGCGCGACCCACCCGCTGGGCGAGGACTTCACCGGCCTGCAGGACTACCTGCCACAGACGTTGGACGAGCGCACCGTCCTGGACTACATCGAGAAGGTCCCGGCCGCACTGGTACGGGAATTCTGTCTGGCCGGAACGCCGGACGAGATCGTCGAGCAACTCGCGCACTGGCGCGACCACGGTCTGCGCTATGCCGTGCTCATGAATCTCAGCGCAATTCATCCGAGCATCACACGAGGGATGTTTTCGAACGCGCCCCTGGTGGCGACGTTACGTAAATTGAAACGTCTGTAACACAAGACAATTGACGGCCGAGCCGCCCGAGCAATAGCATGCATTCGAGCGAAGGAGCTCGTCACAATATTTGTGCTGCTGCGGTCGGGGGGCTCAGCATGGTCCCGCATTCAAGGCCAGGAGAAATAATGGTCGACATTGCAATAGTGGGTATCGGCTGCCGGTTTCCAGGCGGTGTATTCGATGCGGAAAGCTACTGGAATTTTCTGTTGAACAAAGGCGACGGGATCGTCGATATCCCGCCGGACCGTTGGAGTATCGAAAAGTACTACGACCCGGATCCGGACGCGCCGGGTCGTATGTACACGCGGCGCGGCGGATTTCTCACCCAGCCGCTGTGGGATTTCGACGCCGACTTCTTCGGCATCGCCCAGAAGGAGGCCGCGATCCTCGACCCCCAGCAGCGGCTGCTGCTCGAGGTGACCTGGGAGGCGCTCGACGACGCGGGTATGGCCGGCCGGGTCTCCGGCCACCGGGTCGGCGTCTATGTCGGCGGCTTCATCCTCGACAACGTGCTCGGGCGCAGCGGTCCGCTGGTCCGCTCGGCGATCACCAGCCACACCGCGATGAGCGCCTCGCACACGTTGTTGTCCAACCGCATCTCCTATCTGCTCGACCTGCACGGCCCGAGCCTGACGGTCGACACCGCCTGCTCGTCCTCGCTGGTGGCCACGCATCTGGCGGTGCAGGCGATCGCCAACGGCGAGTGCGAGATCGCGCTGGTCGGCGGGGCGAACGCGATGCTGCAGCCGGAGACGTTCATCTCGATGTGCAAAGGCCGGTTCCTGGCGGTCGACGGTCGCTGCAAGACCTTCGACGCCGCCGCCGACGGCTACGGCCGGGCCGAGGGCGCGGGCGCGGTGCTGCTCAAACCGCTGGACGTCGCACAGCGCGACAACGACCGCGTCTACGCCGTCATCCGCGCGACGGGGGTCAACCAGGACGGCCGCACCATGGCCATACCGGTGCCGAATCCCGTTGCGCAGGAACAACTCGCTCGCCAGGTGCGCGACGACGCGGGTGTCGCGGCGCACGAAGTGAGCTACCTCGAGGCGCACGGCACCGGCACCGCGGTCGGCGATCCGATCGAGCTGTCCGCGCTGGGCGCGGTGTACGGCGCGGTGGACGGCCGCGGCGAACCGGTGCCGGTCGGCTCGGTGAAGAACAATTTCGGGCACACCGAGGCCGCGGCCGGGGTCGCGAGTCTGATCAAGGCCGCGCTCACCCTGCACCACCGCACGGTCGCGCCCCAATTCGAGCTGATCACGCCGAATCCGGCGATCGAGTTCGACGAGCTACGACTACGGGTGCCGCTGAGCGCCGAACCGCTGTCCGCGGCGCCTGGGAAGGGTGTGGTCGCGGTCAACGGCTTCGGCTACGGCGGCACCAACGCCCACGCCGTACTCGTCGAAGCGCCGCAGGCGGCCGCACGAACCGAGGACGAGCGCCCGGTACCGCGGGTGCTGCCGATCTCCGGCCGCCACGACACCGCCGTGCGCACGCTCGCCGGTGAACTCGCCGACGCGCTCGACCGGCATCCCGCCGAGTCGGTGACCGCGGCCGCCTGGACCCGCCGCGCCCACCACCCGCTGCGGGTCGGCTTCGCCTACGACGACGCCGACGATCTGCGCACCCAGTTGCGCGCCTTCGCCGCCGGAGAGGGTCGCGCCCCGTCCCGGATCATCGGCGACGGAGAGGTCGAACCCGTCTTCGTCTTCAGCGGAATGGGCCCGCAGTGGTGGGGCATGGGCCGCGAGCTGCTCACCACCGACAGCACGTTCGCCAAGGTCGCCAGGGAGATCGACCGTGAGTTCGTCTCGATCGCGGGCTGGTCGATCCTGGACGAGATGCTCGCCGACGAGGACGGCTCGCGGATCATGCAGACCGCGTACGCCCAGCCCGCCAACTTCGTGCTGCAGGCCGCGCTGACCGCCGAACTGGCCGAGTACGGCGTGTATCCGGCGGTGGTCGTCGGGCACAGCGTCGGCGAGGTCACCGCCGCGTACGTGTCCGGCGCGCTCTCGCTTCGCGACGCGCTCACCGTCAGCTATCACCGCGCGCGACTGCAGGCGACCACCGCGGGCACCGGCGGCATGCTCGCGTTGGGCATGTCCGAGAGCGAAGCGCGCGAGTTGCTCGCCCGCACCGACAGCATCTCGATCGCCGCGGTGAACAGCCCCGGCGCGGTCACCCTCGCCGGCGACAGCCAGGACCTCGAACTGCTGCGCGACACGCTTTCTGCCACCGGCACATTCGCGCGCAGCCTGCGGGTCGAGGTGCCGTACCACAGCCATCTGATGGACCCGATTCTCGACGATCTGCGGGACGCGCTGGCCCAACTGGCGCCGCGAGACGCGAAACTCACCACGTACTCCACCGTGACCGCCGCCGAGATCGCGGGCACGGACTGGGACGCGGACTACTGGTGCCGCAACGTCCGCGAGCCGGTCCGGTTCGCCGACGCCATCGGAGCGCTGGTCGACGCGGGTCACCGGGTCTTCCTCGAGGTGGGCCCGCATCCGGTGCTCAGCGGCAACATCCGCGAGATGCTGATCCATCGTGGCGTGATCGGCGCCGCGGTGACCACGCTCTCGCGCGATCTGCGCGATCGCAACAACGTGCTGCGCGCCGTCGCGGACCTGTATGTCGCGGGCTCGCTGGACGGTTCGGCCGTGCCGGGCCGTCCGGACTCGATCGTCGAGCACCTCGACCTGCCCGCCTACCCGTGGCAGCGCAAGCGGGTCTGGCACGACGAGGCGGTGACCCTGCTCGATCGCCTGGGCAGGCCGGACGGCTACGCGCTGCTGGGCGATCCCACGACGGCGGGGAGCCCGGAATGGGAGGTGCAACTCTCGGTGTCGCGGCTGCCTTGGCTACGCGACCACGTCGTGACGGGACATGTCGTGCTGCCCGGCGCGGCCTATCTCGATGCCGCGCTCAGCGCCGCCGTCGAGCGCACCGGACGCACGAGCCTCGGCCTCGAGTCGGTGGAATTCGTCGCGCCGCTGGTGATCGACGAGCACGACATCCCGGTACTGCGGGTGAGCGTGGAGGAGTCGACCAAGCTCTTCCAGATCCGCTCACGCTCGGCCACCGCCGCCACCTGGACGCTCAACGCCCACGGCAGGCTCATCGAAGCCGATTTCACCGCCGCGGTCGTGGATGTCGACGCCCCCGAGCACGCCGTCACCGTCGCGGGCCCGGATCTGTATCGCGGTCTGGCGGCGCGTGGGCTGGACTACGGTCCCGCCTTCCAGCGCATCGTGTCGGCCGTCGTCGGCGCGGACGCGGTGGTCGCCTCGCTCGCGCCGATCGAGGAGGAGACGCCGATCCGGCACCTGGCCCACCCGGCCCTCGTCGACGCCGCGTTGCAGTGCGTCGCCGCGCTGGCAGCGGACTCGGACACCGACGTGGCGATCGTGCCTGCCGCCATCGCCGGGGTGCGCAGGCTGGGCCCGCTGCCGGAGCGACCTCGTGTCGTGGTGACCCGGCGCGGAGTCGACCCGCTGCGCGCCGACATCGCGATCGTCGGCGAACAGGGCGAGGCGGCCATGCGGCTGCTCGGCGTCGAGTTCCGTCCGGTCAGCGCGGCGATCGATGTCACCCATCAGCTGGATCGCGTTTTCTACCAACCGCTCTGGGAGATCGTCGAGACACCGTCCGGTGCGCGGCCCGCCGAGGAGGAGGCCGTGGTCGCCGTCTGCGTCGGCGCGGACGCCGCCGACCGTGCGGCGTCGCTGCTGGGCGAGCGGACCGCCGTCACCGTCGTGCTCGCCGACCCCGAAACCGACGACAACGACGAGCGCCTGCGGCTGGCACTGCGCTCATCCGAGGGCGTACCGATCGCCGAACGGATCCGGGTGGTCAGCGTGTTCGGCGACGCGTTCGACGGGTCGCGCAACGTCTACTGGCTCGCGCGTGTGGCCAATGCGGTCGAGCATCTGCTCGCCGACGCGCCGCAGGTCCGGGTCCGCAGCGTCGTCGTCACCGAGGACGCGCTGTGCACGCCCGCCGACAGCGCCGCCAAGGTGGCGCACGGCGCACTGGTGGGGGCGCGGCGCGCGCTGCTCAACGAACAACCCGCGGCGGGCTGGCGGCTGGTCGACGCGTCCTCGCGCTCGGGAACGCCGCTGGCGGATCTCGTCTTCGCCGACGACGTGCTCGACGAGATCGGTGTGCGGGGAACCGATCACTGGGCGGTGCGGCTGGACCGGAATTTTGGCACGTATCTCGACGAGCGCAACCGGGCCACCCCGCTGTCGGATCCGGAAGCCTCGTTCGTGGTGGAGATTCCCAAGTCGCGGCTGATGTCGGATCTGGCGTTGCGCGAGACCGAGCGGGTCGCGCCGGGACCCGGCGAGATCGAGATCCGGATGGAAGCGGCCGGGCTGAATTACAAGGACGCGATGAAGGTCATCGGCGTGCTCACCGAAAAGGAGCTCGCGGGCACGTATTTCGGCACGACGGTCGGTATGGAGGGCTCCGGTGTGGTCGAGCGTGTCGGCCCCGGCGTCACCGATGTCGCGGTCGGCGACCGGATGATGGTGTGTGCCCGCGACATCCTCCGCAAGTACGTCACCATGCCCGCCGACGCGGGCGCGACCATGCCGCACCGGCTGCTACCCGGCGAGGACTACGATCCGTTGACCTGCGGATCCGGGTTGCCTTATCTCACTGCAGAATTCGGATTGCGGACGCTGGCGCGCCTGCGGCCGGAGGAGACCGTGCTCGTGCACGGCGCGGCGGGCGGCATGGGCATGGCCGCGGTGCAGGTCGCGCTGGACATCGGCGCCACCGTGATCGCGACGGCGGGCACGCCCGAGCGGCGCGCGCAGGTGCGCGCGCTCGGCGCGCACCACGTGTTCGAGTCGCGGTCGGCCGACTTCGTCGACCAGATCGCCGATCTCACCGGCGGCCGCGGCGTCGACGTCGTCTACAGTTCGGCGCCCGGCGAGATCCTGCGCCAGAACTTCCGGGTGGCCGCGGAATTCGGCCGCGTCGTCGACATCGGCAAGGCCGACATCTACACCGGCGGCGTCATCGATCTGGGGCCGTTCGACCGCAACCTCACGTTCTTCTCCGTCGACATGGACCGCGCGCTGGCCCACGATCCCGAACTGCTGCGCACGCCGATGCGCGCCAGCCACGCGGCATTGCGCGCGGGCGCCTACCGATACCTGCCGCACACGGCCTATCCGGTGTCGGAGCTGGCCTCGGCGTTCGAGTCCGTCGCACGATCCGATCAGATCGGCCGGGTTGTGCTGGACCTGCGCGAGGAACAGCCGATGGTGCGCCCGAGACTCGCCCACCCCCGGATCGACCCGGACGGCTGCTATCTGGTGACCGGCGGCTTCGGCGGCTTCGGCCTGGCCACCGCCCGGTGGCTGGTCGCCGAGGGCGCACGGAAGCTGGTGCTGGTCGGCCGCAGCGGCGCGTCCACCCCGCAGGCCCGGCAGCAGGTTGCGGCGTTCACCGCGGCGGGCGTGACGGTGCTCGAGGAGCGGGTGGACGTCGCCGACTACGCCGCGACGGCCGCGTTGGTGGATCGCATCCGGTCGGTCGCGCCGCTGCGCGGGATCTTCCACGCGGCGGGAGTGGTGAACAACCTGCCGATCCCGCAGATCACCCGGGAATCGCTCGACGAGCTGTTCGCCAAGGTGCGCGGAGCGCAGCATCTGGACCGGGCGGTCGAGGAGGCGGGCATCGAGCTGGACATGTTCGTGCTGTACTCCTCGATCAGCGCGCTGGGCTGCATCACCCCGCAGATCGGCTATGCCGCCGCCAACGCCGCCCTGGACGCGCTCGCCGCCGACCGCCGTGCCCGTGGCGCCGCGGCACTGGCGGTGAACTGGGGCTTCATGAGCGGCGGCGGCATGGCCGACAAGACCGAGGCGCTGGTGGACTACGTGAAGTCGATCGGTTTCCTGCCCATCGACATGGACCGGGCCACCGCTCTGCTGCGCGAATGCCTGGCGCTGGACACCACCCAGGTCGCGGTGGCGGACATCGACTGGACGGTGTGGTCGCGGGTGGCCCGGCCGTCCACCGACACCCGTCGCTTCCGGCAGCTGCTCACCGACATCGGCGTCGGCGGCGAGGCCGGCGGCGCGCTGCGTACCGAAATCCTCACGCTGCCCGCCGAACAGCGCGCCGACTTCGTCGCCCAGCGCCTCGCCGATCAGCTCGCGGTGGTGCTCGGCGTGAACACCGACGCCATCAACATCGACGAGCCGGTCACCGACCTCGGCATGGACTCGCTCATGGCGATGGAATTCGGGGCCCGCACCGAGAAGGAACTCGACGTCAAGATCTCCGCGCTCGAACTCAGCCGGGGCCTGTCGCTGCGCGGCATCGGCGCCAAGGTGGTCAGCCAGTTCGCCGAGCCCGCCCAGGCGCAGGCCGCGGCATGAAAGGCACCGACATGTCCACCGAACTCATCGCTTACGCCGATATCGACACCGTGCTGGGGCACCGCGACGGGCGCTTCTTCGGCGAGGGCTACAAGCGGATCACCCACCGCATCTTCGACATCACCCTCGACCGCGACGCGCAGGACCGTCCCCGGCTGACGGCGACCGCGGGAGTGCACTATCCGCTGGACTGGTCGCGCAAGAGCACCCGCGTGCTGGTCCCGCACGTGAGCAGCATCGATTGCTCGATCTTCGGCTACCGGCTGCTCGAGGTGATCCTGCGCGAGTGCTACGGGCTCACCGACAGCGAGATCCGTTCGTGCTGGGTTCCTTTCGTCCAGTTCAGCAGTGGGACCATCGCGACGGAGTCGCTGGAGGAGTTCCCGATCAGCGCGACGGTGGTCGCGGTGGAGGGCGACACGATCAGCATCACCGGGGCGCTGGGCGGCGGTATGAGCCTGGAGGCCACCGTGGCGTTGCCCGCGCCACCGCGTCCGGCCCAGGCCGCACGGCACACCGTGCACGAGACAGGCCGGGGGTACTTCCACGGCGGGGTGTACGCCCGCGGACAGTACCTGCGCAATGTCGTCGTCTCCGACGGCGGCAGCCGGGCGCAGGCCGATTTCGCGCTCGCGGAACCGGATCCGGCCGGGCCGTGGCACGGTGTGGCCGACGCCTACCAGCCCTCGGTCACGCTGGTCGACGCGACGGTGATCCTGGCGCAGCTGTCCCAGGTCGTGCTCTACGAACTGGACAACATCGCGCGCAAGGACAGCGAGACGCTGTGGATGCGCCGGATGACCGCCCGCGCGTCCGCTCCCCCGGCACCGTTCACCTCGGGCACCGCGACCACGCACATGGCGCGATCGATGGTCCTCGCCTTCGGCGGCGGCGACTGGCGCATCTCCAGCTGGGCGTCGGACTTCGCCGGGTGCGAGATCCGATACGACCTCGCGCACCGACTGCCCGCCTAACCCGCGCAATTCCGAACGTTCAGAAAGGCACCCCCATGTCGGGAAACAATTATCGACGCATCGTGATATCCGGGACCTACTCGACCGGAAAGACCACGACCTCCACGGCGCTGTCCCTGCTGACCGGGATTCCCCGGGTGGACGCCTCGTCCGCGCGCGAAGTGGTCACCGAGCTCTATCCGGGCATGCGGTTCCAGGACCTGAGCACCACCGAACTGATGGCGCTCGGCTTCCGCAGGCTGGAGTTGCGCATCCAGGCCGAGGCGATCCTCGATGCCCAGGGCGGATTCATCGCCGACGGTTCGGTGCTCAACGAGTGGGTCTACGGCACCACGCGGCTGATCACCGGCCCGAACCCCGGGTCGACCCGGTGGCACAAGGCCGTCAAGAACACCCTCACCCTGCCCGGCCGGCCGTTCTACCGCCGCTACCTCAACGCCTACGGCGATATGGCCCGGCAGCGGGCCCGGCAGAACTACGACATCTTCTTCCACCTTCCGGTGGAGGTGCCGATGGATCCCGACGGCCACCGGCCGGTCGACGAGCGCTACCGCGCCATCTCCGATCGGCAACTGCTGCACGCGATCAGCGAGCTCGGGCAGCCGGTGGTGACGGTGCGCGGCACCCCCGAACAGCGCCTGGAATCCATCGTCTCGATGCTCGACATCCCCACCGTGATGGACATCGACGTCGCGGTGAAGGAGGCGATGGAGATCGTGCGCAGCAGCCGCGAGCGGGTTCAGGAAACGATCATCTCCCAGGCACAACCGAACACTCTCGGCCGCAAGATCAAGTTCGCCACCCGCGTTTAGGAGCACGCCATGACCGTCCTGCTGGACAAGACCAAACGCTACAACCCGATCGACTCGTGGTTCTACGACAACTTCATCTCCGATGCCGTACGGGAGATGACCCCGACCCTGTTCGACGACATCGTCGCCCAGCTCGACGACGGCGCCCAGGTGCTCGACGTCGGTTGCGGCGGTGGGCAACTCGCGGTCGGGCTGGCCACCGCCGGGACCACGTTGCGGCTGACCGGCATCGATCTGTCCCCGCAGCAGGTGCGCAGGGCACGCAAGCGCGGCGCGGCGCTGGGCAGCCGGATCCAGTTCCGGGAAGGCTCGGCGATGGACCTGCCGTTCCCCGACGCCGCCTACGACGCGGTGATCAGCTCCGGCTCGATCAAGCACTGGCCGAATCAGCGCAAGGGTCTCGCGGAGATGATCCGGGTGCTGCGGCCGGGCGGTCTGCTGCTGGTGATCGAGGCGGATCGAGGCTGCACCTTCGAGGACGCGCGGTCGTTCGTCGACCGCTGGAAGCTGCCGCAGCCGATGGCGCGCGCCTGCCTGCCGTTCTTCCGCACCTACATCGCCGGCTACGGCATCGACCTGGAGGACGGCCGCGAGCTGGTGGCCGATCTCCCGGTCACCGAGGCGACGGTGCGGCGCATCTCGGGCGAGCCCGGTATTCAGATCACCGCGCGCAAACTGGACGAGTGAACACGGCTCCCGTCGGCGAATCCTGCCGGTGATCGAGCCGGGCGGCGGCACGGCCGAGACGCCGCCCGGCTCGACCCGGTGTTCTCACGAGCGCCGTCCGCGCTGGGGCTTGCGTGCGGCTTCGTCGGCTACCTGAGCCTGCCGTTCGGCGGGCACCAAGGCGCGGATGTCCTCTCGGGAGCCGATCATCAGTTTCGCCAGGATCGAGCTCATCTGGGCGTCG
>NZ_JBEXME010000050.1:0-18685 GCF_040610355.1 Nocardia sp. NPDC004168 | reverse complement strand
CTTCAAGACCGACCATAACCTGCGGCACCGGCATTCAGCGCTGGGCTACCGGACACCGGCCGAGTACGCTGCGGCCTGCACCCACACCCACCATCCGGTGGGCTGTGGGATCGATTGAAACCGACGAAACAACCTGGGCTCTACTTCCGGGTTGCGTTATCGGGGACTGGCCACACCCGCCGAGAACAGCCGGAAGGCGAATTGGCCGTATTCGGTTTCACTGTCGTGCCCGAGCAGCGCTCCCACCAGATCGATGTCATCGGGGAACTTGTGCCCGAGGTACGCTGGTTCCTTGGAATGGTCGTCCTTTGGATACTTGATGGTCAAGCCGAGTTGCCGCGCGGACCGCACCAACTCGTCGATCACCTGATCGAGCTGGGACCGCTCGGCCGGATCGAGAGTGCCGGGACCGCCGTCCACCATCGTGCGCAGCAAGCGATTCGACTTGTAGTGGAAGTTCAAGAGTCGACCGACGCGATCGATGACGCTGATATGAGGGTCGCACAGGTGGAACGCCTGGCCGCTGGGCAGTAGGACGCGGCGGGCAAGCGTGAACGGACTGTAAATGATTTGCGGCTCGGCCAGCGCCCGCGCGAGCATGCACATGTGATCGTTGGCCTGCTCGAGCTGGCTTTGGATCTCGGTGTGCAGTTCGTCGACCGGACACCGCCGCCAATCGCACGCCAGCCGCCGCTGGCCGATGTCGTCCTTGCGCGCTGGGCAGCTGTCCTTATATGGCTTCCCTATCCCCAGAGCGCTGACGGCGAACCTCGCAGTGATCTCCTCCAGCCTGTCGGCCATGCGCTGCCAGGTCCCGTCGTCGGGGATCACTTCCTGCTCCTTCACCGGATGAAGTCCGCTCGTTCGCAGACTCTGGTCGCGACCGGATCGCGGCCAGAGTTGCGGCTCAGCGGTGAGCGTATACACACCGGGGACATCCCTGCCGCCGCCACGGCCGGGGAGGTCCCCTACCTAGTGAGGCTCCAGCGAGATCCGGAAAGACCCACGGGACCACGTCACCGTGAGTCGAAAACCACGCCTCATCGAGCACCACCTCCTTTCATGCCAGGGGTTCGAATCGCCGGCGGGCCCGAACACTCGCTTCGGGCCTTCCTCTCCATGTTCGGGTCCTCCCCGCTGCCCAGACAACTCCCCTCGCCGACCATTTGAGCGGTTTTCCACTACTATTCTGGCGGATCAACTAGGCTAGTTGAGCAGCTATTCAGAGCCAGATCAGCGGTAGTCTGCTCACTTTCAGCGGTCGAAATGGTCTGTCTATCTGCTGGTTCCTGAGAGTGCAAGATCCCAGTACCCCACTACCCCATGACTCCCGTGGGGGCCGCTGACATGGTCGGCGTTCTGGAAAGGACAGGGATGGGAAGCTTCACCGGAACGACCAGACGGCTGCTCGAGCAAGCGGTCAAGAAATCGGGCCGGACGAGCACTGTGCAGCTACCGGCTGCTTTCGCGAGGAATCGGCACCCCGGCGAACAGGCGCCGCAGCTGTCCGATCTATTCCGCCGGGGCGAGGTTCCGCTGAAGCTGTACCTCACCCTGTTGATGTTGACCCGCAAGGCGCCGCACGAGTTGCACCGCGTCGTCGCCGACCACTACTGGGCAGTGCTGCTGGGCTACGAGGAACTGAACGAAGCGGACCCGATCCCCGACGCTGGCACCCGCCGGATCAGGCGTGGCATGGACACCCTGGAGAAGAAGGCACTGCTTACGAGGGAACGCATCCCCGGACGCGGGTTCAAGATCACCGTCGTTCACCCGCTTGGATCATTGACAGCGCCGTACATCACGATCCCGATTCAGTTCTGGTCGAGAGGTTGGATCAATGTGATGTCGGCGCGGGCGGTGTTCGTGTACCTGTGCCTACGGCTCGTCCTGGCCGGCAGGCCGGACGAGCAGGGCGCCCACGTCTCTTCGTGGGATCGCAAGTGTTTTGCTATCAGCGACGACACGTGGCAACGGGGACTGAAGGAACTGGTTGCCCTGCAGCTCGTACGAACCGAAACCGGCCGCGTAGCAGCGGACATATGGTCCACAGACCTCCACGCGCGCAAGGTGTACTACCTAAACAACACCTACCTGCGGGAGCACGAGAGCCCGGAGGATTCGGTTGACGTGACCACCCCGAACAACAAGGATCTCTGAAGGGATTACGTCTATCAGATTCGCGGTACAGGCGATCAACACACGCCTTGACGTGCCCGAGCCGGATCAGCTCCCTGCGCGCCGACCGCCGGGTCTATCTCGTTACCCGACAGTCCCCCGACGACAGCATGGTGAACAGTGTGACGAACAATTCTGTCGGCGGTCATGCGTACGCTGTCTCGCATGTCGCGCACGGACGGGGGAGCCCGCGCAGCTTCCGGCCTCTTCTACCAGTATCTGTCCACGATCGAGTGTTTCCTAACGCTGGTCGACGATGGCTGGCCGCCTGAGTCCGCAGTATGGATCGAGGAGACGGACAGCTCAGGATCCGATGATCCCGACGTCGTCGACTTCGAGGTGCATCATCCTCAGTACGGCCGGGTCGCTGTCCATCAGGTGAAATCGACTGCCGATCCAGCTCGTCGAACGATCAGTGTCGCTGAGGCTCTGAAGGTTCTGATCCGCTTGTCAAGTTCGGTGGACTGTCCGGCCTATGTGTTGACTACCAACGCCCGGCCGGGTCGCGGGATCAGCGAATTGACCCATCTGTTGAATCAGGCAAGCGCGCAGTCCGATATGTCTGACAAGTCTTTCATGGCCTCGCTTCACGCTCTGGCCGCTGGCTCAGAGGAGGTGCCGGCCATGTTGGCGGCAGCCGACACCCCGGAAGCAGTCGCGCGCCTTCGCCGAGCGCAGGTGCAGGCGACCGGCGAAACGTCGTCGGCGATCCGTCGCAGAATCAGAGCGCGGATCCGCGCATGGCGTGCGCTGCACGGGCTCGCGTTGAGCGACCATGCCGCCAGCCTCGTCGAAAACACCCTGATCACCGATGTTTTCCAACGCGCCGCCGGCACGCGAGAGGCCGCATCACCACACGGCGAGGCACCCAAATCCATCCGCGTCGTTACCTTGACCAACTTCACTGACTTACTGGCTACGTCTACTCATCTGCTCGCCGAAGCGGTCGGCGCCGACGAAACGTCAATCGGGCTGCATCATGTGCCTTCCGGGGAAGGTATCGATCGTCCAGCCCAGTTGGCCGCGATTGCCGAACGATTCGACAATGTACGATCACGTCGCGTTCAACGGTGTGCGCTCGTCGGACGATCAGGCATCGGCAAGAGCCGCCTGGCCGCGATGTACGCGCACGCCAACCGCGAAGCTTACGACCGCGTGTGCTGGATGGACTCCGAATCCCCCGCCGCGGTACTGGCTTCCGTTGTGGGACAGCGCCGCACACTCGGCCTGAACGATCTCGATCAGCAGAACGAACACGACATCGCCGACTCCTTCCGAGCTTCGGTCGCAACCTTCAGCGGTCGCTGGCTGCTGATCTTCGACAACGCACGCCGCCCCAGCGAGATCGAGCGCTGGTTGCCACACGCTGGCGCTGCGCACGTGCTGGTCACCACCAACAACGCGGTCGATTGGACTACCTTCCGCCCGCTAGACGTGCCACGGATGACCGATGAGCAATCCATCGAACTGCTTCTGTCTCGACTCGAACTAGACGTCGCTGCAACCGGTGACGCGAGCGCCGCAGTGAACGCGATTGTTCAGCAGTTCCAGGGATGGCCGCTCGCCCTGCAGATCGTCGCCGCGCACTTCGGCTCGCTCTCCGCACTGGTTCGCGGGGCCCAGATCTATCTCACCCAGATCGCTGACTATGTACTTGATGATGACACGCTCGACCGCGATGGATACCCCCGTTCACTGCAGGCCGCGATCAATATGTGCCTGGACCGGCTCGCGCGCCAGGCCAACCATGCAGGCGATTCGGCTGCCGCCGCTGGGGTGGACATGCTCGCTGTCGGGTCGGTGTTCGCTTCCCACGCCATCCCCGACGCACTGCTCTATGGTACGGCCACAGTTACGAAGAACGAGATTCGCGACAACGACGGCGACCCGATCTTTGTGCCGGATCAGGACCTACCCAGGGTCGATCAAGCGATACGACGAATGCGCACCGAATCGCTGATCGATCGCAGCGAGAATCCTGATACGCTGATATCCCGCGAGCTACGAACCCAAATTGACATCAACGAAATCGTCCAACGCATCGTGCGGGCCCGATTCGATGTCGAGCTGCTGATCGACCGGGCAGCTGCGCACTTGGGGGCGTGGCTACACCACTACATATCGACTAGTGCATTCGCGGAAGCTGTTGCTATTCAGCCGCATTCGTTGGCCGTACTCGAACATGCCCGGCGATGGACCGGCAGTCGGGAAGAAATCCGCTGGTGTTCCCTGTTGGCCGGCAACCAAGCGATACTGTTCGACGTGCAAGGGCGGAGTGACGAGTCAATCCGCTGGCTGTCCTTTGAGCAGGAAATTCTCGATTCCCTGCCCACTAGAAGTACTCGGATTGTCGCGAAGACCGCCTTTCAGGGGTTCCAGTCGATGCATCACCTCGGCGGAGCCTGGAGGGAATTGCTGCCGTACGTGTCCAGGACACTCGACGCTCTCGAGCAGTTGGCGCAAGACAACGACCCAGACCCGGATGCAGAGCTGGCACGCTCAAGTCTCGAGTCATGGATCGACATAGCCCTTAGCAAGGCCCGCTTCGACGGCTCCGATACAGCCGAGCTGGTCGAGGAAAAGCGGCGCCTGCAGGCTCTGTCCGGCGCTTTCCCGCACAGCCATACTGATAGATACGAAGACGTGCTCACGATAGTCGACGACCACATCGCCAACAGCAGAGATGCACAAGCTATCGAACTGGTCGATTCCACCCTGCGCGACCTACCGGTCGAGAAACACCTTCTGCGCCTCGCGCTGGCAGCCTATCGAATCGAAGCGCTAGCCAAACTGGCGCGGACGACCGAACTGAAAACACGCCTCGAAGAATTCGCGGAAGATCGCAGCAACCATCCGCAGCTACGAACTTCGATCGGCACGAAACTGCTCGACGCGGGCAACAATCTGTGTTTTATGTGGCTGATGGGTATCGCCGACGAGGTGGTGCCGCTGATTGATCGAATCAGCCGGCTAACGGTCGACCTGCTCGTCAACAACTACGACAGATGCCGCCACGCCCTGCTGACTGCCTGCTGTGCCAGTGTCCACGGTGATCGGGAAGGAGTCCGCTCCATGCTTCGATATGCCGAATCCATCTGGCCGCCAGAAGTTCCCAGCAATGTTCTCACATCCAGACTGATCGACTTTCTGCGATCATGGCTGCAGTACTGGATCGAATGCTCCGATCTCGGCCGAACAGCCAGGTTCATCATCGGCACTCCGGCCGGTCGCCGCCGACTCATAGACACCGCAACCGCACAGCAATGCACTCTGCTTCTACTCGAGATTCCGAGCAGCGACCGCGCACAACTACCGCCGTCGGCGTCCTACTCGGCGCAATGGATAGACGTCATTCCTAACCGTGACCGGATACTCGACCTGCGCGAAGCCGACACCGACTATCCTGTTGCACGTATCCGCATCGATCTCGACGGAGAAATTCGCGACACGAATTCTAACCCTGTGCATCTCAACCTCGACGACTTCGCCGGGCTCGTACTGACAACCAGCGAAAGCCCACAACATGGTCCATACGCATACTTCTCAGCGCGTCCTTAGACCGTGTCTGTCGCAGTTGTGATTCGTCCACGGTGTGCCGTAATCCGTTGCACTGCATGATGTTCGACTCGTGGTCGACGAGTTGTCGAAACGTCTCGCCCCGGACGAGTTGTGGGCTCTGGTCGAGCCGTTGCAGAATCGGCGGACCGCGTATCAAACCAGCTTTTTGGCCCACTCGGCGATGACAGGGACGGGTACGGCTTCCTGCGCGATCCTGCCGCCTGCCGACCGGACAGGCGTTAGGCGAGACCATAGCTTCGGTCCGAGCCATTCATCCGCTAGTACACCTGTCCAGTCTGCGGACCACTCATCCTGGACCGGCTGTTCGGCCATGGCGTCCCAGAGTCCGGGTGCTGGCCGGATTGGGACTGATCATCCACCCGGGCGGGAGCATCGTCGGTGATCAGCCAGATGGCGAGCGTTCCGTCGACGCCCGCGGTCACGGCAGCCTGCACATCGGGGGGCGGATGGACGATGGTTGGACACCCATGCCTGCTCTGCCAGGCGGACGGCCCGGCGTTTCCCCTCCGGCCCCAGTTCGACCAGACTGTCCCAGAGGCTGTGCTCCATAAAGCCGCGGGCCGCGAGTCTCTCCAGCGCCTCCGCTGCCTCGTATTCGAACTCCGCCCCCATCGCACCGAGTTGCCTCGCCGCCAGCTCGCGGACGTCGGTCGGTGCGGAGATTACGGTGGCGCGCAACCAGGTGATGACCTGGTCCCGATGCGGGGTTGTGGGCAGGACGGCCAGCCCCACATGCATCCTCCGGTCGGCGGCGTCGCTGCTGCGACTACCCCAGCGCTGTGACCCCTCGCACCAGGCGCCGAGATCGGTGAGGAACGCGGCAGTCCACTCGGGGGCCGCCGCCACGCCGGACGACAGCAACAGTCCGGCGAGCAGGCGCTGATCGGCGGAACGGGAGCGTTGTAGCGCGGGGATCAAGCCGTTGTCCGGGTGGCGGTGCGTGTGATGCTCCAAAACCAGCAGGGCCACTCCGGCAGCCGACTCCTGGCAGTTGGACTGCGGAGTGGCCGCGTGTACGGCCTTCTTCCATCGGCGCTCGCCCGCCCTGTAGCGTTCCGGCAGCTCCCTAGCCTGGACGCGGGCGGCCAGGTGCTCGGCGAATGACTGGTGCAGGAAACGGAGTCCACCCGAACCCTCGACCACCAAGCCGGTGTCGGAGAGGGTCGCGGTGAGCAACTCATGCCATGCGCCGAGCGGGATCTCGTAATCGTCGGGGGGCGAAGCACAGTTCCAAAGAAAGGAATTCAGCTCGGTGATGCCGTTGAGGTGGGCCACCGCTAGGCGTTCGAGCAACTCGACTCTGCGGCCGCGCAGTTCTGCTACCGCTGCGGGAGACGGCTGCCGGTGCTGCGGCCCTTCCACACCGCCCCGCGCGAGCAGCTGCGCGATGAACTCCTCATACAGTGCGAATCGGTTCGGTGGCAGTGTCCGGTCCGGGTTCTGTTCGACCATGACCGCCGCGATCGTCGCGAGCAGCGGTACTTGAGCGAGTTCCGCGAGACGCGGCTCGGCCAATCTGCGCAGGAACTCCTCTGCCAGGAAGCGGCCGTCCTCGCCGAACCACGCGTGCGCGAAGCCGTTCAACGCGTCCCGGTCGAAGGGCTCGAGGGTGTACCGGTCGGTGTCGGTGAATCGCAGGACCCGTGTCCACGCCGCGCCGTCGAGGGGTCGTGTCGTCACGAGGAGGCGAAGGCGTCTGTCGCCTTCCGATTCCGTAGGGCCGGTGGCGGGCGGGGTGTCAGTGAAGCCAGCGAGTACCTCGATCAGTCGCGCGCGGGTGTCGGGGGCGGTGATCTCATCCAGCCCGTCCACGAGCAGCAGCCATCGGGTTCCCGGTGGGGCAGCCGCCAGCAGCCCCGGTGCGATCCGGTCGCGCAGATGAGAGCCCAACTCGGTGGTCAAGGCCGCAGCCAGCGCCGCCTGCCGGTCGGTGCTCAGGTGAGCCGCGAGACCGCGGGCGGTCACACGCAAGGGCAGCAGAGCTGGCCGGGTGGTCAAGTCCCCGTCAAGCCAGCGTTGCGCCAGCGACGCCGTCACGTGCAGCGTCATCGTGGACTTCCCGCCTCCCGCCCCGGCCACGACGATGCGGTGACGCTCACCGTCCAACAGTTCGGCCAACGGTCGGCGCCGACCGGAACTTTGTCGCTCCTCGGAAGGGGCCTCGGCACGGTTGTCGGGACGTTTGCCTGCCCGGTTCTCAGCCTTGGCCTTCTCCGCATCCCGGTCCTCCATCTCGCTCTCCGCCGTCAGGTCCCGCAGCATCGGCCGCACGTAGACATCCGGCAGGATCTGCGTGCGAGGCCCGAAGATCCGGTAGGGCGGCTCCCGGGCGGCCCGCACCTGTGCGCGCATCAGCTCGGGCAGGCTCACGCCGCTGCCCCGCCGGCCGGGTTCGTGTCCCGATCGTCGTCCCGAAATGCCGGGTTCAGAGCGAAAGCCAACGCGTCCGCTGTACCAGTGGCACCGAGCAAGGGCAGTTGCGGGACGGTACCGGCGGCGGCCATCGCGCGACGGGTGTGTTCATACAGGGCCCGGATTCGCAACAGCCGCCCCTCGCCCGGCAGTCCGTCGCGCAGCGCGGTGACCAGATGACCGGTGAACAGGGTGTGACCGCCTGTGCCGTCGTCGGCCCCCGACAGCTGGGTAGGGCCGCTAGAGGCCAGCACGCACACCCCCTCGACCTCCACCTCCCCCCGCTCGAGCAACACCGCAGGCGCGGGGGCTCCGCCCAGGGCCACCGCCGCGGGGCGCAGGTCCTGCGCCGCCTTTCCGCTGAAGCAGCAGTCCAGCACCAAAACCGTCACCGACGCACGGGACTGCTCTAACCAGCCGAGCAGGAACGGGTAGTACACCCCCGTCGTCTCCACCGTGTCCGGTGTCGAGGTCGCGCAGGTCAGGAACAGTTCCCGGCCCTGCGGGCGGTGGCCGTGGCCCGCGTAATAGACCAGCAGGACATCGCTCGCCGCACCGCCCGCCGCGCGGATCGCGTCCTGCACCTCCCGCGGTGTCGCCGGGTCCAGCACGACCGCACAGTGCTCCGCGGAGAACCCGCCCCGTTCGGGGTCGCTCAGCAGCGCGCGCAGACTGGCCAGGTTGCCCGCCACCGCCGGTACCTCCGGGAAGCCGCCGTCAGGCGGCCCGCCAGCATAACTGGCCGTACCGATCAGCAGGACCCGTGACCGCGCCGCATCGGGCAGTCGGACCACCGCTAGCGGTCCCCCTCGCCGGACTCTGCAGCCCCGATCGCACCCCCGGTGTCGGTCCGCTCCAACTCCTCCACCACGCGCCGCACTTCCTGCGCCGACGCGCCCGTCACTATCACCCTCCGGCCGCCGGGACGCTCGATCGTGACAGCGGGGCCCGGTCGTACGGCGCGGAACTGAAGAATAGCCACCACCAGCGAGGCCGTGCTGAAACCGCTCGCGGCGACGATCGCGATCACGTCCAGCAGGGCGCCCAGTTCGCCGGGGCCCGGAGGCGCGGAAATCAGCTCCACTCGGGTGGTCCGCCCCACATGCGGGTCTTCACGCAGCCAATCCGCCAGCGCGACGAGATCACAATCGTCGCGCACCTCCCCGTCGCCGGCCTCTTTGGTCAGCCTGACCTCGTACACGCACTGCGCATCACCGACGTGCTCCACGTGCCGCCCCTCTTTCGATCCACGCCCTCCATAGGCCGAGATCATCGTCCCCGACCGCAGCCGCTGTCGCGGGAGAAAGGGCCGAATCCGCAGGAATCAGGAGACCAAACCACGGTGATCCGGCGACCGGCCGGGTCCGAACGCCTTGGACCGCGGCGAGAACCCGCCGCTCAGAAGACCAACGACCGTATGGTCCACGTGATGGAACCTCCGCAGTATCCCGCCGCGAGTATCCGAAGTTGCAGACCGGATAGTTTGTATTTTTCGACGCTCAGCAGCAGGGCCTTGCCGGGTGTATGCGAACAGTGTCTCGGCTACTGCCGCTATTGCGGTCCGCACCATGTTGACTCCGCCGGACAGGTCGCGGGGTTCACTGAGCGCCGTTCCCTCGCTGCGATGCGGGTCGAGCGCATGGCGGCAGTACAGACGGACCAGGCTCTTGAACTCACCACCCGGGTAGTCTCTACGGTAGTCTGAGGGGTGTGGCGATCGAGTGGTACTGGGCGCTCGCCCAGATACTAGTGCGAACAGGAGTCGATCCGGACGACGTATTCGACCTGGTAGATGCCTGGATGAAGGGGCAGCGACCGGTCTGGCTGCGGGCGGCCGTCGACCCGGCAACCGGGCTCGCATCCCTGGTGGTCTGGGGCCGCGCGGAGGACGGCACACCGTTGTCGGTCTTCGCCCGTCGTCTCGGTCGCGACATCGAGGTGTACAGCGCCGCGTACCTCACCGCCGACCAGGCCGCGGACTTCGAGAAGTGGGAGGCGACCCGCAATGACTGATCCGTTCTTGAATATGAGTCCCGCCGAGGTGGCGGCGATGACCGAGCGCCTCGAGTTCACCGATGAGCCGGTCACTCCGCCGATCGAGACCGGTCCGGACACCGAACCTGTTCTCATCCCCCGATCGGTGAAGCTGACCCGTGACCTCGATCAGGCGTGCAAGCGCCGCGCTGCGAACCTCGGTATGTCGCAGTCGGCCTACATCCGCTCACTGATCGAACGCGACATCGCCACGGCCGGGACCGGTGAGCAGCGGCCGGCGTGGGTTCGCGAACTCCTCGCCGTGATCGCTCAGCACGAGAACGACGAGAACCGTAAGGCGTCCTGAACCAAGATCCGAAGGCGCCTCCGGCCGCGCCAGAACGACGTCACGAGTCGACCCGCAGGAACAGGAGCGCTGGCATCCCGGAGACGAAGTCGCTCAGTGCCGGGCACGCACCAGCTCAAGATAGACGCGGCGCGCCACAACGGTAGTTGGACTGAGGTGAGCGGCAGCAGGAGAGAAGTCGGGAGGGGTGATGTTGTGGTGGTCGTGCTGATGCAATTCGTTGTGGGGTCTCGATTTTTATGAGAGTCGAAAGGTACCGGCGCTCGGCAGGACATGCAAAACATGGGCAACTGGAGTGATCCGGAGAGGCGGTGCCAAGACGATTGGCTCACTGTCAGGGGTTCGCCGTCGGCTCCGCATGGACTGGATCGTTCCCGCCGCCGTGCCATTGGCCCGTGACGAGCCAAATTTCGTAGTAGTAGAGCCATTCGCTGGTCCATGGGACGGTGGTGTTGGCGAGCAGCATGGTGGGTTGCCATTGGTTGGCAAGATGGAGGCACAGGAAGTCGCCGGGGTAGATGTGGGGAAGCTTCGTGGCGCTGTGGTGAAGTCGGAGTTCGGGAGCCAGGACGCGAACTTCTGGTGTGCCTCCGTAGTCGTATTGCAACTGGACTCGGTAGCGGCGGCAGGCGGGCGCCGGCTGTATGTGGGCTACCGCTGTGAGCGTGTTGGAACGCAGGTGGATTGAGCACTCGGGCAGGATGCCTCGTAGCGCGAAGGCCTGTTTCCCGATGCCGGGCAAGCGGTCAGGTGGCTTCACGGGCACCCGTGGAAGGTGTGCGCCGGGATCCTCCGACCGTTGGCGATCCCGAGCGCTGCGGTTCCTGGTGTGACGGTGAGGTTGCGTTCTGCTCGCAGATCGGTGGTGCGGATGGCCCAGTTGGCTGCGGCCTTGGCGAGGATGTCGCGGTCAAAGCCTGTGCTGAGGTGATCGATGAGGACGTCGATGCCGGCGTTCTGGGTGCGGTAGGCGGCGTCGAGGTCACGCTGGAATTGGTCGAGCCAGCGGCTGAACCTAATGCGGCGGTGGGCAGTGTCGGGTTCGTTCCACTTGTCGGCGAAGTTCTCTGCTGGCTGTGCGGGGTTGAGGACTTCCCATTGGCCGTTCTCCCGGCGGATGTGGTCGCGCATGTGCTGGGCCACTTCGATCAGGGCGACAGCGAGGCTGTCTTGTCCTCGGTAGGCGTGGGCGGCGAGGGTGGTGATCAGAATGGACGGGGGCCGGTCGTCGATGTCGTCGGCAAAGGCTAGGTAGCAGTGCCATTTGAGGACTTGGACGAGGCGTTGCAGGGTGGAGCGGACCATCCAGTTGGGCACGGTCGCGATGTGTGCTTCGTATGCCTTTGCCTCGATTTTTCGCAGCATTTCTTCTGAGCGGCCGCGGAACCAAGTCGCGTAGTCCAGTGGGTTGCCGTGCTGCCACGGGCGGAGCTTGGTGTCGGTGAGCAGGATCGCGTTCTCCGAAGGCAAGAAGTCGGCGTCGGGAATCGACGGCAGGACGTCGAGATGGAAGCCCAGGCTGTCGTAGGCCAGGGTCCAGCAGCGCCGCTTCTCGAAGTACTCGTCCGGGGCGTCGTCTGCGCTGGTGCTCGTCTTGTATTCGAAGTACTCCTCGAGCATGGTACCGACGCGCTCTTTCAATGCGGCCTGTGTCGTGCTGTCCTTCTGGATCTCGTTGCGGAACACCAGGTCGATGTCGTACTCGCACGAGGTCATAGGCGGACGGATAACTGTGCCAGTGAGGAACGAGCCCTGCGGGTAGACGCTCCAGGTGGGTCCGCCGGTTTCGGCGAGGAAGGTGCCGACATCGGTATAGCGCGCGACGGCGGCGTCGCGGACATAGGGCGGGATATCGAGGATATCGGCCGATCCGGCCAGAAGCGCGGACAGGGCATCCATGGTGGTGTCGGTCATCGTTGATCCTGCTCGTCAAGGGAAGTGGTGGTGGTGAATCGGTAGGTCTCATGGCCGGTGACGCGGTCGAAGATCCGCAAAGGCGGATGAGCGACCCGCATCAGATGGCGCCCCATGCTCACCGCCGCAGCGGCGGGTACCGCGGGGAAGACATCGATGAAGGGGGCGCCTCGGTGCTCGGCCTCGATCCGGGCGAGGAGATCGCGCCAGGCGCGGCTGAACGCATCGAGCGTGGCCGGGTTGTCGACCAGGGCGGGTACCGGAGTGCGCCCGCGCGGCGTGAGCTCGTAGACGCTGTACCGTTCGTCGATCTCCTCGGGCAGCCTGTCGAGATCGATGGTGCCCGACACTGAACAGAGAAGGGCGACGCTACGGGGATCGCTGCCGCGGCGGACACAGGTGTGTGTGAAATCGACCTCCGCGGATTCCGGTGTCCAGCCCCACCCTTCGGTACCGTCGCGGCGCTTCGGGTACAGATCCGTCGGCAGTGTCTCGTCCAGCATGGTGCCCAGGACGATGAGTACGGGAACTCGGGCAAGGGCGAAGACCGACAGGTGCGTCACCTGGCCTTTGCGGACTTGGGTGCGCAGATGCGCGAGCCGGTCGTCGAGGTGGTCTCTGGCTGTCGTCCAGTAACCAGCTGTGCTACGTTCCTCGCCAGGGACTGCGCGCAGGTCGACCTCGAATTCGTCGGCGCCGCGTAAGGTCCAGTCCGGGAACCGGTCTCGCTCCAGCAGTGCTGCCATGACCCGGGATTCGGTGAGGTCCACGGGTTGGCCGTGGAGGTTGCCCACGACTCGCAGAACAGTGGTGGCGCGTTCCTCCCCCATGGCAGTGAGTTTGCGGATACGCAACTCGTGCTTGCGCTTCATCGCCCGAAGCGTGTCGGCGTCGAAGACCTCCCACAGGGATCGGTCGTCGATCACCTTGTGCTGGTCGTGGCACAGCAGCATCAGGTTCTCGGCCAGATTCCGCTCGGGAAGGGGCAAGTCGTCTCCACCACGCGGCGATCCCGGCTTGGTGGACCAGCCGACGATGTGGGCCAGTTGGCCGACCATCACATCCTGGCCGGTGGTTTCGTCGTCGGCGAGGTACCGGTTACACATCGTGCATCGCCCGCCGGCGGCGATCCACACCCGACGCGCGATCCGCTCGGGGATCGACCGGGTCGTCCCGTCCGGGCCGACGGCTCTGGTTGCGCTGACAGCGATCGTGCGGAGCGCCACTTCACCGGCCTTCGCGTGGACGAACGTCGTGCCGGATCGGATCGGTGCTGCACGCCGATGGCTTGGCCTTCATCGGTTCTCGGTGAGGGTGGTCTTGGGGTTCCGCGCCGCCGCCTCCGGGGTGACGTACTGGCCGGTGATCGCGCTGCGGTGTGTGGTGTGGATGGCCCGGTTTCCTGCCGGTGATGTGCTGACGGAGGTGTTGGGGTGGCGGACTGCTGCGGCTTTGCTGATGTAACGTCCGGTGATGGTGCTGCGGTAGGGCATGTCCTGCTCCTCGATGCGGTGGGTCCACGTTTGTTTGACCCGCTTCACCGAGGACTGACGTCACATCAAGAGATCTGTCCGGCCGAGGCGTCGAGAGGTCAGCCTGCGCAGTCGAGACACACGGTCGACGCACCCGTGAACCGGGCTGGCGCCAGCATCAAGAAGCATTTGGTGCACCGTCGCTCGCGGCTCGCTGCATTCGCGTGACAGCCGCAATGCCCGTCGGCACACTGCGGCTGCCGGCATCGAGGGCACTGGTCGGTGATGGGGAACTCTTCCTGACAGATCTCGCAGACGCGCCATCGGCCTGTTCGAGTGTTGTGGGTGCCCGGCCGTGGGAGGGACAGCGCACGCCAGGCAGCGTGGTCGCTGACCACGATCGCGACCATGTAGTGGTCGTCGATCCGTGCGGCCTGGCCGTACAGAACATCGCTTCGTACCCCGCCGCGGTATTGGATGTAGGTCTCGTCGCGGGTGGCGTGACCGTCGGAGGAGCTGAGGGCAGCCGTGATCAATGGTGTTGCCGATTGGTCGGATTGTTTTGCTGGGGGGTAGAAGCTTTTCGGAGCGGCGAAAACGACGGTGCCGGTGTCGTCTAGGAGGATCACCGCGCCGGCGCCTTTCAGGTGGCGGGCAGCCCACACGCAGCATGCTTCCCGGGACGCCCGGAAGCGGTCGAACACGTCGACCACGTTCTGGGCGACGGGACCGCGCTCTGAGATCAGACCTGCTACTTTGTGGTCCGGCAGCAGGATCTGGGCCGCGAACGCATCGCAGGCCTCTTCCTCTAGCAGCTCGGAATCTTGGACTGTGAAGGTGACGTTGCCGAGATCGAGATCGGTTTGTTGCAGGTGGTGGCCGAGTTCGTGCAACGCAGTGAATCCGTTGCGGCGATCCGACTTGGCCTTGCGCACCAGCAGGGTGGGTGGGGTGGGCTGGTAGCTTCCGGCGACCGAACACCCATCGCTACCGGGCGGTTCGTCGACCAGGCTCACCGAAAGGTCATCCCATGTCCGCAATTCACCGAGCGGGTCCACTTGAAGCTTGGCCGCGGCGCCGGGGTGGTCGCGGTCGAGTACCTCGAGCATGTTCTGTGCTTGGTCTTGTGCTTTGGCGGCGTACATGCCACGCAGACGTATCACCGATCGCCTCGATGTCTGCGCAGAAGTACCTGTTCAAGTCGGCCTGCCCAGTCGGGGGCATTCGATCCCGTCTGACGCGCCGCCAGCGCATACGCCCCGTAGCTGACGCGGATTCGTGCGGTGGCCTCGTCTACGCCTTCCTGCTCAGCCCATGCTCTCCACGATTCACGCCAGCGGGGGTGCTCGGCTTCGGCAACCAGCGCCTGCGGCAGCGGCTGGACAGCGTTCAAGACGGCCTCCACAGCGATACCAGTGCTGTCGGCAACCGCGCGAGCCTGATCAGGAGTGAGGCCTTTCTTGCCGCGAACGATCTGCATCGTCTCGCCCTGGTTGAGGCCGAACGGCTTCAGGACGGCAGCGAGGGCAGCGAGATCCAACGACTCCCCGAGCACCGCCGCCAAAGGCCGGCCCTTGTCTTCTCCGGTTGACGCTGGAAGTGCGGGACTTGATCGCAGAGCGTCGAGATCGTCTGCGATCTCAGCCCTTATTGCGGCCGCCGTGTCGTATTCGGATGTAATCGGCAAACCGCGGCGCACTAAGCTCTGATCGTCGGCGGACAATTCGACCGAGTCACTGTTCAGGTCGTCGACGATTCGATCCGCCCACTGATCCACAACTGTGTCGAGCACCCGCATCGGGAGTTCGGATCGCAGCCCCATCCACACGGTCGCCTCGACCTCGAGCGCTGTCGCAGTTATCCCCACGACGGCGCAGTGCTCGTCTTCGGCGGGCGGATCGACTGTAACCGGTGCGGCGGCGACGGTGGTCTGCTCGACCCGAAGGACGAGCACCAGAAGGCTCGTTTCATCCCACGAAGCCCGCCACAGCTGGCCTCGCTGCACTACGACGTCGTGTGTTGCACCGAACCGTCGCGTGCGCCCGCCCTCGGTCAATGCCTCAGGCACACGAGCTCGCCTGGCAAGTTCGAGCAGCATGTCAAGTGTCGTCGGGTCGCTCACGATGTCCTCCCGCTACCGTCGACCTTAGGGCCATCGATGAACTCTGACGTCGCACCGACACCATCGTCCGGATCCCTCGCCTCAGCATCGACACAGCCGAATCACCTCAAGTGCGACTTGCTCGGCCTCCGGTCCCGTTCCCGCCAAATCGCGTATCTTCTGCTTCGTGCGGGAGATCAGCTGGTAAACCTGGCTCCGTCCACGACTGAGCCGCTCCTGGACAGCGCCGATATCGTTCAAGTTGGACACGATCGCCCTCTCCTCTCCCGACAAACGCCCGACAATCTGGGCGGCCGCGAAGCCCACCTCCAACTCTGTCTCGGCAGCGATCACCAAATCCTCGCCAGTGGGCTCTGATGCGGCGAGTTCAGCCGCACCCGCTTCGTCGGCCAGCGGTACCTCGATCGGGTCGAGGGCCGCCGCGAAACGCTGCGACAGAACATAGACGAACTGAGCAGTTTCCAAGCTGCCGCCCGCTGCCTCGAGCACCGCTCGCAAAATCGACACCATTGAACTGCGATCAGTCACCGGCGGTCGGCGAGACTCGCTCGACCATTTCGGCACTCGAACACCCGGCACCTTCCACGCTGTGTCCACGAGCACTGCCGGCTCGCCTGACCACGGCCAGCCTCCCGATCCGGAGATTCTCCAGCGACCGGCGCCCACCTCGCCTGCAGGGACCCGCTCGAATAGGTCGTCCTCGGACAGGACCTTCTCAATCGATCGCCGCAGCGGGCCTGTGCCGGTGGCACGGGCCTTGTCGGTGAGCCAGTTGCGGATCGACCGCCTCAGCAGTTTGCCAACGCTGGCATCACTGGTTGCCGTCGTCACCAACATGACCGTCACCTGCTGCAGGCGTTCTGCGAAGAATGACTGGGTCAACTCTGGTGCCGAGGCGCCCTTCAAAGCAGGGAACCGAGACTGCTCGTCCTTGACCAGCTTCAGAGTCAAATCGACACCAGCAGGACCGAAGCAACCGTTCCTGCACAGCTCCTCGAAAGCGGAAATCGCACACCTCCCCTGACACGCGCAACAAGATTTCAGCGACCCGCTCCCCATGCCAAATCCATGAGGGCGCCGAGTCATAGCTCCAGCACAGTGCGGTGGCGGCGACGCGGTAGACGAGGGCCGTTTGCCCCCACAGTAGTAGCCCACACAGTCGCCGCAGTGTCAGCCGAACGTCCGACATAAACCGTCCTGGTCGGGTTCACCAACCTAGACAAGTTGCGCCCTTCAGGTGGTGAGCAGGGCGTGGGAGTGTTTGATCTCCGGCTTTGGCTCACTTCCGGTGGCGGTCGATGCTAGGCGCGCAGGATGCGGTGCCGTAGGAGTGGGAATCCGGCGCGGCCATAAAACTGTCGTTTGATCAGTTCGGTTTTCGTGTTCACGCCTTCGATGGGGCCGTTGCTGTAGGGCAGTGTGAGACCGGTGACCGCAGCGTCGTGGTTCTGGTCGAGGCCGCGCAGGAAGGGGTCGAGTTCGGGGCAGCCGAGCCTCGCGGACCTGTTTCATCCATGGGTCCAGGTCCTGCCGCGGCGCGCGGTCATCAGCCCCGCGAACGCGGCAACCAGCCGGGCGAGATCGGTCATAGCCACGTTTCCGGTCTCGCGCGCGGCAATGGCGTAGATCGAGTGAAGGATCGGCGGCCCGCGGCGCCTGCTGATGGACCAACACCAGCAATTGACGCGCCGTCCCCCTAGATAACCACCAAACCCCGTGTGGCAATTCCGGTGCGCTGGCGAGCATCTCGCCAAGCAAGCGGTCGTGGATGCGTATCGGGCAGTGAAGCAATTTTGATCAGCGACCGCTACCAGTCGGTGGATGTAGCGGTGGTGGAGACCGAACGCCGTCAGTCCTACCTCGCACACCTCAGTCCAACTGCTCGACCAGCCAGCTTCACGCGTCGACGGCAAATTATTCTGCAGTATCACGGAATTGGCGCGAACAGACACCACAAGTCCTCGCGGCCAACCGGGAGTCCACCCCCTCGACATGTTCTTCCTAAGCAGTTTTATTGTTGCGCATTGAAAAGCCCACGTATATCGGTGCCAGGCGGAAGCACCATAACTGCTGTTGGTGCCCCCACTCCGGTCTCGGTCCGCCCCTCAGTACTGCACACAGCGCACCGGTGCCACCCTCCGGCAATCCTTACCTGGACCGGCGTCTGCGGTTGTCCTGTCACAGCAGCACGTTTCCGTGCATCCGCCAACAAGAGTTCGTTCAGCTTGCCTGAGAGTTCAACCGCGAGCTCGATACCCTCATCGATCAGATCCTCGATCTCCCCGATTAGCGTCCGGATCCGTTGCTCCGACCTGTCGATAGGCCTGTGTTTGTGTTCGAATATTGAGCTGTCACCGCAACCGATACAGCGATCACGCCCGACTGCGTGAACAACGGCATTGCGCTGTTCAGCCGCGAGCTTGACTCGAAGAAGCCACGGTCGGAGGCCGACAGGGAGGACCGTCGGGTGGCGTTTCTCCACGCCAAGAAGATCGTTGGCGAGCAGACCTGTTGTCGTTTTCGTAGATGGCACCTCTTCAGGGCCGTACCGACTGACGGCCTCGCGCATCTCAGTGCCTGTGTATGAACTGATCATTTCGGGATCGGGTGGGTTGTGAGGCGGGCGAGTCGGCGCCGCATGACCAGGGTCATGGCCCACAGGACCAT
>NZ_JBEXME010000049.1:0-20832 GCF_040610355.1 Nocardia sp. NPDC004168 | reverse complement strand
TGATCGGGAAACTGTCAAGTCCGGTTCGGCGGGAGGCCGCGCGGAAAAGGACCAGCACACTCTGGCACCTCGCTGCGCGGCCGACCCATCCTCCTAGCTCACCGGCTCAGCATCCGGCACGAATGCACGGCCAGCCACTTATGTGCCGTCGCGACCCTCGCCGCTACCTCACGAACTTCAAGAAGCTGACCAACACGAAACCTACAACCCAAGACATGGTCTAAAACAGGTCTACGGGAGCAGATTGACATCCGAGGTTTCCAAACGATTCCTGGTGGAGTTAGCTTCTGACGCAAACCGTTGTCGATCGCTGCTGCGGCAGTTCACACTGGATGCGTCATGACGAACGATAGCCGACACAGCCGCAAGACTGCACAGTTCATAGTCTGAAGGGTTCAGCACTATCAGTCAGCGTACAACTAGGCTATAACAGGTATGTTCGTTATTTTCAAGCTCAGATGAAAGGATACCGCTGCATGGCCCGCAAGGTTGTTGTTGAGATGGTCGACGATTACGACGGTCGGTCTCTCGCCGAAGAAACTGTCAACTTCGCGCTCGACGGCATCGCCTATCAAATAGATCTGTCGGTACCTAACGCCGACAGTCTCCGCGGCGTGTTCGCACAGTGGACCCCGCACGCCCGCAAGGTCAGCCGGATACGACGAGCGCACGACAGTCAGCGCAAGTCTGCGACCGCCAGAGACCAAACTGCCACGATCCGCGAGTGGGCACGCAAGATGGGCATCGAGATATCGAGCCGCGGGCGGATTTCTGCCGAAGTGCTGGAACAATATAAGAAGGCCAATCAGTAGAGAACTGCGGCAGGGTATGACGATCGTCACCGATATACCTGGGCGCGTGGCACGCTTCCGGTTGCTCGATGCTGGTCGGCATGTCTGATTCCCGTCACACTCCATAATGCCTAACACGCGTGTTGGTGCCGTCTCCGGGAAGGTTGATGCTGTATCCGTGGTCGGGGTGGCGGGTTGATCGCTGACGAGTGAGCAGTGATGCTGCCGGTCAGGTCGTGCCGGTGGCCCGGAAGCCTGATCGTTCGTCAGAGCGGCGACCCCCGAAGGAAAGCCGCAAGCTGGCCCAGATCGCCCGGCGCAGTGAGCAGCCAGTACGCGTGCGCCGGGCGGTGGTGGTGGTGATGGCGCCGGCGCGGCATCAGCCGGTCGGGTTGATCGCGAAGCGGATGCGGTGTCGGGAATCGTATGTGCGGCAAGTGATTCACGATTTCAACAAAAAATTTCGACGCACTGGACCTAAAATGGAGCGGGGGCCGATCAGCGAAGACCGATCAAGCGACACGCGATCGGATCTGTCAGATCGCTCGGTGCTGCCGCGAAATTTGGAATGGCTGTGCACCACATGGAGCTTGTCGAGGCCAGTGGAAGCCGAGGACAACGCGATTGCCGATGTCAACCGCGAAACTGTGCGGAAGCCCTGAACGTCGGCGAGGTGTCGTGAGACGCCACGCAGGCGTGAAAGGCCGCGGGCGACCGGATCTTCGGGCCAAGATGGCGGGATCCTCGATCCCTAAGACGAGTTCGAGCCGCTGAACGGCACATTTTCGGCGCCCTGGACATGTACTCGGGCCAGTTGGGCTACCGGCTCCGAGACCAGGGAAACGGTGGACCAAGTTCCTGGCCTACCCTGAAATCCTCGCGGGGAGATGGCCGAGCCAGAACCTGCATCCGATCTGCGACAACTACTCGTTCCATACACGCACCGAGGCTCACACGTAATGCGCGGGCAACGCCGTCGAGTTGGCGTCACTACTCGTCGTGGCTCAACCGCACCGAGCACGAATTCGTCACCCCGCGACTTTGTATTACCGGCATCCCGCGATCGCGACCTCAATGCGCAGAGCGTGTCGGTTCAGCTCATTATCACCGCCGCACCCCCGCGCGGCGGCACTCTCGGGATCCTCGTCTACGGAAGGTTACGGCGACGAGTGCAGTTATCGCGATGTCCGTCGCCGCCTCGGACACGCCCGGCGGCGCGCTACGCGCCGCTGGCCGTCATTTCGTTCCCTCCGATCCCGTCGGCTCGCTATCGAAAACCGCTCCCGCTTCAGTCGCTCACTATGCTTCCCGTGAAGCCGCGACCGACCACTGTTCGCGGCGTGCAACCGACCGATCGGGCCGATGGCTCGATCGACAAGCCGTTTCTGGATACGCTGGGTTGGCAGGCCGACCAACGTCTCTATGCTCATCTCACCACGAGCGTGCTGCCTTTGAATTCGGCCGACGTTGACATACTCCTTGACAAGCACGGGGCTACCCGTGCGCGCGACTATGCCGCCGAGCGTGCATCGAAGCGGGATCCTGCTGCTGGCCATCAAGACCGCCAGCCACCGGCTCATCGCGTCCCCTCCCACAGCACTTGAAAAGGCGTTCGCGGCCGGATCACCGAACTCGACGAGCGGGAGCGGGCATGACCCTTCAGCCCACCGACACCAAACTAGCCGCTGCCGAACAACCTTTCTATGCCTCGGAACCGGTCCAGCCCAACTGCTCCCCTCCTCCTACCCCACCGATTCCGATATCCGTGCGATAACCGACAGTGGTCCAGCAAGAACAAGGCTCCACTCACCGGCTGCGCCACATCATTGCGGGCCGAATCGACATACATGTTTTGCATGTCGACCATGGTCGGCGGCCTGGTCATTCGGGAATCTCAAGTTGGGAGATGAGTTCGAAGAACTGTTTGTCGGTTATACCCCAAACCTCGACCTCGATGCCGTCGACCACTCCTCTGTACTCGATAGTCCCGCTGGTGGTCGGCGGCACGACGCGGATCAATCCGAGCAGATCTGCCCACGCCTGGACAATCGCGGTAACTTGGGAATCGTTATAGTCCCGACCGGAGGCGATGCCGGTAACCGCGAGCCCGCTCGTCTCGTCGGCCGTATATAGTTCCCAGGTCAACGGTGCACACCCAGCTCTCTGCCCAACCGTGTTCACCACCGCTTCGACACTGAGTTCGATCATCCGACCGAAGCCGTGACCGCCAGCCTTCTCCCGCCACGAAGTCACGGCTTGCTCTCTCCTCCACGTTGATAGCCACTGCTCGATCCGACGTTTCGGTCTACCGTACGCGAAATTGCATAAGATTCTAGATTAACGCTCCACGATGGAGCAGTAACCAGAATAAAGAATACCGGAATTCGAGCTACTGATGAGCCGAGAATTGAATACACCGCAAGGGATACCGACCCTTCATTCGCCCCAATCCTGCGCTGATTTCGCCCTCACCACTGACTCACCCGCCTCCGCAGCGCGGCGGTGAAGTCAAGGCGTTCGGCGACCGACAGCTTCAACCGATTCCGCATCTGGTTCGCGCCGCAAAGGCGCAAAGATCATCACTATCGCGAACTCCGCCTGCCTTGATCTGCGGCCAGCTGCACCTCCAACTGGTGAATGCGTTGTCGAAGCGGCTCGGTGAAAACGCGTACTTCATCCGCGGTGAACCGTGGAGTGATGAGTTTCGGGCAATTCCAGTCGAAGGCGACGACTTCGACAATTATGATCCCCTCCAGTTTCCCGTCGATGCCTTCGCGGTCGAGCATTTCAGGGTCCGGATTGCAGTCGAACTGTGCATGTCCCAAGATTTTAAGCCGCTTACGATTTGGATAGTCCATCGCGATCATCGCGATACGGTCGTCGCTGTCGAGATGACCGGCTGTGATGTATTGCCGATTTCCGGTGCGCTCAGCCCACGCCAACCTGGTGGGGCCGAGCACCTTGATGAACCCTGTCGGCCCGCCGCGGTGCTGAACATAGGGCCAGCCGTTGCGTCCCGTCGAGGCGAGATAGAAGCTGTCGCGACCGGTGAGAAAGTCGGCCTCCGCCGCACCCATGCCATTGGGCACAGCCGCGGCGGAAAGCGCGTGTTCGTAGCGGCCGTATGAACCTTGCCGACGTTGATGCGCCTGCTCATCCGGCCCGAACGTCAAGGCGAAGAAGTGCTCCATGGTCAGAACGACAGGATGCGGTATCCGTCGTCCACGAGGGCGCGAAGGCTGGCAAGGCCGGAGGTGCCCGGCAGCGGATTATCCTTGATCAATTCGATACCACTGTCCCGAACGCCCTCACTGCTCCCGAATACATCGGCGCATCCGCAAGAGGCACCGGCGACCGTATGGCGTACCGCTTGATAGACCTCGTATGCGGGATGGTCGGGCGCACTGAGCAGTTCAGGCCAGCGAGTGCCCGCACCGTGGAACTGCACACGGACCTCGTTGCCGGCCCGATCGAAGTCGTAAGCAGCCGCGAGCGCATTGAACACGCGGCCGAGAGCTTCGTCGCCGCCTTCGGGGTCGCTCAGCACCAGCACCGCGGTCTTGGCCGCAACTTCGTGGGTCATGGTCTTCTCCTTTTGTGTCATGTCCGCCACCGACTGGCCGACGGATGTCGTCCTGCGATTCCGGACGGGAACTGCTCAGTGACATATCGTGGAGAACGATCGTTCTCCACGGGTTGCTAGTATAAGAGAACGATGGTTCTCAATGCAAGGGAGTCCGCTGTGCAGGATGACTCGGATGCCGTACGAGTGCTCACTGCCGCCGAGCGTTTGTTCAACAGCAGTGGTATACAGTCGGTAGGCATGGACGCCATCCGCGATGCTGCCGATGTACCGCTGAAGCGTCTCTATCGGCAATTTCCTTCGAAGGCAGATTTGGTTCGTGCCGTACTGGAGCAGCGTGACTGCGAGGTGCGTGCGGCGATAGTGCGATTTGTCGATGCCCATGCGCATACGCCTCGGGAGCGCGTGCTGGCCGTGTTCGACTTTTTGTTCGAGTGGTTCGCTGAAGCTGGTTTCCGGGGCTGTCTGTTCATCAACACAGTCGGGGAGATGGGCGGTGCATCTGAGGACGTCAGCCGGATCGCCAGACGGCACAAACTCGCGATCCGCGACTATCTGGCCGATCTCATCGCCGACTGCTCGGTTCCGGAGGCATTGGCCGACCAGCTGCTCATACTTGCCAACGGCGCGATGGTCACTGCCGCCATGCATAACGATCCCCAGACCGCGCGTAGGGCACGCGACGCCGCAGAGGTACTCCTGGTGGCAGCCGAACGCCACGGTGCATAGACAACACCAGGACCGGACGACCGACACCGGTGCGCAAGCGAGCAGGCGATTGCTTCTTCGGTGGCATTTGAGACCGGAGACTTCAGCGGTGAACCTCGACCATGCCGATCAAACACACGAAAACCGAGTTCGGCGGGCATCGATCATTAGGCCAGCACCCTAAGCCCACTCCAGCCACAGGTCCGACTGGGTGATCCACGGCCTAAACACCGCCGCTGGCCCTCCCACAGCCTCTGTCTAACCTCCGCAACCACCGGCCGGATGGTGCGTTCGCCTCCGGTGAACCCCATCACCGCGATACGGCGGTGCGCCATATCAGCCCGGCTCCGGCCCGGTCTCGACCTTCGGCAAATACTCATCGGCGCCGCCGCACCCGCGTCCTGCGCGAGCCCGGATCGCCGCCGACTTCAGCCTGCTCGCCGCGGCATACAACCTCGCCCGCCGCACCCCGCATCGGCCACCCCGCCAAGGGATGTACCGCGGCCCCGGTCCAGCCAGATGCTCACCAGCCAATAAGTGGGATAGTGGGGAGCGGTCGGGCGATTCGGTCGTTTCTAGCCGCTCTGAGGGAACCCCAGGTTGATTCCACCGTGGCTGCGGTCGAGCCAGCGACTCGTGACTACCTTCCCGCGGGTGAAGAAGTGCACGCCATCTGTGCCGTGGGCGTGAATGTCGCCGAACAGCGAGTGCTTCCATCCGCCGAACGAGTAGTACGCAGTGGGCACCGGAATCGGCACATTGATTCCCACCATCCCGACCTGTACCTCGTTCTGGAATCGACGCGCTACGCCACCGTCGCCGGTGAAGATTGCTGTCCCGTTCCCGTACGGCCCAGCGTTGACCAGTTCCAGCGCTTCATCGTAGGAGTCGACGCGCACCACCGATAGAACAGGGCCGAAGACCTCATCGGTGTACACGCTCATGTCGGTGCGAACATGGTCGAGCAGAGTGGGGCCAAGCCAGAATCCTCCCGCACTGCCGTCGGCCTGCACTCGCCTCCCGTCCACGACCACGGTAGCCCCATCAGCCTCGCCAGCATCGATGTACGAGACGACCTTGTCGCGGTGCTGCCAGGTCACCAGAGGACCCATGTCACTGTTCTTAGTACCGTCACCGATTCGCAGGCTCTTCGTACGATCTGCGATCTTGGCGACGAGATTGTCAGCGATGTCCCCTACCGCTACCAGGACGCTGATGGCCATACAGCGTTCACCGGCGGATCCGTAGCCCGCGTTGACCATAGCGTCAGCGGCCGCATTCAGATCGGCATCCGGTAGGACGATTGCGTGGTTCTTCGCACCGCCCAATGCCTGGACGCGTTTGCCATGCGCGGTGCCGGTCTGGTACACGTAACGCGCGATCGGAGTGGACCCGACGAATGAAATAGCTTTGATCGTTGGGTTGATCAGTAGTTCATCGACAGCTGTCTTGTCGCCCTGGAGCACGTTGAACACGCCAGCAGGCAGACCAGCCTCGGCCCACAATTCTGCGATCCAGACGGCGGCGGTAGGGTCCTTCTCACTTGGTTTCAGCACGACGGTATTACCCGCCGCAATAGCGATCGGGAAGAACCACATCGGCACCATGGCGGGGAAATTGAACGGAGAGATAACGGCAACCGGGCCGAGGGGCTGGCGAATAGAGGCGACATCTATATTTGTCGAGGCGTTCTCCGTCATGCCACCCTTAAGCAGGTGCGCGATGCCGCAGGCGAATTCGACGACCTCCTGACCCCGCGACACTTCACCGAGAGCATCGGAAAGGACCTTGCCGTGCTCGGCGGTGATAATCGCCGCCAACTCCTGTTTGCGATCGTTGAGCAGCTCACGGAACTTGAAAAGGACCGTGGTGCGCTTTGCGAGAGAGGTGTCACGCCAACCCGGGAATGCCTCAGCTGCGGAGTCGATCACCGTCCGCGCGTCCTCTGCGCTCGCCAGCGCCACCCGACCGGTGATGGCACCTGTCGCCGGATTTGTCACAGGTGCGGTGTTCCCACTCGTGCCCGTGAAGGTTTTATTACCCAACCAGTGAGAAATAGTCGCAGCCATGGGGGTAACAATCGTCATGTATTTTACATCCTTACTTCTTCGGTGTGCTGGAAAAAAATTTGAGTTAGGTGGGCCACGTCAGCGCACGCTGATGGGCTCGGCACCGTTCGGACCCTCCGGTACATCCGACCCCGCAGCGCGACGCGCGCGGTCTGCTTGATCGAGTTCATAAAGCGAGATACCGCGCGTCTCATGCAGGAAAACTGTTGCGACACCAGTGACCACCGCGCCAGCGGAGATATAGATTGCGATTGGGACCCAGGATCCGAAGCGACTCAATAGCAGGGTACCGATAATGGGTGCCATCGAGCCAGCAAAGATCGACGTGACCTGATAACCCAGGGAGACTCCTGTGTAGCGGACCCGAGTCGGGAACATCTCTGCCATCAGGGCCGGCTCGGTCGCGTACATGAGCGCATGAATGATCAACCCGCTGGTGATCGCGAGCAGGACCAAGCCGTCACTGCCAGTGTTGAAGGCGGGGAAGGCAACGAAACCCCAGACTGCCGTGAGCACGACTCCAAGAACGAAGATAGGCTTTCGGCCGACCCGGTCTGACAATCGCCCGAATGCGGGGAGGCTTGCAGCGTGGACGGCATGTGCGCCCAGAATCAGCAAGAGGATGATCGAGGTGTTCTTGTGCATATGGGTGCTCAGGTAGGTGATCGAGAAGGTGACCGCAACGTAGTAAAGGATGTTCTCCGAGAATCGTAGGCCCATTGCTGTAACTACACGACCCGGATAGTGGCGCAATACCTCAGCAAGACTCGACACCGGTTTCCCAGCGGCTTCCGTCTCGACTTCCGCCTTTGCTTCCTGAAAGATTGCTGCGTCGGTGATCTTGGTGCGTATGTAGTAGCCGATCGCAACGATGATCACCGAGAGCCAGAACCCCACGCGCCACCCCCACGACAGAAAGGCGTGGTCATCCAGAGCCCAGGAGAGGACGAGCAGGACACCGGTGGCCATCAGTGCGCCTATCGGCAGTGCCGCTTGCGGCCAGCTCGACCAGAACCCCCGTTCTTTTCGTGGCGAGTGTTCCGCCGCTAGCAAGATGGCCCCGCCCCACTCGCCACCGACAGCGATTCCTTGCAGGAAACGTAGCACGACGAGTAGAATCGGCGCGATTAGCCCTACCTTCCCATAGGTCGGGAGGCAGCCCATCAGAAAAGTTGTCGAACCGACGAGAATGATTGCGACCTGGAGGAGTTTCTTACGGCCGTACTTGTCACCAAAATGTCCGAAGATCACACCTCCGACAGGCCGGGAAACGAATCCGACGGCATAAGTGAGGAACGCTTTGATGATGTTTTCGAACGGGTCTTCCGACGGTGGAAAAAAGATTTTGTTGAACACGAGCGTGGCGGCAGCAGCATAAAGGAAGAACTCATACCATTCGACTATCGTGCCCGCCATCGAAGCCTTCACAACTCGGCGCAGCTCCAACCGCTCGTATGTTCTTTTCTTCGATGGCGTATCAGTCGTCACGGGGTTTCTCCTCAAGGACTACGTTGTACTTGGGCGGCCTGCCAGCTAAATCTGCCAGCATGATTGAGGGCTTCATAGTCAACCCGTTGTGTGACCTAGGACAAGCACATATTGTGCACATCCCTGTGCGCAAACGATCAGACCCTTCCATCACGCCCTTCAGCACCGCCGAGCAGCCCATCGCAGAGTACGAAGATACAAACGCTACTGTCGATACGTTGCCACAAGCGGACTCGCTTCCATCCTCGATGCTCATGCCCTCGGCAAGGTCGGCCGAAGGTAGAAAGGTATGATCCGCCATGCCTCAGCGGCAACAAGATCACCGTGCCGCCGGTGACCAGAGCGAACCAGTTTCCGACATATTTCCGTGGGACAGTCTTCAGTTCTTCCTCGAACTGGCACGCAAACGCACACTTGCGCGTGCAGCACGTCGACTCGGGGTTTCCCACACGACCGTTTTGCGCCAAATCGCTAAGCTCGAACGGTCACTGGACATCAAGCTGTTCGAACGAGACTCCTCTGGGTTCACTTTAACTTTGGCAGGCGACGAGCTGCTGAGTCGCGCCATGATGATGGAGCAAGCGGCTGACGAGATCTTCAGGTCCTCCAAAGCGACCGACCGGCTAGCGGGGCCAGTCAGGATCGCGGCAATCGAGGGGCTGGCGACGCATGTGCTGGCGCCTGCCTTCGTGGGGTTTCACCGCCAGTACCCAGAGATCGGCATCGAAATCAACAGTATGATGCAAGCGGCCAACATCAATCTAAGAGAGGCCGATATCTCCGTCGGGCCAGCAAAGCTCACCGGCCCGCGCATTACAACACGTCACCTGGCTGCGTGCCCGATTCATTTGTTCGCCGCTCGCAGCTACCTCGAACGCGTCGGTACTCCGTCGACGCTTGAGGACCTCGATGCGCACCACTTCGTCGACTACGTTGAAGATCTGGTCGAGCTTCCGGAGCTTCGCTGGTTCAGAGAGACCGTTGGATCGCGGGCCGTCGTCTTCAGGAGCACGAGCCCTATGGTGCAACTCGAAGCGGTACGTCACGGTATGGGCATCGGCATGTTTCCGGACTACCTCGCATCAGACGATCCGCAGTTGTGTGTCGTGCTTCCGCAGGCTGTCAGCGCGGAACGTCGATTCTGGCTCTCGATACATGCCGAACTGTGGCGGGTGCCTCGGATGGAGATCACGTCTCGTTTTCTTGCAGTTACGTTGGCTCGACACTTTGGATTACATGACATTCATAACATGGGTCTCCAGAAGACTCCGGCAGACAACGCGCACTGAACGTCAGGCAAGATTCATAGGTCCCGCTCGAACGCTGTGGACAGATCGCTCTGAGGGACCCTGCCAGGTCTTTCTGCGCACATTGGCTCATGTAAGTGATTTTCAAATGCGAGACCACGCGGAGTTGGAGTCGGGTGTATTCATTCATTCCGCGTCCGATCGCTCTAGCAAGCCATCGGTGGGTGTGGGTGCAGGCCGCAGCGTACTCGCCCGGTATCAGGTAGCCCGGCGCGGAATGGCGATGGCGCTGGTTATGTTCGGTCTTGTAGTCGGCGATCACGATGTGGGCTTCCAGCAGGCTGGTCCAGTGGTTGCGGTTGAAGCACTCGGTCCATAGCCGACGGTTGAACGCTTCGATGCACCCGTTTACCCGGCAGAATATAGAAATGCCTGCTCGTTGGGCGCAAAACCGTTGGAGAGCGTAAGAAATCGTCTCGTGCCCGTTTTCCGGGCCCCACAGACCTGCCTCCGGATCGGTCGGGTCATCCTTGATCGGCGACCGCCGATATGTCGATCGATAAAGCCCGGCGACTTTGCGCACGAACCGTTCCGACATGCACCTGAGCTCGCCCATCATATCTACAACGCGATGCTTGGCCTGCGGCTCACAACCTTCCCTCGGCGATCTCTCCCAACGCGTTCCTCCCAGCTCGCCTCGGCCAGCAGCCGCTTCCGCCTGGCGTGCTGTTCGCGCAGCTCCTCGAGTTCCTTGACCGCATCGCTGTCCACTCCGCCGTACTGGCCGGCGCCAGTTGCAAAGTGCTCCGGTCGACACCCCGATCTCGGCGGCGACCTCCTCAACCGGTTCTTACCGGCTGCGGCCAACTCGTCGGCACGGCGCAGTTTCCGCATGATGCCTTCCGCGGAATGCCGCTTGCGTCCTGCCATATCTTGAGCGCCCCCTCCCAGGCCTTCACCGGGCCAAACAGGACTCCATACCGAGTAGACGCATTCACCGAGGACAGCTTATGGGCTGCTTGTCCGTCTACTACGGGCTTCTGAGCTTCTGATCATTTTTGCAACGACCACTGCAAAAGTGGTCAGTCACCAGAACCGCTTCTGGCGTTAGGCTCACAGGAATTCGGCGATAAATCCCGAATTACTTGTAGGAGGTCAAATGTCGCAGGATCTTGGTATCCGGAAGTTCGTCGACTTCGACGAGGAGGTGCAACGGGAATACGGTGTTGAGATAACCCCGCCACTGCGTCGCTCCATTGCCGGCGCCGTAGTACAGAATCCGCTTGTTAGGCAAGGAGCATCCGCCGATCTGACTGCACTGATAGATCTCTCAGTGGCTCTGGGCGAGATCCTGACGCGTCGAGTCCTCGAGAGGGTCGGCGCCCCCGCAAGTCTCCGCGCGTATGGGAAAGCCGTGTTGGTTGGGACCGCTGGCGACCTGGAACATGGTGCCGCGATGATTCACCCGCGTCTCGGGATGGCGATGAGGGCCACCGTGCGGCGCGGCAAGGTCCTGATTCCTGGCAATGCGAAGGTCGCCAGTCCGGGCGCCACTATCGATGTTCTTTTTGGCCCGCTGGATGAGGGCTGGGACCTCGACGCAATGGATACCATGCCGGTCCAGGTTGCCGACTCGCCTCGCTCTGACGAGATTCTCCTGCTCGTGGCCTATGCCACGGGCCCGCGACCGAACGCGCGCTCGAAGGGGCCCGCGCAGGCCGAGGTTGATACTTTGCTGGCATCGTTCGACTAGCTCGGGAGTTATGGTATCGACCACACGATATATCGGGTCGCTTGGATGGTCTGACCGCCGACACGATGCGCGCTGTTCGTTGACGGGCTCCGACTCGGAGCCCGTGGACGTTCACACTGCCACCGGGCCGCGCTCCTTCACCTCCGGGCTGCCCGATGTCGTTCATCGGCGCTCAGGTGCGATCGGATGCGTCCTGCTAGTGAGCGACAGCGCCAAGGCCAGGCCCGCTGACAACCGATATGTCCATACAAGCCGACGCTTCGCGACACTCCTCGGGCACGTCTGATTCGAAGATCTTGGCGTCTTGGAGCCAATCCTGTGCCGCTACGGATATGGGACACTCTTTGGGGATCGGCGACTGCGAGACAGCCGTAACAGCGAGTTCCGATTTGCTGATCGTTCTTGTCGACCCGGTCGGAGTCCCTGGCGCCATACGTCACCCATTCCTAGGCGTCAAAATCGACCTCACCGCAGCCTGCATGATCAACGTCCGCCGACTCTAGGAATATGCCCGGTGCCCAGTTGATTCCACAGCCACTCTGAGCCGATGTTCACTCGACAGGTCGCTACGAGGTCGACTTTGCTCCGGTATCATCGACCGACGCCGGACATCGCTCTACCCGCGGCCGCATGGGCACCGCCGTCTTACATTGGCACAGTGGCCATTTCGACATACCTCTCGGCGCTGACCGCCTCGCTTCGACGGTCGGCTTCCCTAACCGAACGTTCGCAGTGGCTTGCACTGCAGCTTCATCTCGAAGCCGCTCATCGACGGATAGAGCAATAGCTGATTGGCCATACCCCTGGGTTGTAGACTACCGGCGTCGATCAAGACTCGCTTCGTCGGGACTTTTCCAGTTCAGCCGGCGCCTCAGGGCCGTAATGGAGGCGATCTCCAGCAACTGCCTCGCAACACTACCCGAAACTCGCGCACTGCGCCCGCCACTGCGTTGATCACTACAATCGAACTTGTCGATCCGGCCCCCAACGGCTTGACAATCGCCAAAAGATTACTCAAATCACGACTGCGGTTGATGGTCAGGTTCACGACCGGGAACATTTTCTACAACCACGACTACCGCAGCAAGATCGTCACCCACGGACTTGATCCTGTGTGCAATGGTAGCGTCGAAGTAACTGGCATCACCCACACCGAGACGCTCGCGCTGACCATCGAGATCAAGTTCGATTACACCGGCATGGACGAAGACGAATTCCTGTCCCGGATGATCATGATATGCCGCTTCGAATTCGAACGCCGGACGCACGAGGAACGGCGACATGGTTTTACCCAACATTCCGGAAGCAATCGCCCGGTATCGCGCATCGTGTTGGTCAGCAGCGTCATCCGCACGGGAGAACACCACCCGGTTCTTCACCGACTGGTTCGAGAACAGCAAGCTGACGTCGACATCCAGCGCTTGCGAAACCTTCAGCGCCACCGCGATCGACGGAACGCTTCGGCCTCGCTCGATCTTCGACAGATAGCTCTTCGTGAGACCGGTGAGCTCCGCGAGATCGTCCAATGTCAGACCACGTTGCTTGCGGACCGCTTGCAGAAGCGTCGTCATTCAACCACCTCGAACATAATCCCTACCCGCACATATCTACACCGACTCGCAACGCCTCAAGATACCTGCAATCCTTCGCCAACCGACTGTTGCCGTATGACACTTTGTGTCCTATCGTACCTCATGTGTCCCGCGTCGCCGCATCAAAGGCGACCTGTCGTTTAAGCAAGAACGGAGTGAAACAATGACGACTCTGAAGGAGTCGAAGTCCGAACTCATGCAGCGCGCCGAGAACCAGATGAAGAAAAACTTCGGCGACTCGGAGTGGAACACCCGCGAGAAGATCGCTCTGACTTGCCGTGCCTTGTTCGACGCAGGCCACGACTCCGGTCTCGCGGGGCAGATCACCGCACGAGCGGAGGAACCTGGCACGTACTACACTCAACGTCTCGGGCTGGGTTTCGATGAGATCACGGCAGGCAACCTGCTTCTTGTCGACGAAGATCTGAACGTGCTCCACGGCAGTGGTATGGCTAATCCTGCCAACCGATTTCACAGCTGGATCTATCGTGCGCGTCCCGATGTGCACTGCATCGTGCACACCCACCCGTTGCACGTCGCCGCGTTGTCGATGCTGGAGGTTCCGCTCGTCGTATCGCAGATGGACATCGCTCCGCTCTACGACGACTGCGCATTTCTTCCCGACTGGCCGGGAATACCCGTCGGCAACGAAGAAGGCGAGATCATCACCGCAGCTTTGGGGAGCAAGAAGGCTGCGCTCCTTGCGCACCACGGCCATGTGGTGGCCGGGGCAAGCATCGAAGAAGCATGCTCCCTTGCCGTCCTCATCGAACGCGCCGCCAAGCTTCAATTACTCGCGATGAGCGCCGGGGAGATCCGGCCTTTACCCGATCGCCTCGCCCGCGAAGCACACGATTGGACGCTGACCCCGCGCCGGAGCGCAGCGAACTTCGCGTACTACGCGCGTCGGGTGCTGGCGCGCCACCATGACGCCCTCGACAGCTGACCCAGCCCCCCGAAACGGAGAACTATCAAATGACCAGCTCCCTGGCAGGCATCATCGCCTATCCTGTGACCCCCTTTGACGCCGATCAACGGGTCGACACCGCACGACTTCACTCTCTGGTAAGCCGACTCGTCGATGACGGGATCCACGCGATTGCGCCTTTGGGCAGCACTGGCGAATCCGCCTACCTGAACGAACTAGAATGGAGTGCAGTCGTCGACACCACTGTCGCGGCAGTGGCCAAGCGGGTACCCGTCGTCGTGGGCGCGTCCGACCTGACTACAGCCAACACAATCCGTCGAGCCGAATATGCACAGTGGGCTGGTGCCGAGTCCGTAATGATATTGCCTGTCTCATACTGGCCACTGTCGGACCGCGAGATCAAGGCTCACTATCGAGCCATCAGCGACGCGATCGACATTCCGATCATGGTGTACAACAACCCTGCGACGAGTGGTATCGACATGCGTCCCGAACTGTTGGTCGAGCTGTTCGAAACGATCGATAACGTCACAATGGTCAAGGAGTCGACCGGGGACATCACCCGCATGAACCGCATCAAGGAATTAACCGGCGGCGCGCTCCCCTTCTTCAACGGAAGCAACCCGCTGATCCTGAAGGCGTTGCAAGCCGAGGCAGCGGGGTGGTGCACCGCGGCACCATGCTTGCGCCCGCAACCTTGCCTGGACCTGTACGCGGCGATGAAGGCCGGGCAAGTCGACCGCGCTCAGCAGATTTACGATTCGCTTCAACCGCTTCTCGAGTTCATCGTCGCCGGCGGGCTCCCGACCACGGTCAAAGCCGGCCTGGATCTACTCGGCGCACCCGCCGGTCATCCGCGCGCGCCACTACTCCCCCTGGATGGACCAGATCGGGCCACCTTGTCCCATCTCCTCAACACCATCAAATAACGCAGGGCGGCTTTCGGGTCTATCTCGCTAACGGTGTTTGCGGCGATCTCCATCAGTAGGTTTGGGCGTTGGGCCAGCGGTCGGCGAAGGTGATCGCGAAGGCGTTGACCGCGGGTTTCCAGCGCATGGTCCATCGTGCCCGACCGGCGCCGGTCGGGTCGAGTGATCGGGTGACCAGATACAGTCACTTCAGTGCTGCTTAGGTTCAACCGGGAAGTGGCCTCGGGCTTTGATCGCGCGTCGGTAGCGGGCGTTCAAGGATTCGATGGCGTTGGTGCTGCAGATGACACGTCGGATCTCGATGTCGTAGTCGAGGAACGGGATGAACTCCTCCCATGAGTTCTCCCAAAGACACACTATTGCACCGTACTTGGAGCCCCACCGCTCGGTGAGCTCGTCCAGCGCTGCTCGTGCCGCGGTGGCGTTGACGGCGGTGTAGATCGGTTTCACATCGCGGCGCAGCGCGTCCCAGTGCTGGCGTCTGGCCAGCCGGAAGGTGTTGCGGATCAAATGGATGATGCAGGTCTGGACCGTGGCCAGCGGCCACACGTTCCCCACCACCTCCGGCAGCCCCTTCAAGCCGTCGCAGACCAGGAAGAAAACGTCCCTGACCCCGCGGTTGCGGATGTCGGTGAGCACGCTGAGCCAGAACTTCGCGCCTTCACCACCGGTGCCGGCCCACAACCCCAGGATGTCCTTCTCACCAGTGACGCTGACTCCGATCGCGGCGTAGATCGGCCGGTTGGCGACCTGCCCGTCGCGCACCTTCACAACGATCGCATCGATGAAGATGGCCACGTAGATCTCATCCAGCGGCCGGCTGGCCCATTCCTGCATTTCCGCGACCACTTTGTCGGTGATACGAGAAACAGCCTCATCAACACCGGCATCGACGCACCCTTCCCTACTGCATGCGGCAGCCGGGAATGCCCCAACTGATACAGCGTAAGTGTGTCATTATCTGCCAAATACAACGGTCCGATCGTCACGGTCGGTGACAACCACGCCCAGATCGCCAGGAACAACGACACCGTGCACCAGAGGCGGACCCGAAACGACCCGGTGTCAACAAGGTCCGGACCGGGCCGCAACGACATGGCGAGCCGCGAATCCTGTAGCTAGGTCGGCGCTAACTCGGCTGAGATGTTGATGGCGCGAGCCCGAGCCGCAGTTGGCAGCCGATCACCGAGGTCGGAACTGTGGTGCGGATGTCGTGTTCCATCCGCTTGAGAGGATCCACGGCGGTGACGTAGATGCTCGACGCTCGCGCCATTTCCCCGCGTTCGCGATGCGCCTTGATTATTGCCGCGATACTGGTAATCAACGCGCCGACCAAATCCGATTCGGTGGATGGATCGTGCGCCTCCCTGCACAGCTGCGCAAGGACGAACGCTGTCTGTTCCAGATCCGGCGCGGGCCACCGGAAGATGTACGGGCGCGTCCGGCTTCCGGCCGCGAGGGCGGACCTCCCAATTTCGTGCGCGGCGACGGCGAACGGTCCTCGCGCGTCCGGTTCGATCCGCCACGACCACAGCGCCAGCACCCCGGCGATCCGGCTCGCCGCCCACCCCCATGCCTTGCGCTCGCTGCTGGGAACCTCTGTCAGCGTTTCGTTGAAACCCTGGACTTCAGCCAGGGCGTATGCCCACAACTCGGTGTCGCCCCACAGCACCGTTTCCCTGACCGACGGCCCAAGCGAACGCGGAAGTTTCCACTCGGTCTGCGCGTCCGCCGCCGCGTGTGGATCAGATTCCCACCCGTCCCGCAGTTCGGGCAGGCTCAGGCCTGCGCCGACCTCGAGGTCGATGATCGCCGGACCGAGGCGCGCGCTGTGGGAATCACGCCATTGGGCGATGTAGCCGACGACATAACCGTCGACGACGCTGACCCGGGGCTGCAGGACGGTCCCGGCAGACCGCATCCGGCGTATCCATTCGACCTCCGAGAGACTGACCGCAGCCGTAGCGCGCAGCGTGCGCCGCAGCATCCGATTGTCCAAGCCGTCGCAGTCTTCGCGCCGCTCGATTCCCGCCAGCATCTGCTGCTCAAAACTCACGCCAGGCCCAGGAGCCGCCGACCGATACAGGCAAAGGTCACAACCGGTCAACGCGACATGATCCGATCAGTCGACGAACCGACGATCACCGTCGGCCGATGAGCGTGCATCCTTCCCGAATCACGCATCCGCTCAGCTTCCCCAGTCACCAATACATCCGGGACGGGGGAAGTCCCTATGATCGCGACTGCATCAGCGACCTTGACTGCGGTGAAAGCGCCCGCTGCGGAAAAACTCATTTCGGCGGCCGCCACCGATCTCCCATGGCCACACCGAGCTCTTGTCATACAACCACCCCTTCGACATCCATGGTGTCGACCGAGTAGACGATCACCGAAAGGCAGGCCATACAGTAGCTAGATGAAGCAGAAGTAGCTTGAACAAAGTGCACTCGACCACATCCCGCCCTCTACGCCCACCCGCCGGTCGCGCGCCACGGACCCGGCCGAGTCCGGACATATGCCTACCCTCCAGGAGGCGCAGCCGCGCAAGTCCTGCGGTTCCCGGGAGGGCGCGTCGACGATCAACTCGCCAACCCGCCGCGCACTCTCTGGTTATTAACTGAACCGGGACGCGAGTCAACCACACCTTAGCCGGACCCATGGGAACACGTTTCGATCATGTCACGTACATCGGCCTGGCGGGATAGGCTCGCGGTCATGGTTGAGGTCGGTTGACAGGGTGCTCTTGGTCGCGAATGGGGTTTCCGTGTTCGGGTTCTGGAACTCGACGACGAGGGCCACGCGCTCGTGGAACCTGTCCTGCGCTCGTGGAATCTGTGCTCGAGGACAGTCCCGGCCGGTACTGTTCAGCGTTTGGGCCGACTCGCTCGTGCCCGTTCCAGAGACGTAGAAACGCGGCCTCAGTCGGGCGCGCTGATCAAGAGTCAGCTGCCGTCCCCGCCGCACACAGGAAGAGCCGCCGCACTGCGGCCGCGCCCGCGGCTAGTTGTGATGTCCAGGGAGGTTGGTCAGCCGGGTGACCGGTGGCCGACCTCCGAGGGCGGAGTGGGCTCGGTGGACTCTCCTATGTTTGTCAAGCCGAAATAGGTTTGCCGCTGGTGGCGTTGAGGTGGCGGTAGATCTGGCGGGCGAGGTAGCGCTTGAGGCAGCGTCGGATCTCTTTGGTGGTTCGGCCTTCGGCGCGTCTGCGTTCGACGTATTCGCGCGTGGTGGGGTCGTGGATCATGCGGGTGATCGTGGCCATGTGGAGGGCACGGTTCAACCTCCGGTCTCCACCGCGGTTGAGGCGATGACGGACGGTGTTGCCCGACGAGGCGGGGATCGGGTTGACCCCGGCCAGGCAGGCGAACGCAGCTTCGGAACGAATCCTGCCGTGGTGTGACCAGGCGATCAGGCAGGCGGCCGCGGTAACGGGTCCGATTCCGGTCTTCTCGAGCAGGCCGGCGGCTGGGGTGGCGCGTAGGAGGGTGGCGATTGTTTTTTGGTTGGTAGTGAGTTCGTCGTCGAGTGCCACGACGCGGTTGGCCAGGCGCGTGGCCTCGGCTCGAGCGGTTGCCTGGGCCAGTGGCTCTTGTCGGGGGCGCCAGCGGGAGATCTCGAGTATCTGCTTGCTGCGCAGTGGGCGACGGGCGTCGATGCCGAGGTCGATCGCACGCATCAGCGCTGTCAGTGCGTTGACGGTCGCGGTGCGTTCACCGGTCATGTGGTCTCGGGCTGTCACCAGGACGCGCAGCGCGGCTCGTTCGCCCTCGTCGGAGCGTGGGTGACGCAGCTGGGTTTCCTCGAGCGGCAGTGCGGCTTCGGCGATGCGGCGGGCATCGAGCGGATCGGACTTCCCGACTCCGCGGTGGGCACGGGCGTTCATTTGCGGCGCTTCGACGACCTGGTAACCGGACGCGGTTATGGCGCCGGCGAGTTGGGCGCCGTATGTCGCCACGCCCTCGACGACCCATAGGGCAGCAAGGTTCCCGCCGGTGCGTCGCGCGGCCCATGCGATCGCGCGGGCCATGCCCGATTTGGTCGTGGGGAACTCGGCCGAGTCGATGGGCTGCCCGGTAGCAGCCACGATCGCGAGAACGTGGTTGCGTGCGTGGGTGTCCACGCCGATGACGTAGGGGTGATTGTGCGCGACGATGGTCACGGCGGTCGGCTACCTTCCTTGCAGCAACAGCGGTCCGGCCGCGGGCGGCCGACGCCGTTCTGGGAAGAGGTCACTCCGGTTCAGCACTGTGACGGGCCACGATCCGCAGGTCGGGCAATCTCCTGATCAGGAAACCGAAGTGGGCCAAGACGGCGTCGGCCGCTCCGACTCCGCAACGGACAAGTCCAACCGAAGGACACCTGCGTAGGGCCAGTAATTGTATGAGTCACGTCTTCGAGCCGGGCGACCGCCGCCTACCCTGGTCGGCCAGTCCCAGACCAGCCACCCGAAGACTCACAGTGATTGTAGAAGTGGAGCCATGCGGGCAGGGTTGTGTTGCGTTGTTCGGTGGATTCATACAGCCGGGCGTAAGCCCAGCCCTCGGCCATGGTGCGGTGGAAGCGTTCGATCTTTCCGTTGGTTTGTGGCCGGTAGGGGCGGGTGCGTTTGTGGGTGATGCCCAGTTCGGTGCAGGCATCGCGCCAGGCATGTGATTTGTAGGCCGAGCCGTTGTCCGACAACACCCGTTCGGTGGCGACGCCGTGGTCGGCCAGCCATGCCACGGCCCGCTGCAGCACACCGATCGCGGTGGCGGCCTTCTCGTCGGAGTGGATCTCGGCGTAGGCGAGGCGGGAGTGGTCGTCGATGACGGTGTGCACGTATGCGGTGCCGATGGCGGGCCGGTAGTTGTTGCCGCGCTTGCCGGTTCGGTGGGCGGTGGCGCGGGCGTTGGACTTGCTGGCGCGGCGGTCGAGGAACTTGTGCCCGCCGCCGTCGGGGATGTTGGCGAACTTGATGACGTCGACATGGATCAGCGACCCGGGATGGGGGTGTTCGTAGCGGCGCAGCGGTTCGCCGGTGACCCTGTCGATGCGCGACAAACGGTTGATCCGGCACCGGGTCAGCACCGCGTGCACGGTCGAGGCCGGCATCGCCAGCAGGCCGGCGATCTGGATCGGTCCGAGCCGGTGACGCCACCGAAGCCGCACGATCCGGCGTACCGCGTGTGGCGGGGTCTTGGCCGGGCTGGTCACCGGACGCGAGCTGCGGTCGGCCATCCCGGCAGGACCCTCGCCGCGGTAGCGGTCGGACCATTTCCTGGCGGTTCGCGGGGAGACCATGAACATTTTCGCTGCTGCGGTATAGCTCCAGCCGCGGTCGACGACGAGCTGGGCCAGTCGTAGACGAGCACGCGGGGTCAACGCTGCGTTAGCGTGGGACACGAAGGCCTCCGGATCGGTGAAGCGGTGAATTCGACAGCTCCACTTCACCGCCGGAGGCCTTCACCAGTCACACAGGCTCACCGTTCCAACCCGGTACAACCTCCCTGGACATCACAACTAGTGATTCTTATCGTCGCGTCAAGCCCCGCCGCTAGCGCCACGGACGACGACGCCGAGTTCGGAAGCAAATCAGATTGCCATTGTTACCTTCGAGACTTGCTGTCACGCGGAAGCGCAAATTTCGCCCCAATAGTGCGCCCCGCACTTAGTGCCTGTGTATGAACTGATCATTTCGGGATCGGGTGGGTTGTGAGGCGGGCGAGTCGGCGCCGCATGACCAGGGTCATGGCCCACAGGACCAT
>NZ_JBEXME010000048.1:0-21651 GCF_040610355.1 Nocardia sp. NPDC004168 | reverse complement strand
CCACCATGTGGCGGGGGGATTGCGGATATCCCCTTGGGGCAAGGTAGTGTCAAGCTGTGCCGAAGCAACCCGAATACGTCTCAATCGCCGAGACGCTGAAAGCAGAAGTGCTGTCTGGTGACTACGACAGCGAACCTCTGCCTAGCAATGCCAGCCTTGCCCAGCGATTCGACGTCAACGAGAAGACAGCTGGCCGAGCTGTTCAGCACCTGGTCGCTGAAGGCATTTTGATCTATCGCCCTGGCATGCGAGCAGTGCCAACACCGCCTGAACTGCGAGCCACCAAGTGGCCTATGACGGGCCGATACGCACGAGCTCGCGCCGCTCAGGGGCTGATCTTCGGGAACGACATGTCCGGCAGCAGCGTGCGCAAAGACACCGTCCTGCGCGAGTGGATCGAGGCACCGGTTCTCATTGCCCAGCTGCTCAACCTTGAGCCAGGAACCCGCGTCTTCCATCGTTGTAGCCGCACCTACGTCAACGAAGTCCCCACGGAAGACACGTCGATGTTCTTCCCAGCCGCCATCATCGAAGCCGCCCCGCGACTTGAAGCCGATGACCGAATTCAAGTTGTCTCCCTGATTGAAGGAGCGGGCCATACTGTGACACGCACGGCAAATGAAATCCGCGCTCGACATGCCAACACTGCCGAGCAGGAGCTATTCGGCATCGATGCAACCAGCATCGTCATCGAACACAGCCATGGCACCTACGGCGCTGAAGACGAGGCGTTGGAAGCCGTCATCAACGTACGGCCAGCACACGGCAACGTCCTTACGTTCGACACCTACGAAGCACCCATCGACGAATAACAGGAGGACCTCAGTTGTCCAGCGAGCTTTCTCAGGTCAGGGACCGCCTGGCCATTGCCCTCGACACTGACGATCTGGAGTCCGCCGTCTCCATTGCACAAGCGGTACAACCACACATCGGCGTTGCCAAGGTCGGCCTTCAGCTCTTCAGTGCGGCTGGCCAAAATGCAGTCAGGGCCATCCAAGACATCGGCATGAACGTCTTCCTTGACGTCAAGCTGCACGACATCCCCAACACCGTCTATGGGGCCAGCACGGTTCTGGGATCGCTCGGAGTCCGCTACCTGACCGTCCACGGTGCAGGAGGGAAGAACATGCTCGAAGCAGCGGTGAAAGGGCTGAAAGAGGGCGCTGACAAAGCAGGCCGGTCGGCGCCGACAGTACTTGCTGTGACGATCTTGACCAGTGAACCCCACGCCACGTCCAGCCTGCTCAACGAACGACTGGAGGCTGCCGTAGCCGCAAATTGCGGGGGCATCGTGTGCGCAGCGACCGACCTCCCGCTGGTCAGGGAAACAGCTCCGGAAATTTTGACTGTCGTTCCTGGTATTCGTCCGGCCGGCACCCCGGTTCACGATCAAGTGCGCGTAGCCACACCCGCCGACGCCATCCGGAGTGGCGCAAGCATCCTTGTACTCGGCCGGGCCGTAACCAATGCGGAAAGCCCAGCTCAAGCCGCAGAGGCAATCGCAACAGAGGTTGCGCAAGCCATCGTCTAATCATCAGACGAAACGAACGGCCACCTGCACCAAAGCATTGCAGGTGGCCGTTTCGCACGTGAGCACACTCGGAGCACCAGCCGCGGCCGGGGCCGCCGTGCACTTTCCTGCTCGGTCATCTTCCTGATGACGGCGCTGTCGCGGCGCTCGGCGTTGGAGCAGATCCGACTGCGGCGGTGATGGTGATCTCTGGTGCGGGGGCGCCGGGTGCTGGGGGAGTTTCGATCTTGTCCACCACCGGGATGCTGTGGCCTCGACTGCGAGCCTCTGCAGCGACGCGCTTTCCTGGTTGGATGCTTCCGTCTCGCAGGACGATCCAGCCATGCGTGGCGATCCACCGGGATTGTGCCGTCGCATCATCGGCATCGAGGAATAGCCGGAGACCGTTCTGGTCGGTGGCTGCTTCGGCGATCTGCGCCCAATCCGGGCTGTGGCCGTGAATGGCTTGATAGATGCTGATGTAGGCGGCGGTGAAGTATCCGATGTCCTCGTGCGGAGCCTTCGAGATTTCGTCGCCGAGGTGGCGTCGGTGGAACCGCCGGCCGGTGCACAGGGAGCGTTCCTGGGTGTTGAACGCGATCCACCCCAATTTCCGGGCCTTCAGGAAGATAGCTGGTTGGAAGTCCCTGCCGACATACGCCATGCCGGTCGCCTCTGTCCACCACTGCGCAACCTCGGGGGCGGCCACGGCCTCGCTCCAGTGCGGGCCGGTGCCGTCCTCGCGCCAATGTGCTGCCACCGCTTCGGCCAGTAGCTTGCTGAGAGCTGTCATGTCCTTGGTCGTGGAGATGACCTTCTTCGCACGCTGTTGCCTGGCGAACCATTCGTTCCTTCTGGCCAGCTTCTTCGCCGACTTGATGGACGCCGACCCCTCGCTAGGAGCCGCTGTCAGAACAGCAGCAGGCGTGGGCGTCTGCCCTGCTTTCAGCAGCCACATCACCTTGGCAGCGCAATCACTGTCCGCGGCTGGCGGGATCAAGGGTTCTCGTTTCGCGAACCCGTACCGTGCCGGAAACATCGCGCGCGTCAGCAGTATGGCTGCCCGCTGATCGCTGGCCAACTCAGTCGCAGCGAGCCAGCGCTCAGCCTCTTGATCGGTCGGCTCCACACCGTTCTTGACCTTCACCGCAGTGGACATCTGTTCGCCCCTCCCGAATGCTCAAGTCACCGAATACCTTCGCCGCGTCGAGGATGGCACCCGAGTTCGCACCAATCGCTGATTCCTACAGGTGTGTCCCGCCCACGATCCAGTCGGCCGGAGTGGGCTGAGCCAACCGGAACTAATTGCCGCGTTCCAAGGCCAGGAAGCCGGGACTCTTGCGTACGTGAGTGAGGCTGGGGCGCAGCACCAGGCCTGAGTCGGTGACATCCACGTTCGCCTCCTTGTACACCGTTGTCACCTCGGCGAGCCGCTTCTTGAAATCGCGTTTGAACTGGTAGTTGCCCTGCTTGGTGTCGGCGAGCTCGGATCCGAACTGGCCTTTGAGCGAGGCCCACGGCACGGTGGTCTGCTTCTTCAGCCGCGACATGCGGTAGGTCAGCCAGGTGTAGATATCGAGCCGCATCGGTGATTCGCGCAGCAGCATCAGCGCCTGCATGTCCACGGGCACCGGGCGTTCGACGACTTGCTCGAAGAATTCCGGCGACAACCGCACCATGGACTCCATCAGCGACGGCTGGTCATCTTCGGCGCCCGGTTTCCACCACAGGTCATATCCCGACGCCACCGACATCTGGGCGCCCAGCTGCCGGTTCTCGTCGCCGATGTACTCCACAGAGACGGTGGATCGGAAAAGGCGTTCCATCTGCTGCTTGGCGCGTGTGCCGTTGCCATTCTTGCCGCCGGTGGGTAGCTCATGATCCTTGATCAACCCGACTTTGCGCATGAACTCGGTCAGGCTCGCACCAAGCACCAGGTCCCGGCTTTTCGTGCGGACCGCTTCGGTGCTCATCCACGTCAGGACCAGCCGCGGGATGCTGCCGAACGGGTATCCGAGCGAGACTGCCTCACCGTCCGGGCCGAAAATGACCCCGGGCCGCACGATGAGCTGGGTGTTGCCATTGACCCGTCGCCACGCCGCCGGATTGTTCTTGGGTTCCTTATACGGCAGGGAAGTTTGGGTGAACAGCCTGGCCAGATAACCGATTTCGGGCTCGGCATCCCACAGCTCGACCGCGGCGTTGAAGAAGTCCAGGTCGCTGCGTTTCTGCCGGGGCATGAGGGCCAGCCTGCCAGAGCACTGCGCCGTTGTGGCGGCACCACTCGCATACCTTGCCGACCGGGCGGCCCGCAGCACCAGGAAACTCGCTCTGGCTCGCATACCTTGCCGACCCGAGACGGTTATCCACGCATACGTTGCCGACCGGCCCCGAAGCGGAGTTGTCCTCGCATACCTTGCCGACCAGTCCCCAATCTGGGGATCCGCCGCCGCTGCCAGCAAGTTATCCACGCATACGTTGCCGACCGGAGCGGCCGTGTTTTCCCAGGATCGCTCGCATACCTTGCCGACCCACTCGCATACCTTGCCGACCACGCCCCTGTATCTGCGCAGGTGACACGCACAAAATCACGTCCCCCTTTAGTTCTTTCCTGTTAAGAACTACCTCTAGTAGGCTGGCCGTGGCTGTGAATGGATCCCAGCCCACATCACAGGAATTCTCTCCTTGACCAGGGCAACTTCCGGTCACGCAGCAGTTTCAGCCCACATCCAGCTCGCGCTTTCCCGGGCCTTTCCCGTCTCGGTGTGTCTCGGGTTTACGCGCCGCCGACACGGCTCTTGCGTCACGGCGATCTAGGCGCTGCGGCGCGTGGTTCCGTACGGTTTCGCCTCATGACGGGATCACACGCAGACCGCGCCGAAGGGTTCGCCGCGAAGGCGGACGAAGCAATGTGGGCGGCGCTCGATGTGATGGACAGCTTTACCGAGCAGGACGAGTGGTCAGATGCCCTCACACGCAGGCATCGGCGAGCCGTACTGCTCGCCTGGGCGAAAGTTCACGCAATCCAGGGTCAGGCGCAGATCCATGCCATGCTTGCGCTCCTGGACAGCATGGCCGCGCGCGTCTAACTTGCCCAGTCTCAGTCGCCTTCTTCGCGTTCACGAAGTCGGCGGTCGGCCCGCTCGAAGAGAGCACGCACTCGCCGCTGGGCCTCGGCGATTTCCTCAGCAGTCGGCTCGGCATGGTCACCGCCGCGGCGTCGGGCCGCTTCCTCGGCCTGGTACTGAATCTCGTGTTCGGCTTCGGATTCCAGGGATCGGGCTGCTTCCTCGGCGCGCTCCCGGGCGGCCTCGACGGGGTGTTCGCGCTCCCAGACCACTGCGTCCCGGGCCGCGTCGGCCTGCAACCGAGACCGGCACGCCTTGGAGACCCATTCCGACAAGTTATCCCCGGCTTCCTGCTGTATCCGCGCGAACAAGACGTCGTCCATCTCGATGATTGCAGTTGCCATCAGCCCACAGTAGAAGCATCCTCGCGGTGGGATGCAGGTATGAAGACCACGGCGAGGACGATCAAACCCGCGCCGGCTGCCAGGCCCCGCGCGAACGCCGCCGGATAGAGGCCAGGAAAGCGTTCGATCGACGTGCACAACGCCACAACGGCCATGCAAGCGCCCATGCCGAAAAGCCCTTGGCGGGTAGTGCGATACAGCCGTGGTTGCGCCCGACGTTCCCATACGACGGCGATGCCGGCGAGATACACCGTCGGCGGGATGAACCAGGTCACCCACGCCATAAGTGCGGATAGATGCATCACTGCGGTTCCCGCCGGCCCGATGGCGACGGTGGCTTCTACACCGCAGGCGATGACCACTGCGGCGGCCGGGACGTAGTGGATGGCCGTCAGTCGCCGTTGCCCTTCACCTCTCGGCACTGACGAGCCACGATCCCTATTCATCTTCCCGACGGCGCCGCTGGCGCTGCCGTGGCGCTCGGGGGTGGGGTGCCGGATCCGACTGCGGCGGTGATGGTGATCTCTGGTGCGGGGGCGCCGGGCGCTGGGGGAGTCTCGATCCTGTCCACCACCGGCGTCACTGCGTCGTAGACAGCTGTTGCAAGCGCCCTCTCCGGTGCGACCCCGCCAGTGTGCGCGTTGTAGTCGAGGATCTGGAGGTAATCGACCATCTGCGGGCCGGTCAACTCGACAGTCACCATGCCGTTCGGCTCTTCTGCTAGATTCTTCGGCTTGTCGATCTTCCGCCCACTGCCGTAGCTCTTGTCGTGATTGGTGCGAGTCCACAGATCACTGGTCATGTGCAGCTTGAACACCGGCACTGTCGCCGCCTTACGCTCGCGCTCGGGTTGTTCCTTCGGCGAGTCTGTTCCGCACGAGGCGGTCAATGTCAAGGCCCCGACCGCCAGCATGACAGTGAGCATCCGGCGAATCGCCTTGCTATTGCCGACCATTTCTGAACCCCCTTGCACCCTTGGCCGCCGCCGGCCTCGATCCATTCAGGGTAAGCAACAGTGCAGGGCAACCGAGGCGAAACCGGTTGCCTCAAAGGCGAACTGGTGCAACTCGCCTGGCCGATTCAGTGCGCGCGGCGGCGGTCTTTACCGCGGTAAAGAGGATCCGGGAGGGTGTCGTCGAGACCACTTCTTCGGCGCGTCGGTGTTGTTCGCCGCGCTGGGAGTTCGCGAGGGCCGTATGCTGCGAGCCAGTTCCGAAGTAGCCGGAAGGCGAAGCACACGGGAGAGTTTTAAATGGCGTTTGTATATGTGCTGCTCAATCAGAAGGGCGGCGTGGGGAAATCCACCCTCGCAGTGAATCTGGCGGCCGTGACCGCGGATGTCATCAGCGACGCGAATGATCCAGAGGCGTCAGCAACCGTCGCGGCGGTGTCGATCGACCCACAGGGGTCAGCGGTATGGTGGGCCTCGCGGCTCGACAACTTGCCGTTCCACATGGTCCAGGCCCACGACGACATCGAAGGGCTGCGCAAGCTGCGCGAATTGCCCGGCATCGAGCATGTGTTCGTTGACACCCCTGGCTGGTTGGACACCACCGGCGCGGACAGCAGCAGCGACCCTCTCGGTGAAGGACCGGCCGCGGACGCGCTTCGAGCAGTGCTCGAAGCCGCAGATCATGTGATCGTGCCGATCGAGCCGGAGCCGTTGTCGTTCGATCCAACAGCCCGCACCATTCAGAAGATCGTTCAGCCTCGTGGCCTGAAATACACGGTGGTGCTGAACAACTGGGACCCGCGCGATGGCGAAGCTGATCGTGATCAGACCATCGAATTCATCCGCCGCAACGGCTGGAACCGCGCCAAAACGGTGGTTCGCCACTACAAACTGCACACCCGCGCCGCGGCCGACGGGCGGCTGGTCACCGAATATCCACCCAACGGGACAGCGTTGCGGGCGCGGGAAGATTTCTTCAAGCTGGCGCTCGAACTGAGGGTGGCTGTCTGATGGCCCGCGGAACCACCCGGCGCAGCCTCGCCGAGCTGACCGAATCGATCGGCGACAAATCTCCCGTCGACGGGAAAACTGCGGCACTACAGCCCAGGACACCGACAACGGCGCCGCTATCCCACCTGGTCGCCAACCCGCGCAACCCACGCCGCGACATCGGTGACCTGTCAGATCTGGCGTCGATCAAGGATCGGCAGCTGCAGTCGGCGCTTGTCGTGTCCCGCGAGGCGTACTTGAAGCTGTGGCCAGAAGACCTGGACGCGATCGAGGACGCGTTGTGGGTAGTCATCAACGGGTGCCGGCGCCTGGAAGCCGCGCGCAAGTACGGGCGCGTCGAGCTGGATATCGTCGTCAAGAACGAGGTTGCCAGCGACCGTGCTTCACTACTCACCGCAGCGATCGACGAGAATATCGGCCGCCGCGACTTCGATGTCATCGAGGAAGCCGAAGCCGTCGAGCGGCTTGTCGCTGAATGCGCCGGCCACGCCGGCGAGGCCGCCAAACGACTCAACCGCACCGAGGGATGGGTTTCGCAGCGGCGTTCGCTACTGAAACTCGCTCCCGAACTGCAGGAGGCGCTGCGCGCCGGTGAACTTGCGGTGCGGGTCGCGCGGGGCCTGGCCCAGGTCCCATGGGAGGAACAGGTCGCCCGGTGGCATGCCGAGCAGGAGAACGCCGGGAAGAAACAGGAGGGGGCTGAGACCCCGAAGCCAGGGCCCAAACTCCGGCCGGCGAGCGCCCCACGCATCGTCAAGGCGCTGAGCCGGTTTGAGCCAGAACCGGCGATCCTGGCCGAGGCGCTACGCGACTACCTTGACGCGGGGCAACTCACCCAGCTCGTATCGGCACTCCAGGCAACTCGCTGAACCGCTCGGCCGCCGCGAACCGGCGTTCTTTACCGCGGTAAAGAACGCCGCTGCCTGGTGGTGGGTGGCGATCCACACGAGGCAGGGGAGCATCGCCGAGTTGGTTGTGCGCAAACGCCGAACGTGCCAGGTCGGTGCGGAAGTCGGAGATGTGCACCACCATCGGCGGGTACGTCTCCAGGTCGTCGCCCCCGAAGACTTGTGGCCAAGGTACTACGCGACATGGCTGCCAGTACGCCGATAGGCGTCGTAAACGCCCTCTACACCGCGGAGCACCTGGAGCAGGTGGCTGAGGTGCTTCGGGTCGCCCACCTCGAAGGTGAACTTGCTGATCACGACCCGGTCACCGTAGGTGGCTGCCGAGGCGGACAGGATATCGACCTTCGCGTCGGTCAGCGCCTTGATTAGGTCGAGCAGCAGGCCGGCACGATCAAGCGCCTCGATCTGAATGGCCACCAGGAACACCGAGGAAGATGACGGCGCCCACTCGACGTCGACAACGCGCTCAGCCTGCCCCCGTAGCGATCCGATGTTAGGGCAGTCGGTGCGGTGCACGCTGACCTCGCCACCGCGCTTGACGAAGCCCATGATCTCGTCACCCAGTACCGGGGTGCAGCACTTGGCCAGCTTGGCGACCTTGCCCGGCGCGCCCGAAACGCGCACGCCCGCGTCGCCGGTGACGCGGTGCCGATTCGGCGTGGAGCGTTCGGCGAGTTCGTTTTCGACGTCGCCGATGCCGCCGAGTTGGGCCACGAGTCGCTGCACGAGGTGGTGCGCGGACACCTCATTCTCGCCGACGGCGGCGTAGAGCTCCGAGATGTCGGCGTAGTCCAGCTCGTACGCGACGGCGGTCATCGCCTCGACGCTCATCAGCCGGTACAGCGGCAGCCCCACGCGGCGGACCTCCCTCGAGATCTGCTGCTTACCTTTTTCCAGCGCCTCATCGCGCCGCTCGCTGGCGAACCATTGCCGGATCTTCACCTTCGCGCGCGGGGACACTACGAAGTTCTGCCAGTCCCTGTTGGGGCCGTGGTTGCGCCCCTTCGAGGTGAACACCTCCACCACCTCGCCGCTCTCCAGCTGACGCTCCAGCGCGACCAGCCGCCCGTTCACCCGGGCGCCGACGCAGCGGTGCCCCACCTCGGTGTGCACGGCGTAAGCGAAATCCACCGCTGTCGACTTCTGCGGCAACGTGATCACATCGCCCTTCGGCGTGAACACGAAGATCTCCGGGGACTTCAGGTCGAAACGCAGCGACTCCAGGAACTCCGCTGGGTCCGCCGCCTCCCGCTGCCAGTCCAGCAACCGGCGCATCCACGCCATGTCGTCGACCTCGGCGGTGTTATTGGAGTGCTTGTCGTGGGTCTCCTTGTAGTGCCAGTGCGCGGCGATGCCGAACTCCGCGGTGCGGTGCATGTCCTGGGTGCGGATCTGCACCTCCAAGGGCTTACCGTCCGGCCCGACCACAGTCGTGTGCAGCGACTGATAGACGCCGTAGCGCGGCTGGGCGATGTAGTCCTTGAACCGGCCCGGCATCGGCTGCCACAGCGAATGCACCACGCCGACGGCCGCGTAACAGTCACGCACCTGCTCGCACAGAATGCGGATACTGACCAAGTCGTGGATGTCGTCGAAGTACTTCCCCTTGACGATCATCTTCTGGTAGATCGACCAGTAGTGCTTCGGGCGGCCCTCGACGATCGCGGGGACGCGGCTTGCGCCCAGCGAGGTGACGATCCCGGCGCGCACGCGGGCCAAATAAGCGTCGCGCGAGGGGGCACGGACGGCGACCAGACGGACGATCTCGTCGTACTTCTTCGGGTGCAGGATCGCGAAGGCGATGTCCTCCAGCTCCCACTTCACCGCTCCCAAACCGAGGCGATGGGCCAGCGGAGCGATGACCTCCAGCGTCTCTTTGGCCTTCTTGGTCTGCTTCTTCGGCGGCATGAAACGCATCGTGCGCATGTTGTGCAGCCGGTCGGCCACCTTAATCACCAGCACCCGGGGGTCGCGGGCCATCGCGATGACCATCTTGCGGATCGTCTCCGCCTCCGCGGCCGCGCCGAAGTTGACCTTGTCCAGTTTGGTGACGCCGTCGACGAGATGAGCGACCTCGCCGCCGAAGTCCTGGGTGAGCTGTTCGAGGCTGTAGCCGGTGTAGTGGACCGTGTCATGCAACAGAGCCGCCACCAGTGTGGTGGTGTCCATGCCGAGTTCGGCGAGGATGTTCGCCACCGCGAGCGGATGGGTGATGTAGGGGTCGCCCGATTTGCGGAACTGATGCTTGTGTCGCTCGTCGGCCACGTCGAACGCACGCTGCAGCAGGGGCAGGTTCGCCTTCGGGTACAGCTCGCGATGCACAGTGGCCAGCGGTTCGAGCACCGGCTTGACCGCCGCTACGCCGCGCTGCCCTCTCATCCGGTGCATCAAGCGAGCGCGCACGCCTCGGGGAGCGGAGGCCGACGACGTCGTCGACGAAGCGCTGCCCGGCTGCCGCATTGGTGCCTGCTGGTGCAGCTCGGCAGTCTGTCTGTCATCCTCGGTGAGTCGGCGGAGGGCATCAAGGGCGTCGAGGGTGTCGGCTTCACCATGGCGGTGGCCGAGGGCGCGATAAAGAGTCAGCGCCTGCTTGTACAGATCGGCGGCCTGACCGAAATCCTTGGTGGTCTCGCGGACACGCCCGAGGTTTTTGACGGCGTCGGCCTCTCCGAGGCGGTAGTCGAGGGCTCGATAGATAGTGAGTGCCTGCTCGTGCAGGTCGACAGCCTGCCCGTAATCCTCGGTAAGCCGGCGGAGGTCGCCCAGGGCGTCGAGCGCGTCGGCTTCACCATGGCGATGGCCGAGGGCGCGATAAAGAGTCAGCGCCTGCACGTACAGGCCGGCAGCTTGTTCATAGTCCTCGGCGATTCGGCGCAGGCGGCCGAGGGCGTTGAGCGCGTCGGCTTCGCCCAGGAGGTAGCCGAGGCTGCGGCAGATATCGAGAGCTTGCTGGTTCAGGTCGGCAGCTTGCTTGTAGTCCTTGGTGAGTCGGCGCAGGCGGCCGAGGGCGTTGAGCGCGTGGGCTTCGCCCAGGAGGTAGCCGAGGCTGCGGTAGATATCGAGAGCTTGCTGGTTCAGGTCGGCAGCTTGTTCGTGGTCCCCCGTGGTCTCGCATATGCGGCCGAGGGCATCGAGGGCGTCGGCTTCCCCGAGACGGTCCCCGAGCTCGCGGTAGATATCGAGAGCTTGCTGGAGCAGGTCACCAGCCTGCTCGTAGTCGTCGGCCAGAAACCGCAAGCGCCCAACATTTTTCAGGGCGTCGGCTTCGCCCGAGCGGTGACAGAGGTCGCGGTAGAGGGTGAGTGCCTGCCGGTGGAGGTCGGTAGCCTGCTTGTAGTCCCCGGTGAGTCGGCGCACGCGGCCGAGGGCGTTGAGAGCGTCGGCTTCTCCGAGACGGTCACCAAGCTCGCGTGTGGTGTCAGCGGCGCGCTGTTGCAGTCTCGCAGCCAGTGGCCATTCCCCGTTGAGCTCAAGGAATCTCGCCAACGATGCGGTCAAGGCAATCATCCGTGCGAGGTCGCGATCGGCGGTGTGGTCCAGGCAGGCCAGTAGGTTGTCTCTCTCGGTGCGCAACCAGGTGAGGGCCTGTAGCTGGTCGCCGAATTCCGGCACCAGGGCATCACGCGTTGCAGCAGAGGCGATGGCGTCGTCGGTGCCGGTGCAGGGGGGCGACGCCGGCCATCGGTCCGCGTGGGCGGCGGTGTGCTGGTAGTAGTCCAGTAGCCGGTGCACCGCGCCGGTAGTGTCGGCCTCCGCCTCGGTGGTGGTGAGGCTGTTGGCGTAGGAGCGCAGCAGATCGTGCAGCCGATACCGGCCTCGGCTGGTTTCGTTGAGCAGATGGTCGTGGTACAGAGCCAGCAGTTCACGGCGAGCGGTGGCAACATCCACCTCGACCAGCGCCGCCGCTGCATACGCGTCCAGCTCACGGCCGGGATGCAGCCCCAGACGCCGGAACACCTGCTGTCGCTGGAGTGACAGGGCACGATACGACAGATCGAACGCGGCGCGCACGGCTGGAGCGTCGTCGTCCAGCGCGGCCAGACGATCCGCCGCAGCTTCGACCTCACCGGCGTAGTCATCGATGTCGGCCGCCGCCCATGTCCTGTGGTGCGCAAGTTGGCCGGCGACCAACACGATCGCCAGCGGCAGGCACCCGCATACGTCGGCAATACGGGCCGCAGCGCGACGTTCGATCTCGTCGGTAGGGTCGCGGCCGGTAACGGTGAAGACCAGATCCACCGCCGCGGGCGGGTCGAGAACCTCCAGCGCCAAGGGGTTGGTATCCGGCAGAGTGAGCCGGTGCCGACTGGTGACCAGAGTTAGGCATCCCGATCCGCTCGGCAGTAATGGCTCGATCTGTTCCCGGTCGGCTGCGTCATCGAGCACCAGCAGCATCTTCCGACCGGCAAGCAGATGACGCCACAGGTCGCGACGCTCGGCCACCGTATCGGGTAGATGACGCGGGTCGGTACCGATTGCGATCAGCAACCCGGCCAGTACCTCCGCCGCATCTGCTGGAGGTTGTCCAGGAGTATGGGCGTGCAACTGCACGAAGTACTGCCCATCGGGAAACCTCGGTGCCAGTTGGTGCGCGGCGTGGACAGCAAGAGTGGTTTTGCCGATACCGGCCATCCCGTTGATCGCATGGATCGCTACTACCCGCCCCCCGCTGGCAGCGTTCAGGATCTGCCGCAATTCCCGGTCACGACCCAAGAAATCACGCGGAAGGGCCGGAAGACTCGATGTGACGGGCTCCCGCGGCGGCGGTGGTTGCGTCGTGACCACCTGGATCGGTTGGTCACCGCCGACATGCACAGGCGCCGGGGTAGCACCGATCGCCACGGTCTGGGCGACTACCCCGGCGAGACTGATCCCCCCTGGCAACTGATGGGGCGACGCGGGCGGCGTGGGGGCTACCGGCGCGCCGAGGAAGGGTCTTGCGGCTCAGACTTGCCCGCGTTCACCGAACCGATCTCGATATCGCCCACAAACGAGCCTCCCACGACCCGCACCCCCGTCCCGGTCGACTGCACCTCCCGTATCCGCAACGCCGCCGCGGATACCCGCTCCAAATCCACACCCACCGCAGCCCCAGCTGCCGCCTCGTGCGCGCGCACGGCGGCGAGCAACGCCTGCGCCGCCACCAGCAATTCCTGATCGTCTTCAGCGCCAGCGCGCTGGAGATCCTCGACCAGGACCGAACGTCGCGCAACCGAATCAGGTTGTTGCTCTACTGATTCCACACCCGAGGGCCCGACACGACCCGACACCAGAGCCTTCAACTTCGCATAGGCATCGGTCACCGCTTGCTTGGCGGAATCGCTCAACCCCGCCACCGCGCCCACCGCTACCGCCTCGGCCACGATCGCCGACACCGTCTCCAACACGAGATTTCCTTCCAGCACCCCACCCCCCCGCGAGACCGGGCGAGGTCATCAATGTTCTGACCGACGCCGCATTCTACGTTGCAACCCGGCAGCGGAGCCGATATCGCGGCGACGGAGCTGCTGGCCGCTGAGACCGACGCGGTTGTCCCAGGAATCGAGGCCGCATTCGCCAAGATGGGGGCTGCCCCTACTTCGGCGAAACTGACCGTGCGTGTCGCGCCCACCCTGCGGCAGCGGGTCTCCGGCGCCACGAGTGCTGTTCTGGGTTGGCAGCGCTGAGCGCGCGTCGACCCGCAGCGTTCCCGACTCTCGCCTGTGCATACCGGAGTAGCATTCGGGTATGGCGAGGAAGCGGCAGACCCGCAAAGTGACCGTGACCGTGCCCGAGGAGGTCGCGGCCACTCTCGACAACTGGCGCGACGGCGGGACGATCGAGTCGGTGAGCGCGTTCGTCGCAGAGTCGATCCAGGCAGCTGTCGATCGGCAGAAGTCCCTGGCCACCATCGAATCCGTCTACGGCGGCCGACCGCCGCTGGAGATGATCAACCGCGGCCGTGAGCTGCTGGGCCTGCCGCCACTGTCGTCTGACGAACACCCTGCTGCCGGCGCCGCATGAGCGCAACGGCCCTGTCCGGGGTCGTGCTCGACCTGGCCGCTGTGCGCGGCTGGTGCCGCCGCGACCCGTATCCCCACGCCATCACCTGGGCGACCGTCGAGTCGGGCAACACCATCGTCGTACCCGCCGCCGTGCTGACCGCCGCCTACGCGCTGATTCCGTCCGACCAGCACGACATCCTCGCCGCCCTGGTGGGCATGCCACACACGCTGGTGGCCGCCTGCGACGAGGCCTCCGCCGGTGACATCGGCACCTTGCTGGCGGGGAAGTCGAACGCCGACGCATTGTTGTCGGCGGCGCACGCTGTGCGCGAATGCCTCTCACGTCGCTGGCATGTGCTCACCGACCGCTCCGACGTGCTGCTCGACATCGACTCGGGCACGCTGACCGACACCATCCCATAGAACGAACCAGCGGAATGATGCGAGGCGAGGACATCCGGGCAGCCCGGAAAACGAGGGGATGGTCGATCCCGATCCTCGTCGCGGCCTTGATCGAGGCCGCCGACCGCGACGGCGTCCACCTGATGACCCCGGCCTCGCTGAAGACGTCGGTGTCGCGGTGGGAGAACGGCCACGTCGTACCCGACGACCTGTACTCCAGGCTGCTGGCCACGGTGCTGCATCTGCCTTATGCCGGCGACCCGCTCGCTCGAGGACGTGAGTACCAGCGCGACGTCGCCGCCGCGATCACCGTGCTCGACGGGCTGGCCGACAGCGACAGCGGAAACGATCCGGCCCTGGTCACCGCGGGAGCGATCACCAGCATGGGCGCCTCCCAGGTCGTGACCGGATACCTGTTCGCGCAATCGCCCACCCTGACGGTGGAGCCAGACGGCCCCGTACACGGGGTCGCGATCGCCACCCGGATCCGAGACACGGTCTCGACGATGATGTCGATGGACTTCGCCCGCGGCGGTGGGCACGTGCGGCGCACACTGCTGCAGTTCTTCCGCACCCAGGTCGTGCCCGAGCTGCACGCCGTGCATCCGCAGCGGGTGCGCCGCGAGATCTTCTCCGCCGCTGCCGAAGTCGTTCAGCTGTTGGGCTGGAGCGCCTACGACGCCGGACGCCACCCCGCCGCGATCAGATACTTCATCCAGGGCCTTCGCCTCGCCGAGGAAGCCGGGGACATGCGGATGGGCGCCCGGCTGCTGGCCAACCTGTCTCATCAAAGCAATTTCGTCCACCGCTTCGACGACGCGGTCATGTACGCGCGGGCGGCGCAGTCGGCTCTGCGGGGACACGGCACGCCCAGTGTCGAGGCCATGTGCGTGATGATGGAGGCGCGCGGGCTGGCCAGCCTGGCCGATCGCAAGGGCACAGCGGCCGCGATCCACCGCGCCGAGCAGCGGTTCGAACGCCGCCACGGCGACGAACCGACCTGGATCGGCTACTACGACCCAGCCGAACTCGCTGGCGACGCCAGCCACTGCTGGCGCGATCTGCAACTCGTACCCCAGACCCGCACCTTCGTCAGCGACGCCCTCACCGACGACACCCCACCCCGGACCCGGGCGTTCATCCAGATGGTCTCGGCCGAAGCATCGCTGGCCGCTGGCGACTGGGAGGACGCCGGGGCACTGGCCGCGGCCGCCGTCGTCAACGGCGGTGACCTGCGGTCGGCGAGATACCTCCAGTACCTGCACGATTTTTACGGTCGGCTGCCACCCAGCGCCGGCCAGCACCCCACGCTCGCCGAGTTCGTCGACCTGCTGAACACCCGATACCCGGCCATCGTCAAGCAGTAAGCTTTGTAATGACATGGCCGATCGCTTCTGGCCTGCGAGGACAATGCAGCCGGACAACAGCAACTGTCTTGTCGTCGTGGCGTTTCGAGCGTGGTCGGATCTTCGCCGTTGGGGTCGGCTGACTCCTCCCAGTACCAGCACACTGTTCGAGAAGCACTTCGAGAGCGACGCTGTCCATGTCGACATCCGCCAGAAGACACCGAGTTCGGCGACTATACGATCGTCTATGTCCAAGATCAACCGGATCAATATTTCATGCGCGGCGGGGGTGCATGTTCAAAAAATTATGAAAAGTGTTGTGCCGCAATTCAAACCAATTGTGACGAATGATTGTTACATTGCCTGCGGCCCAACTATGTGGAACTGGGTACACCCTCGTAGGGTGATACCGCAATGCTTGAATCCCCATTTGTGGGAATATTAATAATATAATTCCATGGAAAACTCGACTCCGTGGGGTAAAATTAAAAACCAGAGTGGCCCCGCCGAAAATTCTGCCGATCAACCCCGTATGAAGGGGGGCAGGCTACGTGTGGCCCTCAACGGGAACTGGGGTTACCTGTGGGCCGCGGTTGGAAGCCTGATCACCTTCGCCTTGCTGTTCCGGCCGTGGCTCACCGTGTCCGGTCCCAACGGCAAAGCCGAAACCAACGCATTCGGCCGCATCAACGCCTCTACCCGATACCTGACCGTCTGGTCGTCGACGAAACCAATGTCTTTAGCTCACATCACCGGTTTCTGGGCGCTCCTGACCACCGCCGCCATCATCGTCTGTGTGCTCACCGCGATGACCAATCTTCGGACTCGCAACAAAATACTCGAGCGCACGACAGCGATATCCTCAGTGGCAGTAGCGATCTTCACGATCTGCACCCTGCTCTACATCAACAGCAAAGCGCCCGAACTCAAGGAAATGACCTCGCGTCGATGGGATTTGGGCGGGCAGCTCGGATCAGTGATGTCATGGGTGTTCGGCAACGACAAACTGCCGTTCCCCGGCATCAGCGAGACCCGCTACGCAACCTCCAGCCTCACCCTCACGGCCATACTTGCTTGCTTCACCTCTATCGGCGCGGCCCTGGCCGCCAGCATCCAGCATATTCTCACGGGCACCACCAAGCCCTTCCGCTTACCCTGGCCCCCTCCACCATCAGACCCCGACACCGACGGAACGTAGAACCCGCAGCCTAGATCATTCGAAGCGCAACCTTGCATCAGCCAGACCACCGTGGGCAGCCCGGCTCTCACCGATCGAATCCGTCCCACAGGTGATCACGGTCGTAGAAATCGGCGAGAGCGCTCCGGCCGGTGAGCCCACGGAACGCGTGGTCCTTCTGCGGCGGCGGATACGGAATCCCGCTGTTCTCCGACGCCGACGACGCGGCCGCGCAATACCCCTGGCTGGCCACACACGGCTGGGTCTACCAACGCGGCGAGAACCTGCACTGGGGCAAACGCGCCGAAGCCGAAGCCGAACGCCGAGCACAGCTCTCCGCCACACCGCAGCCGTGACGACGCCGCTGTTGCTCACCGGCACCGGCGAGGTGTAGCTCTCCCCCATGGGACGACGCATCGACTACCACCACGACTCAAACGCGCCCGCCGCCAACAGCGTCCGCCCGAGCGCCGGCGCATTCGTCCGCCGCGGCGAGACCGTCCTGCTGATCTGCCGCAGCGACAACGGAAACTGGTCCATGCCCGGCGGCGCCCACGACCCCGGCGAATCCCTCAGCCACACCGCGATCCGGGAGACCATTGAGGAAACCGGTGTCGAGGTCCGCCTCACCGGCCTGGTCGGCGTCTTCACCGACCCGCACCACGTCATCCACTACACCAGCAACGACGAAGTGCGGCAGGAATTCACAATCGTCTACCGCGCCGAACCACTCGCCGGCCAGCCCACACCCAGCAGCGAAAGCACCCGCGTCGAATGGGTGCCGATCACACGGATCCCCGAGCTGCCGATGGACTCCAGCCAACGCAAACGCATCGACTGGGCATTGACCCGCACCGAACCCCACATCGACCCGACCTCCTCCTGAAAAAGGTCGATAGCGTCCTCGATCAACCCGGCAGCGTCCTCCCACCACGACACCTCAGGCCGATTCTCGTCGAGCTGCGCCAGAACCTGCTCGACCACACCGCGCGGCCACCGACCGCCCCCGTAGCACGCCTCCAGCAGCTCCCTGAGTTCCGCGCGGATCGTGGAGTCGTTCACCGCGGCGGAGACCTTGATCGCGCGATGCAAAGGCTCGGGAATGTCCAAGTTCAGGTACTTGAATGGCTCACCTGCCGGCATTCTCGCCACATCGAAGCTGCCGGTGGCCACCCATGCGTCGGCTTCGGCCCGGATGCGGGCGCGCCGCGCCTCGTCTGTTTCCTCGACACTCACCGGTCGAACCCGTCCCATACGCGATCGCGATCGTAGAAATCGGCGAGAGCGCTACGAGGAAACTGGTGGTCCTTCTGCGGCGGATCCGGATCCAGGACGGTGGGATGCTCGAGCGCGTGCAACTCGCGCTCGCGGGCGGCCTCGGCGATGTTCACGGCGCGCTCGGCGCGGTCACGGGCATCGACGAACAAACTGTGCGCCTGGCGGCTGAGCTTGATCAGGTCGTCGCGGCGCACATGATCGACGTCGATCTCGTTGATTGTCCGACGCACTTCGGTGACCAGCTCTGCGAGATGCTCCTGAATCTCCTCGACACGCCCGGTGTCCGGTGTGTGCCCGAGCTGCTTCAGATCGTCGATGGTGTCGCCGATCCGCTCTTCCAGACTGCGCATTTCGCTGCTCCCCTCGCCTCCCTGCGGCCCGATCAGGCCTCGATCAAGGGGCAAGACTACGGCCAAGCGCCGACAGTCGACAGGCGTTCGAACAAGCTCCGCATCCAGGAAAGTTGCAGCGCGTCGAAGACCATCGCGCGGTCCATGCAACGGCAGGGAGCAGAGGAGGGTTCCCCGCCGTTGTTGTCGTTCGGGGCTACCGAGGACCACCGACGACCTCCCGATTCTAAGCCCGTCCGGACACGCGTCGGCCGAGTCACGCGCATGCCCTGATCTCAGCGCCTCAGTGGTCGGGAACCTGCCGCAGGCGGCTCAGCGATGCCGAGGTTGTGGGCGAAGACGCTCGGTGGCATCAACGAGCAGGCCCTTGGCCTGGCGACCGCGCAGGATCAGGTCGTAGCGACGCTCGTCATCAGCCGGGACCATGCGGCGCACTTCGGCGACCAGGTCATCCAAGCGAGCACGCAGTTGCTCGATGCTCTCCGGATCCGGGACATGCCCGAGCTGCTTCAAATCCTCAATAGTGTCGTCGAATCGACTTTCCAGACTGGGCAACTAGGGCTCTCCTCGCCTCCCTGCGGCCCGATCAGGCCTCGATGAGGGGCCAGAGTACGGCCAAGCACCGACAACCGCCACATGCCCGATCCAGGCCCTTCTGCTCACCCTCACGACGGCGACCCCCTCATGCACTTCGTTTCGAAAGGAGTCGGCCCGCTCGATGCTCAACCTTGTGGTTATCATTCGGCAAAAGCTCCAGGTCCTTGCGGTTTCCCGCCTCAGTCGAGCTCTCATGAGAGGGGAAGGCAGTGGCTTCGTGGCGTGATGTGAGCGGAGGTCACGGTTTCGGCCGCATGATCGAACTCGGTGTCGAGGCAGTGGTGAACAAGGTCGGCGGCCGCGCAGGGTGTGCACCGTTGACCTGGGAGCTGTATGCGACCGACGACACCGGTGCGCTGGCGGTCAGTGGCACCACCTCCGGTAGGGACTACAGCGAGAAGCAGGTTCTTGCGATCGTGCAGGCGTGGGCAGAGCTGCTGGGCTTGAGCCGCGTCGTTCCGCCGACCACAGGCGGGACGAGTGAGTACCGAGGAGTGGTCGACGGCATCGAAGTCGAGGTTTGGGGCGTCATCGACAAACAGTTCTACGACCTCATCTCCGGCCTCGACTTCCCCGAATGACGATTGCCGCCGCGCCCCACCGGGCAACAACTCCCTCCTCCCTCGAGACGACACACGCATGCGATCGCTGTCTGGATGGTGCAAGAAGACACAACCCCATCCCGCGTAGGCTGCCGGGCTATGGCATCAGAGGATCTGCAAGCGCAGGTGACCGCGCTGGAAGCGCAGGTCCGTGACCTAACCGGGCGGTTGCAAATCGCCGAGCAAGACGCCGCGGCGGCACGGGTACTGGCCGGTGGCGCAGACCGGGACGTGACCGCGATCTGTTCGGAGATCCGCGACTTCCGCCAAGCCACCCTGACCGAATTCACCGCCATACATGAAGATCTGACCGACCTGCGCAATCTGATGAACACCCACTTCGCCGAGATGCACAACGGGTTCGCCGAGACACAGGGCAAGCTGGCCGCCGCAGCGTCCGGACAATCCCGGATCCTCACCCTGCTGACCACGCTCATCGAACGTGGCGACGGCCAGCAGCCACGGCTATAGGTGGGTCAGTACTCGCGCAGTCCGACCAGCGGAACCTTCCATAGGGGTACCAGTTCTGTTCACCACACCCACCACCCCGCGAGCGTGGCGGTGCAGCGCTGAGGGCGGCCCGGCCGGGAGGGGTAGCGGGTCAGCGGATGCCGAAGCGGCGCGCGCGCAGCTCGGCCAGCACCCGGCGCACCGCGGCCGGGTCGGCGTCGGTGAGCGCGGCCAAGTCCGCCATCGAATAGTTGCCGCGCTGGGCGAGGATCCCGCCGACCGCGTGCAGCACGACCAGATCGTGGGCCTGGCGGGTGGTCGAGGCGAGTTCGGCGATCACCTCATCCAGCCACGGCACCTCACCGCGTTCGGCGCGTTCGCGTTCGGCGCTCGACAACACCGCGTCGAACGCTTCGGCGATATCGGCGTACACCGCACCGCGAGCGTCATCACGCCCCACACATCCAGCCTTGTCCGCCGGTCCGCATGGCGCAAACGCGGTAACCCTCCAGCAGGCCGCATCCGGTCGCGAATCCAACGGCTACATTCGTTATTCGTGACCACCGATGACGCGCGGGACTCACTCGTCACCTACGCACAACCGGCTCCTGCAGCTGGCTCTGGTTCAGGCGTGGGGCTTCGCCGGAGTCGAGCTCAAACGTAGGATCTGGCTCTAAGGGGTTGCCCGGGTGAAACCGGTGAGGCATACACCTTCGCTTCTACGAGGCCACGATGTACCCGACCGCGCCGAGGTGGTCGACGATGTCGGTAGCTGCCAAGGGACGTTGCGCGGTGCGGGTGATCTCGGCGACGCGGTCGGCTGGGCAGGCGGTGACCGGGCCGGACACGGTGGCGCAGACCGTGCAGTCGGCGACCGTGCCGGTGAGGTGGGCTTGGACGTTGCGGCCGTCGAGCGCGGCGACCAAGCCGAGCATGCTGAACGGGTTAGTGGACATCAGAGTGGGTTTCCTGGTTGGCGACGTTGCGGGTCCGCCTGCGCGGCCGACTCCCTTGTCGGCCTACCGACGCCGTTGTCGAGGGCGGTTTCGGGTGACGGTGTTGTCACCGGTGGTGCGCTCGCTGCACAACAACCATCCTCATCGGATAGGTACCGGCCCCACATCGGTCATTCACACCGGCATATACCTGTCTACGTACGTGGCTCCCTACCGATCGACGTTCGGGCGAGCGGCGCTCGCGTGAATCTGCGGTTGAACCGTCCCGGTGTGTGAATTTGGGGTATCCCCAACGCCACACTCGGCAGAGACGCGAACAGCGTCGGGATGAAGTGGTTCTCGCGTCATCCCGACGCTGTCCGGCTGGAGTCGGTTTGGCTGCTCAGCCTGTTCGGCTCTGCGTCACCGAACTGCCCAGGTCCTTACAGCTGGTGGGCATCCGGCTCGGGGTGAGTTGGTCGGAGTTTGGGTTATGGGCGGGTGATCTCGGTGGCGTGGAGGTTGCGCAGGGTGCCGTCTCCGGCTTCGTGCTGGGAGGGGTAGAGCAGTTGCACGGCGACGGTCAGGGGTGTTCCGGGTTCGATGGTGTGGTTCTCATCCGGTGTGGTGATGACGACTGATCCGTCGGTGCCGTCCTTGATCACCTGGTACCACTG
>NZ_JBEXME010000047.1:0-22005 GCF_040610355.1 Nocardia sp. NPDC004168 | reverse complement strand
AAACTCCGGCTCTCCGACGCTCGATTCGATTACACCCATTCGTGTGTGGCCTACCCGATCACCGATGTGGAGCTGGGCCTGTGACCTACCGAACCGCCACAGAAAGCGCGCCCGCCTTCGACAAGGCGGCGCCGAAATCGTATGACTGAAGTCAACCGATGGGCGCAGCTTTACGGCTGCGCTCATCGGCATCTCACAGTCAAGTCTATTAACGCCCTCCATTGGCAAATTAGCTGCGGTGTGCTGTTCTGTCCGCCGGGTTGTAGCCGGGCGAGGTGGCCTCGGGGTGAGAAGCAAACCCCGATACTTGGTGGCGAAGACCAGATGGGCAAACAACTCGCAGACGCAATCTCCACCAGGCCGAACATCGAAGTAGTCGCCGCTCATGAACCAGTGCCTCCCGATCGGTATGCGGTCTATCCGTTGCGTGTGGTGCCATCAGTGCCTGAAGAACCAGGCAACGTGTTTTATCAGGTGCTCTTCCCCCTCTCGCCGACAGCTCATGGTGGCCCGCCGTCCACCAGCATCTACCCAGGAGTGCCGAACGAATCAGCGCCACTGCGCAATACCTCCACAGATCAGCCGTCGTCTCCAGTGTCCTCACCCGCTTTCAGGATCCAACCGTCCTCGCAGAAGACCAGGTGACCATGCGCACGTAGTTGCGCCAGCCCGGCCCCGGCATCTGCGGGAGTGTGATCGGGATGCCAATCCAGTGCCAGCACATGAGCCACCAACTCCTCCCAGCTGCCCGAGAACGAGGGCTGTTCGATCAGCAGCCGCCCGTAGACCACGATCGCTAACGGGCTCAAACGAGTATCAAAGACTACCGTGTTCGACATGAAAGTAGTCCTCGGGCCGCCGAACCCAGCGTGGTAACCAGAGCCGGGCATCTTCGGCGCAGACGCATGCGGGCCATCGTGCGAGGCACGAGACCCTCCACGCTCTCGGGGGACCGGCATAAATCAATTTTGCGCTAACAAATTCGATAGGGCCCGGATCATCTGAGGATCGAGTTCAAATCTCCACCACAGACGGACGGCCACGGCAGCGAGTGCCACGGGCAGAATCGCCCGGTGACTGCTCAGCGGGGGCCTTCGAGCGACTCCGCTGATTGCATATCAGCCATGATCTATGTTCATTTGTCTAGAAATTATTTAACCAAGAGGGGTGCAATAACTGGCAGACACATGGCACAGACACCATATAGTCGTCCCGCCTCTGATCGACTGCGAGGACGAAGACGGAACCGTTACCGGGGGGGGCCATGCCTCGATCAAAGAGTTAGCGCCAGCCCCCACGCTCGGCATGATCTCGCGGCAGATCGGGCCGGAGATATAGAAGAAATTTTACGATGTCGCATGCGGCGCCGGCGGCGACTTCGCGTTGTGACGAATTTCGTTGGGCGTCCCGAAGAGTTGCGGTATACCTACTTGATACCGATTTCTTTATCATAAGGAGAGCTGTGTCCGAGGGCTTCATCGATCTTCGTGCCGACGTAGCGCACCCTGCCCGGATGTATGACTACTTCCTCGGCGGCAAAGATTTTTATGAAGCCGACCGGGACGCCGCCGAGCAGGCGCTCCGAGATTTTCCGGCAGTCCGGTTGACCGCGCGCACCAACCGTGAGTTCATGCATCACGCTACTCGCTACCTCACCCAACACGGTATCCGCCAGTTCCTCGACGTCGGCACCGGCATCCCCACCGAGCCCAATCTGCACCAGGTCGCCCAAGCCTTGGCGCCCGAATCCCGGGTGGTGTATGTGGACAACGACCCGATCGTGCTCGCCCACGCGAGAGCGCTGCTGGTGAGCGCGGCCGAGGGCCGCACCGCATACATTCAGGCCGATGCCGCAGAACCCGAGGCCATCCTCGCCGCGCCGCAGCTGCAAGAAACGCTGGATTTGTCACAACCGGTGGCGGTGTCACTCATGGCCGTGCTTCACTTCGTGTCCGGCGACGTCTACGACATCGTGAACACGTTGATGGCATCGTTGGTGCCTGGTTCCTATCTGGCGATGTCGCATGTCACGACGGATTTTGATGCTGGGTCTGAGGATCCGGTAGGAATGGCACGGCTGCTGGAAGTCTATGACGATCGGGGAATCCTAGTGCGGCCACGCACCCGCGCTGAGGTAGCAAGGTTCTTCCAGGGGTTGGAACTGGTGGACCCGGGCGTCGAGGTGATCCACCGATGGCGTACCCCAGGCATCGAACATCCGCACAGTCACGACAAAAAAGTCTCACTCTACGGTGCAGTTGGCCGCAAGGGGCCGAACTAGGAGACCGCTGAATAAGGCTTGTTCTGGGGTTCCGCCGCTATAACGGCGGAAGCCCAGAATCGTGTGAGTGCCCGAACAGATGGGTTGTTGATGAGGGGGATCCCCACGCTGGTTCAGGCGGTGGCCCAGGTCTCGGTGGCGCGAATGAAGCCGAGCTTGACCAGTCGGCGCAGGCTGAGGGCCGCACTCTGGCGCGAAACCTGTTTGCGCACACTGACCGCGCTCGCTGAACTTCCCCACTGGCGCATCGGGCTGTGTGGTTCGTAAGCCCAGATCGACCCAGCCGGGCATATGTCGAAAATGGTTGGTGTCCAATCATTCTTGTCGGCTCTTTCTCATATTGGTCCCGGTATGGCCACGCCCACGCGCGATCTCGAAATCCCCGCACCGCTGACTCTCGACGGCAACACCCTGGACCCGATCGGCGGAGGCGGCGCGCTCATCGGCTACGGCGGAGTCTCCACCGAATTCCATGTGGATTCGAAGGGAGCCGCCTGGTGTGCGAGCGAGCCGCGGATGGCTGGCGTAGCAGTGATGTGGGGGCTGGTTGTCAGCGCATCGAGTCCTGCATCAGATGGGATCTGCATTACCTTCACCGTCAGCTACTGACCAAACCCGAGGAGCCACGTAACGGCGACCGGCAGCGGCCCGGAAACGCGTACTTCGCCTCCCGAGCCGTTGTTCGCATCGTCTGCTGCTGACGCCACCCGATCGCGGACCGATGCGGTTCCTCACCGGCGGCAGGGGCGGGCGGGCAGGTCGGAGGCTGTCAGTCGTGGTCGTCGGGGGGGGCGGGCGGGAAGCAGGGGAAGGTTGTGATAGTCGATGGGCTCGTAGTTGTCGGTGTCATCGAGAGGTTCGGGGGTGTTTTCCCATCGGGTGATTTCTGTGTCCCAGTCCGGGTATGCCGGGTCGTCGGGGCCGATCGCGATCCAGCCATCTGTCATCGCGCCGTCGGGTTCTCGAGCGAAGTGGCGCACAAGGATGCGCCCGTCCGCGAGACGCTGGGCCAAAGGATGTTCCTCATTCATGGCGTGATCCCCACCTCCGCTTCGAGGGCCGGGTAATAGTCTGCCAGGTAACGGCCCGCAGCAGCCGAGCCGAGGAACCTCGACTGTTTGGTGTGAAACCAAGCAAAGCCTTCCGCGAAGAGTTCCGCTTTTCCGACGTCATTGGGCTGCGCGTAGTACTCAGCGGCCTTTGGGCTTGTCTGTTGGATGAGCGGAAGCACCCTGGCATGAACCTCGGAGAATGCCGGTTGCTCGCTCGGAAAGTAGAGGGCGTCGTCGAGCGCGTGACCGAACTCGTGTAGCGCGGTAACATAGCTTCTACCGCGCCCGTGACCAACGAGCACCGCACGATGCTGTGGATCGTACGCGCCGCCGACATCTTCCCAGGTGGAGCCAGCGGACCAACCTCGGGGCGTATCAACTCTCAGTGTTGCAGACCATGCAGGATGGTCCATGTCCAATAAGCCGGCGTCAGCGAGCCAAATTCCGCCATGAGGTCGTTTTCTCATGTTGTCTGCAACAATGCGGTGCAGCTTCTCTGGTAACGAGGCTAACCAACGAGCATGTTTGCGGGCCCCTACGGAGCCGTCTGTGGGATATTGATCCCCGTTTATTCCCCTCAGAAGCTCTGACGGGCCGACCGGAATGTCATATTCCGACATGTCATCGGTCAATCGCGCAAGCCCCTGATTGCCGGCACCGCGATGCCCAGGAGCGTCCCGCGCGGACGTGCTGCTCTGTTCATCGCCGCTTCGGGGGTGAGTACTCTCCGTCTGGAAGTGGCCGGTTCTCGCCTGGAGGGAGTGGGCGCTGTAGGCGTCACCTGTGCGGTGCTTCTCGGCTGTGTCCTTCAGGTGTGCGCTGGTCGTCTCGACCCGTTTCGTGACTGCATCGCCTGCTCGTGGGATATCGACACCCACCCGTTGGGCAGCCCGTTTCAGTATACGTACGATGGCGCTACCCATCACGGGTCACAGCCCCCGCCGGGCAGGTGCTCGCCGTCTGCGCCACACGCTGCAGCCGCCCGGACACGGGATCGTAGAGACCGACCACAACCACAGACCACTCACTCATCACATCCAGGCCTACCTTGCGGTGCACGCCGCTCGCTGCGCACCGTTCGACAGCGAACCCTTTCCGCTCTCGGAAAACTCCCACAGCCTAGACCAGCGAACCGACCGGTTGCATCGATGAGATCCCCATGGCGAAACAATGCCGGCAACAAAGCGCGCGCGGATGGACTATTCGCCCGCATTCGGGGGGCTCCGGGTCCGGCTGATTCGCTTCCGGCTGCGGCGTACCAGCAAGAGGAGTGGACTATGGAATCAACCATGATCCTATACAGTACCACGAGTATTGAAATAAATTAACAGACATTCCGTGGCGGGCACGGGCAGCGGTTAGCCACGGACAATGGACCAGAAGATTCGAATGGAGGGTTTCGGGCCGTCGCTGGTCACGGTTATGAGAGATCCCCGATCCCCGACGGCGACGTGCACCGAAAAAAGGGGGGGGGCATGCGTTGCGGTCCGGGCGCGCAACAGCCCCGCCTTTGATCGGCTGCAAAGACGAAGGCGGGGCTGTCGCTGGGGGGTTGCGCACTCATTGCCGGAGTGAGTGCCGGGTTCATTGAAGCACAATGACGCGGAGTTCATCACCCAGCCAAGGGGATTAGAAAGAATTTCACCAAGATTCCGTAAGGTAGCCAGTCGCTCGAAAGCGTAACGTCCGGGTGTCACTCCTCTGGGTTTCCCACACGCGCCTCGCGGCCTCGTTGGGCGATCGGCAACGGCCCCGGACCTGCCGCCCGGTTTCCGGGCCGTTGCTCATAGTAACAATGGGCTGCATTGCTGAGCTGGCGCCGACCTGCCGCACGAGAGGGTGGCAGGATGCGCCTGCTTCGCCGTGCCCTGCATGCGCCGTACGGAACCGAACCGGCTGCACGGCAGCATCTGTTTCCCGGCAGGTTCGCCTGCGCGAAAACTCTACGGCCCGTTTGCGAGATCTCGTTCTCCTGGTCAGCACCCGATTCCGCCGCTTCGCCGCACGTGGTTCGGCCGACTCGCTGGTGCTGCTTCCACGTTCCGCACTCTCGCCGACATCGGCCTGACACGTTCATTTCGACAACGTCATCGTGTGGCCCGAATGGGACGCGACTCGATCCAGCGTCACACCATCATCGCGGCGCTCACAAGCGTAGGGCTTGGGCACGATGACATCCGTCCAGCCCGTCGACGGTCAAGCCAGCTCAATTATCACTCATCCGTGCAGAAGTCCCATGTTCTTAATCTGACTCTACCGATGCGGAAAACCCCCCTATGGAGCCACGCTATACAGCCGAGGAGGTGATCGATGTATATATACGGATGCACACACAACAGCAACCAGTCCGACTGCCGCTTGCCGGCGACGATGCCTTTGCTGGACCCCGAGTGCTTGTTTCGAGCGGTCTCCGGCCGCATCGCCAGTCGGCTTCCATTGGTTCTCTGGGCGCGAGAACTTGGCGATCTACACGCCGAGCTCATACCGTTACAACTTGGCCCAGCCTCTCAGCGGAAAGATTCCGCTTGCGCGCGAGTGCTATGGAAGATTGGCTGCGTTGTAGATGAAATCGACAACTGGTCCGATCGCAATAGTTCGTACCCCGACGACGTACGCTTGCATAGTCATTCACTCGGCGAGGTGATAAGTCACGCTGCCGAGGCTTATGCGAAGGCATGGAGGGCGGTTCTACATTCAAAAGATTCCGACATACGGCATCGAATGTGGTTCCGCCTGGGGGAGGTGCGCGAAGAGTATGCAAAAATAGTAGAAGAAGTAAGACATCGACGTTTGAGATTTCGCTCGAAATCACGCATTAATCGAGAATATCGTTCGAATGATACGACCATCTTACCGTTACCGGGCACGTCGATCGTGACATCCGGCGCCCCGCACAATAAGAGCTGATGAAAAAGGTTTAAGCATGATCGAGATCGCCCGCAGGAAATGTGGACTACCACTGAAGTTGGCTAACGACCAGCGTTGGGGTAGCCATGCAGAATGTTCGCGGCCTACGAAAAATCGGCACTACACATGACGTGGTTGGACTGGAAGGCGGTAGCCGGTTGGCTCGATCCGATCGGAAGCCGACTATCGGGGCAGTCGGGATCAGAATAGCGGCGGCGAAGGAACGCTCGCGCCGGACAAGCGAATCCGATCGCGGCGACCAGCCGCCGCGGCACTAGGCCATCGGCGCCGACCTGCTATGAGCAACACTGGTCGCACCTGGCCACACTCCCACTGTACGCCGCCGAAGCACTGACATCGGCCAAGACACCACCACGCACGCTCTCCCCGACAGCCACATTGGAGAACACGAACTTGCCCACATCGGCGTCGCAGGAACGTCGACGTTGACAACGCTCCCCGGCATCGACTGCCCTCTGCCCGGCGAACTCGGAGCTTGCTACTACCTCCAAACCGCACACCAACGTCCTGCCTTCGGCACGCCCGTCCAAGGAAAATTGCTTCTGACAACAGGACTCGTGCGGGCGGCCGCGCACGTCGGCTGCCGGGACCCCCTTCACCGCCGCCGACCCGGCCGCCCGCTGCCACCGCGCCGCGATCGAAAGTCGCTGAGCCACCGCGATGCGCTTCTATTCTCGCCCGGCACTGCTGGTCATCGATAAGGTCACATCATCAAATATGTATTGTTGACCATGCTGGCAAGCTGATCGTTCAGAAGCGGGTCAGACACGACGTCGGCGGGTTCGCCGAACCCGACGACTTACTCGACCTTCCCGGCATCCAGATAGCGATCGAACGCGGTGAGGGGCTGCTGGTCGGGCACCTGCAGCTCCGTGGCCTTACGGTTACTGTGTGTCGCCGAAGATTTCAGCCCGAGCCCGCGAACGCTATCGGCTGTCGGCTGTCGGCTGTCGGCGACCAAATCCGACACCTTCGACGCGTTCGTCCTGGCCGACACCCTCCGTCATGAGCACACGCATTGGCGCCAGTTGCCGCTGCTGTCGCGGGCCACCGCCGCACTCAAGGCGGTGATCCGCGATCGAGAGCGGATCATCTTGTCTCAGCGCAGCGTCGAGTAGCAGCTTCGTGCTGTTCTCGACACGTATCATCCTGCGCCGCTGCACCGTTCTCGACGCTCGACCGGGAGATCACCCTGGACTTCCTCGCCGATTACCCGACACTCGCGCAGGCCGCTCGCGTCAGAGACAAGCGGATGGACGCGTTCTGCCGCCGACACGGCTACACGGGTCGAGTTCCAGCCGACCAGCTCGTGGAACGGCTCCAGCCGCACCTGCTGGCGGCGTCGGAGGGCACGACCACGGGCAAGCAGTTCACCGCGCAAGTGTTCGCCTCACAGCTGCGGTTGCTGAACCACCAAATTCGGTCCTGCAATAACAGATCGATCAACTTCTCGATGTTCACCCGGATGCGCCGATTTTCCTCAGGTTCCCGGGCACCGGGCCGGTCGTCGCAGCCACATTGATCGCCGAGATGGGTGACGACCGCTCCCACTACCCGGACGCGCGGGTCCTGCTCGCCGAGCCCGGCCTGGCGCCGGTCACTCGCGCTTCTGGGCGCATGCATCAGGTCCGGTTTGTACGCCTGCAACCATCGATGCGTCACACCATCGACTGGTGGGCTTTCGTCTCCACCCGCAAGACCGACTGGGCCGCCACCGCCTAGAACAGGCTCGAGCCCGTGGCCACGGCAAATACCGCGCTCTGCGTGGTGTCGGAGCCCGCTGGGCGCGGGTTCTCTGGCGCTCCTGGCAGGACAACACCATCAACAACCCGGAAAAGCACTCCAGCGCCGCAGCAGCCTGACCACTACCTTCAGCAACCTGCGTGTCCACGACGCCACGCGGGCCATAGCGATGCCACCAGAACCAACCCTCTCCGACCTCGCTGACAGCCCGCCGGTTGACAGCGGGAGTCTGTATCGACGACCACTCACGAGACGTGGTCGTGGCCGCGGCGATTGGCGGCGCCATCGGGTCGAGCGGTGTGTGACGCGTTCACTGCGGCGATGCGTCGATACGGCGTGCCGCCCGAATTGTTGACCGATAACGGCGCGCAGTTCACCGGCCGCCGGATCAAGCCGCAGCCGGTCTCCGTCCCCCGCTTACTGATCGATGTGACCGAACCGGCACCGGTCCCCTCGGCCGAGGGCGCATTCGAACTCGAAGTGCGTATGCCGACCAGTGGTGAGACCAGCCTCGCCAACGGTTGGCAGAAGGTGAGTTTGCGCGCCTATGTCGGGTCCGTGCTGACCGTGTCACGTCCTGCAACTACTTCGAATACGCGGCGCCACCCGGCCAAGCCAGTGTGACGACGGCGCGGTGTTGCCCTCTACCGCACCGCTCTCCTCTGGGCCGGCTTTCGCTCAACTGATGGCACTTGCCAGGCTGGCGATGACGGTGTCATTGGCAGCGCTATCTCCAACGGTTATCCGCATACCCGTCGAATACCGTTTAACGTTGATCTGTGCGCGGTCGAATGCGTCGGCGATGCAACGAGCCTGGGCGAGATCGACCAGCGGAAGAAATATATGATTCGAGGAGCTGCCGGGTATAGTATATCCGAGTGCTCGTAGCTCGATCAGAAGCCGATCTCGTTCGCTCGTGATCATGGAGATCCGTTCATTTAGTTCGTCTTCGGCCTTATAACACGCATACACCCCGACTTCAGCGAGCATATGCATACCGAAAGGCACCTGCCAATGAGCTATACGAGCAGCGGTCCGCCGACTGGCAACGGCATATCCAACTCGTAGACCTGCCAAACCGAATGCCTTAGAGAATGTGCGTACCACAATGACATTCGAATAAAGTGCCAATATCGACATAGTGTCGATACGCTGATCGGCCGGAACAAATTCGATGTAGGCTTCGTCAATTATCACAGCGACCCGAGGGTGGAGCCGGTCCAGAAACCTGATCAAGTCGAAATATCGCAGTTGTGTGCCGGTGGGATTATGCGGATTGCACAATACCACTAATTTGGTATGCTCGGCAACCACCGCCGCCATCGCGTCCAAATCTTGGGTTCCATCTGCCATCAGCGGCACCCTCACCGGTTGACCACCGACCATTGCGGTCAGCAGCGGATAACCGTCGAATGTCGGCTCCGCCAGCACCACCTGAGCAGCGCCTAGCCTGCGCCACTGTAGCGACTCACCGGCCGATGCGACGAATGCCTGCAGAATGTGCATGATTACGCCGGTGGCTCCGGCGCCAACTACAATCTGATCGGGCAAACAGCCGATCCGCGCTGCGATAAGCTGCGGCAGTCGGTTCGGCAAGAATTCCGGATAACGGTTCACCGCCCCCAGGGCCGTCGTCAAGGCTTGGTGGACCGATGGAAGCGGACCATAGGGGTTTTCGTTAAGTGCAAGTGGGAACCGCACGAACTTGCCCTTGCTCAGCACGATGCGCCGCGAGACGAAACCCGTCCGCCCCATCGAAGGGCAGCTGCGGCAGCGAAGTCACCTGCGTGCGCGAAGCCTGCGAACATGACCACGGCCCCCTCTTGCACAAGCCCGGACGTCACGGCATAGTCGAAGGTCAGCGGCATAGCGCTGCCAAATAGGTTGCCGCACTCCTCAAAGGTGTCTGGGTGACGCTGTGCGGGCAACTCCAGTGAGTTCCGCCAGTTCTGCAAAAATGTCCGGTTGGGTTGATTAGTCACCAATAGATCCAACTGACTGGTCTTCATCTTGATCCGCTCACAGATCGTGCGAACTACTTCCGGGACGATCTGGTTTCCTCGGTGCAGCACCTTCGCGATATTCGATTCCGTAAATCCCACGTAGTGCTGGCCGACACCAGCCTCCCAGTACCTGCGTGGCGGTTCGGCGACCAATACCATTTCACCCGCGTACTGCGGCAAGTGCCGCGTCTCGATGTCGAGTATCGGCGATTGGTCCGATTTGGTCAGCCATGCCACGCCCGCACCGTCGCCGGGAATGGCGGCCTGGGCCATAGTCAGCACACGGTCTTGAGCAAACACCTGCCCCGCAGTGTTCGTCACGTTGACGACGAGAGCGCTGTTCGCCTCGGTGCTCTGCAAGATCTCTCGAGCCAGTTTTATGGCGTGGATGAAACTCGCACAACCGCCATTGCTCAAATCTATCAGCCATTCCGGCGCGATACCGAGTCGGGCGGCGATCTCACCACCATTGCCGACGAACCAGGTCTGGGGCAGTTGCGTGTGCACAACTAAGACGTCCACATTCTCCAAAAGGTCCGCTCCATGGCGTGCGAGCATAGGTGCGATTGCACGTTCGGCCATGTCAGCTGGAGTTTCACCCGCACTGACATGATGCCGAAAGCGAGGCGGATTGAACATGACAGCCGATGCGGTGTCTGCGGTGTCGTGGAACTGGGTGAAGTACTCGGCCGAAATAGGTTCTCCGGGAAGGTAACTGGACACGTCGGCCAAACTGACGTTGATAGTCACGTCGATCATCCAATCGGATCTGTCGGGGTGCAGGTTTCGAACATTGGCTGGTCGTCGACGCTTTCCAGCCGTTCAAGCAGGTGCTCGATCAGGCCGAGAAGAAGCCGTTTGGACGAGTCGCGACTACGGGCGTCACAATACCTCAGCGGCACATCGTCGTCGAGATCGAGCGCAGCCCGTAGGTTCGCGAGGCGATAGCGATGTGCACCCTCGAAATAGTTTATCCCGACCACGAACGGCAGTTGCTTACGCTCGAAGAAGTCGATCGCAGCGAACGAGTGGTCGAGACGGCGGCTATCGACCAAGACTATGGCGCCGAGTGCCCCACTGGCGAGTTCGTCCCAGAAGAACCAGAACCGATCCTGCCCGGGGGTGCCGAACAGGTACAGAACCAGATTTGAGGTTATCGTAATGCGTCCAAAATCGAGGGCAACCGTGGTGGTCGCCTTCGACTCCACACCGGACAGATCATCGACTTCACTGCTCTTGTCGGTGATCAACTCTTCGGTGGACAGCGGCGCGATCTCGCTGACCGCGCCGACCAATGTGGTCTTGCCAGCGCCGAATCCTCCTGCGATGAGAATCTTGGCCGACGTGATCTGCGGCGGCGCCACAGTGTCAGAGTTTGAGGAGACCATCGCGTATCGCCCTTATCAAATCCGCGGCTTCACGGTTCTTGTCGTAGTTGTCTGTAGCGTGTCTAGCCTGGGTCGAGATGATACTGAGATAGCCGTCTTCAATCAGGTCGCCGATCAGAATTCTGCTCACCCGGAGAGGGAGTCCAAGCCTTGCCGCGATTTCGGCTATTGCCCGTGGTCTTCGCGCTATGGCAAAGATCTGACGATATTCGGTGTCCATTTGGCGTAGCCGGGCGTCTGCGTTCTCGGCGTTCGCGACCACGATCGTGATCATGCTTAGTTCGGGCGTGACCTCGCGGGTGCGCCCGCGCGTGACGCCATATAGGCGGACTAGCGGGCCTGCCGCCTCGTCGTACCACGGGTTCCGTTCGCGAACCATGACAGCGGTCAATCATTTGACGTGTTTGCTGTGGCGCGTCTTGGTGGAAAGCCAGGTGCCCATACGCTGTACAGTCAGGTTCATCTCGTGCGCGACCAAGCCCCAGTCCGCAGTGGCTTCGCCGAGGACCGCTAGACACGCATTCGCACCTGCCGAGGTGACGAATAGCATCGCATCGTCGAGTTCCACCATGACTTGTTGCAAATTTCCTGCTGAGAACTGCCGCCCCACACTCGCTCCTAGGCTGTGCAATGCCGACGAAATCGCACTGAAGCGTTCGGCGTCTTCGCGGGGGATTTGGGCACAGTGCCCGAGCATCAGTCCATCGTTTGACAGCATCACGACGTAGCGAACACCGTTCAGGCGCTCTGCCAGTTCGTCAAGGACCCAGCCGAACTTACTTGAACCATCATTCATCCCATTGTCCTTCATCATCAGTCGACGTCTTCACTTTGCGTTCCGGCAGGGATACCTGAGCGACCGAGTTTGGTTCCGGCCTGCAACGCGGTCCAAAGGTCAGTTGGCCGCCCCTGCCCCAATTTCCTGTCCCGCTGAATGCGAACGCTGGGGTGATCGTCGGGCATTGGGTCCGGACGTTCGGAGAGCCGAGGGACCATATGAGTCTGTCGCCTACGCTGCGGCAGCAGAGGCCCGTCATCGTACGGGATATGCTCCAGCTCGGCGTCATTGAGGTCTGCTACCGGGATCTCGGCTAATGTTCGACTTGTGAACGCGTCGACATGCACAGCCGGTTGTGAACGTGGTGGCACCTGAACCGCTGCCGGCCCATTCGAAGTCGAAGTATCCATCGCAACCGACCTGTGCTTCCGGTTGATCCGGTCCGACCAGTGCCACACCTCGCGGGGGGACTCGTCGTCGCGCTCGGCCTGCAAAATGGTCTCGGCGCCATCTTCCGACGCAACAGAACTGGGTTGTCGAATGAACCCGTGCGACCTACGCCCCAAGTCACCAAAGGCTTCCTCGACAGTTTCGTCGTTGGCCAAGGTCTGCGAAGCCGGTTCAGCGGGCTGATCCGCGGCAACCAGTTCGTACGGCAGCCGCACGACGCTGCGGATACCTCCGTAATCCGACTCGTTCAGGCGCACCGCGACTTGGTGGCGCTTTGCCAGCTGGGCTACCACGAACAAACCAAGCCGCGAGTCACTGGAGAGCGCAGCGACATTGAAGTCCAGAGGGTTCGCCAAGCTCTCATTGATCTGAGCAATTTCACCTCTGGTCAAACCCACCCCCAGGTCGGAGATCTCGACGATCACGCCGGACCCGCCCAAGTCCCCGCTGACTTCGACGCGTGTGTTCGGGGGCGAGAAGGTCGCAGCGTTGTCGATCAGCTCGGCGATGAGATGGATAAGGTCTGCTACGGCCGAACCGACAATGGGTACGTCGGGCAGCCGAACGGTGTGGATCCGCGGATAGTGTTCGGTTTCGGTGACTGCGCTCCGCACTAGATCTAGCAGCGACACAGGGTTACGCCACTGCCTCCCGGGTCGTTCGCCACCCAGGATCACCAGGTTCTCGGCGTTGCGCCGCTCACGCGTCGCCAGATTGTCAAACTCGAACAGCATTTTCAGCATATCCGGATCATCGTGGCGATGCTCCGCAAGGTCCAACAGCGATAGCAATTGATGCATCGTCACCTGACTCCGGTGGGCAATATTGACGAAGACCGCACGAACACCCTGCCTGGTTTGAGCCTCGTTTACTGCGGCGGTCGTAGCGGCGAGGTGTGCCCGATTGAACGCGTCAGCGACTTGCCCGATCTCGTCACGGCCGAATTCTAGCTTCGGCAATTCCCGCTCCAGGTCGACCGGTTCGGCTCGTCCGAGTTGATCCATAATCTTGGGCAAGCGTGTCTCGCTGACCGCGAGAGTCTCTGCTCGCAGTCTGCGCAATCGCCCGATCATCCTCTGCGACAGCGACGCTGCGGCGATGAACGCGATCAGCGACAACCCAAATACGGCGACGCCGCCGGCGATAGATTCACGGGACAACCGACTGCCTTCCCGCTCAGCTACGATTCCGGCATAGCGCAAGTGGGAGTACCATAAGCCACGCAGCGCGGAGCTGACCTCCTCGGCCGCATCCTTCCACTCGGCGACTGGCGGCATTGGTGGCGCCGATGTTGCCTCTCCGCCGGACGCCTGGTATCCACCTTCACTTGTACTTCCGTTGGGGGAATTCCCTGTCGAGGAGTTAGTCCTTGTCGACGAATGATTTTCAGAACCGGTGGAAACAGACGACATACCCGAAGCGGACGGAGTCCCTGGAGCAGAGGGAATCTCCGTCGAGATCGCGCGCCGCAGCAGGCCGTCCTCGAGTGTTCCCATCTGCTGCCACGCTGGACTCGATACCAATGCCGCGTATTCGGCAGTCTCGTCCGGGGGCAACTCGCCTTCCCGATTGCTGAGTTCTTCGCGGTAGAACCCTACGAGTTTGCTGTACTCGACTTGTTGCGGAGGAGTAAATCCGCCCTGAATCGACGCCGCAGCTGCCAAGGTACTACTGCGTGACATCGCCTCCGCGCTTTCAAATAGGCCTACCTGCGTGTCCTGTACATTGGCGGCCTCGGGCACCTTGGCCGTGCGTGCTGCCAGCCGCCCCGCGATGATGACCGTTTGAATGACCCTGTTGTAGTAGCCGTAGACCTCGTCGATCTGAGCTACCTTCAGATCGACACGCTGTCGTATCAGTGGTAGCTGCCCGAATGTCGCCTGCATCTGCACGACGGCGTCGCCAACCGAACCGTGGAAAAGATTGATCAAGGCGTTGCCTGCGATCATCATCGGGGGAATAGCACTGTCGAGTCGAGCCCGTCCGTCCGGAAACCCAGCGGCGGCTGAATCATCGCCTGCCAGCAGAAGTATGCTGGTGCGGCGCTCCTGCTGTACCGCTTCGACGAAGTTCAATGCAGGACCAGCCGTTTGATTTATGGCCGTTGACCACGACTGGATAGAGTTTGCTTTGTACAACAGGTATCCAGCCGTTCCGCCGCCGACGAGGAGCAGCGACAAGCAGGGTATAAGCGCTATCGCCAGAACGCTGAATCGGACGCTTGGCGTGAACCGGATGGCTCGATTGACTTTCATAGTCTGACCACAAATCATCTAAACCCGGCCACGAAAGGACCTGGGCTGCTGTCGGATCGGTAACATCCCTGGCGAGCGAACTCAGCCTGGTATCGTATTGTGGTGCGGGATGGCGTCGTACGGCCTAGCCGAGCGCGGCGAATTGTTGGCGTTCGAGCCAACGGCGGAAGAGCCGCGCCACCGGCAGGGCAGGAACGCCGGTCCGTTCGTCCGGGCCTGCAACGGTCAGCAGCCAGGCAGGCATGAAGCGCAGCGTCCAAAGTGGGGCGGTTTTACGCATATGGGTCTCGAATCTCGCCCACACCGCACGATCTAGAACTGGGGCGAGTCTGCCCTCCAGCTCCCTCTCCTCGTTCGCAGTGTGGACAAGTAGTCGTTGGTGCACCTCCACTGTGAGGCGAACCAACTCGGCCGCCGCGGCACCACCGCCAACCAGTTGATCTGCCGCTTGATGCCATTCGACAAGAAACTTGTCCAACTCCTCGTGCTCGGCAGCAAGGCGCGCTATCGCGTCCTCGTTGGCACCCATGCTCCGCAACCGGGGCCACAGGAACTCATCCTCACCCTCGTGGTGGTGGCTGATCAGCGCATGCACCCGAGCGGCATAGCCACGCAGTGCGGCAGCACGCGTCGCATCTGGGGTCGCAGCCAACCGTGAAGCAGCATCGGCAATCCGTGGTAGATCGCTCAACATGACGCGGTGAGCCAAGATCATCGTCTGATGGCCGGTAGGCAGGCTGGAAAAGGACGGACTCACTAGTAACTCCTAGAGGTTTCTGAGTCTCATGGCAGGCCTATGCACGACAGTGCGAAGTCTGCAGATCGACATTACATCGCCGTTGGGGTAAAATAATTTCCAATTCCGGCTGTCGCTCGCGGTGCCTCGCTCAAGTTCGATGCGGCGCGATACTAACCCCGCAGATCAACTATTCCCACTCTTGGGAAGATTTTGGGAGCCGCTGGTCGGCGGCATAGGGACATGCGAGTCGGATGCCGATGCCTACGTTGCAATTTCATGCCGTCCGGCTATTGACCCGATACGTCCGGCACTACTATCTATCCCACTCGATTGCGGTGTACGCTTCGGCCCATGAAGATCGATGAGAAACAGCTTTCCGACATTTCCGGGTTGGTTCGGGGAGAACAGATCAGTGTCGACGAGGTGATGACAAGGTGTGCCGACATGAGGCGGGAGGCATACTCATATGACGATATCTATGGCGAATACTGCACTGTCCAGAGATACATCGATTGCCCGCCGCGAGATACCTTCGAATATCTTGCGAATATTCATAGCTTGTCAGAATGGACCTACAGCACGCGAGATTTCGAACCGACCAACGTGCCAGATCTATACCAAGGTGTTGATATGCTCGGCGTCGATACCAAGATCTTCATGAAGGTTGTCGCCAACGCCAAGGCTCTTACCGTAGACTATCATTGCGCGTGGGACCAGGGCCGCGAGCTCTGGATGATCTACTTGATGCGAGTGGTCCCGGCGGAACTGGTCCTCAAACGCCCTGGCTCCGTAGTGTTGTGGACCAATTGCCGGCACCCCTATTACAGCGAAAACCCTTATCCACAAACAGCTCCGACTGCACGCAAGGAGTGGGTGGGCGACATGTGGGGAATCTTCGGGGCGGGCCATTCGATCGAATTGAACAACCTCAAGGTCATCTTGGAGTACCGACACGGTAGTCGGCTCCCGGTCGGTCCGAACCTTCTTCTCGACAGCTGACAAGTTAACTCGGTATGGAAAACTGGCGGGTGGCTGACTATCTCGTACGGGGATGCGCCGAGTTGAGTGTACGGCACTTCTTCGGGGTGGACGGCGCTAATATCGAGGATATCTATGATGCGGCGGCTTCCGACGCCCTGGAAAGCATCGCTGGCATTCATGGTGTGGTCGCCAAGCACGAATTCTCGGCAGCCACGATGGCTGAGGGATATGCGCGCGCCACTGGCGGATTGGGTGTTGTGGCGGCAACGTCCGGCGGTGGCGCAATGAACCTGATTGCTGGGTTGGCGGAATCGTTCACTTCGCAAGTGCCGGTACTGGCGCTAGTCGGGCAGCCACCACGGAATCTTGAGGGCCGCGGCGCTTTCCAGGACACGAGCGGTCGGGCGGGCAGCATCGATGCAGTGCGGCTGTTCGGCACGGTGTCGCGTTATTGCGCGCGGGTTGACGATGCGGAGGACCTACCCCAGCAGTTCGCAGCCGCAGTCGAAGCGGCGTACGGTGGCGGACCGGCGGTGCTGCTGCTGCCAAAAGACATACAACGCTCTCGAATCGGAGCACGGCCGGAGCAGTTGCGACCGCCACAGCGCTCAGCAAGCGATCCGTCCGGCTTGGCCGCGGTGTGCACAGCGCTGAAAGTAGCGCAGGCGAACGGCAAAATTCTGATAATTGCGGGAGACCAGGTGGCGCGTGACAACGCGCGTGGCGCGCTTCGCGATCTGGTGGTGACGTTGGACGCCGCGGCCGGTGTGACTCCAGACGGGAAGGATGTCTATGGTCCCCGCGAGCCAGGGTACTGCGGTGTGGTTGGAACGATGGGTCACCCACAATTGGTCGATTTGGCGCAGTCAGCCACATTGTGCCTTCTGGTGGGCACACGGTTTCCGATGATGGCACAGCTCCCGCTCGGTGATACGCCACTGGCTTGTGTCGGAGCGCAGGCACCCTACGTACCCGCCGTGCATGCCGCCGCCCCGGACCTGGCTGCCGTATTGCCGCAGCTCAGTGCGGCAATACGGCAGCGTGGTAGCACCGCAGTCGAATCTGAACGAGTTGTCAGTTCTAACCTGCCTTCTGCTGCCATCCGGTTGCGTCCGCCTGCCACGCACGGGCAGGGTTTATCTTACCGGGCAGCGATGGAGGCAATTTCTGCACTGTTGCCCACAAACAGCGCGATTTTCGCGGACGCTGGTAACACCGGTGCGGCGGCTGTGCACTACCTCGACCTACCCGTGAACGCCCGGTTTAGACTCGCGCTGGGTATGGGCGGCATGGGCTACAGCTTCGGTGCTGCGATCGGCTCAGCGTTCGCGACCCGGCGCCCGACCTATGTTATCGCCGGTGACGGCTCCTTTTTCATGCACGGCATGGAAGTGCACACTGCAATCGAGTATGAATTGCCGATCACGTTTCTCATATTCAATAACAATGCGCACGCTATGTGTGTGGTCCGGGAACAACTGTACTGTCGAAATAACGACGACCGCAATCGATTCTCTCCCGCCAAGCTGGCCGAGGGGATGGCAGCAATGTTCCCAAAGCTGCCTTGTCATTCCGTGCGCGAGTTGGACGAGTTGCATGCCGCGCTGTCCAGATCCATCGGGCAGGCCGGCCCCCGTTTTGTCGCGATCGACTGCGATGCCGACGAGATTCCCCCATTTCTTCCGTTCTTGAGACATGCATCAGACTGAGTCTCTCCAGGCTTCCAGTTCCCTTGGAGCAGAATGCAGATCGAACTCCTGAACCGCAAGAAGCGGAAGACCCGCACCGGACCCGCCAAGCGATCTTGGGACTGCTGCATGGATAGGTGATAGCCTGACCTGCCTCACCTCGCAGGTTCCATTTCCGGTGGCTAACTGACAGCCTGTACGAAAGGCTGAACACCGTGCCCCGTCCCTACCCTGCCGAGTTCCGCGCCGGCGTGATCGCACTGGTCCGCGCAAGCAAACAAGCCAAGCAGACAGCCGTCGAGCTAGGCATTCATCCCGTGACGCTGTCGAAATGGGTCCGCCAAGATGAGATCGACCGCGGCGTGCGACCCGGCACGTCCTCTGCCGAGTCCGTGCAGCTGCGCGCCGCCCGGCGTCGAATCTGTGAACTGGAAAGCGAGTTGGCGATCATCCGCCAGGCCGCGAAGTTCCTCGGCGAGGACAAGCCCAAAAGAGTCTACCCGGTAATCGACGCTCTCGTCGTCGCCGGGGCACCCGTGACCGATGCTGCCGAATCCTCGGAACCACCGGCCAGAAGTACTACCAACACAAACGAACCCCGACCACACCATCCCAGCTGCGCGGCCAGTGGCTGACCGGGCTGATCCGCGAAGTCCACGTGGCGTCGCGGGGCACATACGGGTACCGCAGAATCCACGCCGAACTCACCCTCGCCGTGAACGTGACCGTCTGCACGCGAACAATGTCGGTCCTGATGACCCTGGCCGGGATCTACGGGCTGCTCAGGTCGGCAGGTCAAGCGCCTAGCGGTGTCGTGACAGCTGACGATCTGGTCAACCGTAAGTTGCACGGCTAACGCCAAATGAGTTGTGGGTCACTGACATAACGCAACACAGAACGCGAGAAGGATGGGTCTACTGCGCCGCCGTTCTCGACCCGTTCAGCCGTCGGAGCGTGGGCTGGTCGATCGATTCCGAGCAGGACGCGACCTTGGTCGTGAACGCCCTGGACATGGCCATCCGCAATCGGAGGCTCGACCCGGGTGGGATCGTGCATGCCGACCACGGAACCCATTTCACCTCCTGGGTCTTCGGCGAGAAGATTTGCTCCGCGGGCCTGCTGCCCTCGTTCGGCACCGTCGGCGACGGGCTCGATAACGCGATGATGGAAAGCTTGTGGAGCTCAATGTAGATCGAGCTGCTCAACTGCAAGAAGTGGAACACCGGATCGAGCTCGCCAACGCGATCTTCGACTACATCGAGATCTTCCACAACCGCCAACGCCGCCACTCCGCGCCGGGCTATTCCACGCCGATCGAGTACGAACTATCCTTCGGCAACGACACCATCCGCGCTGTCAGTTAGCCACCGCGACTCGAACCCAACTGGTGGGGCAGGTCAACTGATTTGGCTTGCTTTCAGGCGAAGCTGGAAGGATGTCGCTGTGCCCGAGCCCTACCCCGGCGAGTTCCGTGACAATGTCGTCCCGGGCGGCTCGCAATCGTGATGCCGTGGTGACGCCGGAGTGGACCGCCGCCGATTTCGGGGTTCATCCGATGACGCTGTCGAAATGGATGCGCCAGACCGATATCGACGAGGGAACCAAACCGGGCACCAGTACGAGCGACTCGGCCGAGCTTCGGGAAGCGAAGCGGCGAATTCGATTGCCGGGGCAGGAGAAAGAGGTCGTCAAGAAGGCCGCCGCCTACTTCGCCCAGGCGAATCTGCCGGGAAAATGACTCTTCTATGCCTGGTGTCAAGCGCCGTCCATGATTGTCTCAAGTTGCCGGAAGACAACGCGGCAGACGTAGCGCTTGAGTTTGCGGCGAATCTCGCGGGCTGATTTGCCGTCGACGCGGGTGCGCGCAGCGTAGGCGCGGGTGTCGGGGTCATAGCTGAGGCGGACGCGCACGATCGTCTCGAAGGCGCGGTTGAGTTGGCGGATACCGCCGCGGTTGAGCTGTGGTCCCGATGACGCGGGTTTGGGTGCGACGCCGGCGAGAGCGGCGAAGGCGGCCTCGAAGCGGATGCGGCCGGGGTGGGAGTAGGCGCAGACGATGACCGCGCCGGTCACCGGTCCGATTCCCGGGGTGTCTTGCAGGCCCGGGGCGATGCGTTCGACGATCTTGCTGAGCGTGTAGTGATTTTCTCGCAATTGCTGGTCGTGATCGGCGATCGCGCGGACCAGGCGACGCGCCTCGGTGCGGGCGATCTCGACGTCGGGATCGTTGCCGGTGGTGCGCCAGTATTTGATCGCGGCGATCTGGGCGTCGCTGACCGCGCGGCGTGCGTCGATGCCGAGGTCGACGGTGCGCAACAACGCCGTCAGTGCGTTGCGGTCACCGGTGCAGCACGGAGCCGCAACACGTGACTCGTCCTGTCCCAGGACCGATCTGGCAGTGGTTTCGGCGTCGATACGATCTGACTTGCCGTCGACAGCCTGTTGCTTGCGTGAGGGCGGACGCACTTCGCCGACAGGGATGCCCGCTTCGGTGAGCTTGGCTCCGTAGGAGGATGTTCCCTTGACCGCAGCGAACGTGCTGCCATCGGCGCCCCGTTGGATCCAGGTGAGGGCACACGTCATTTCCCGCTGCGTGGGTGGGGAATTCGCGGGTGTCGATGACCGCACCGGTGCGCGATTCGATGATGACGAAGGTGTGGCTGCGGGCGTGGGTGTCCACGCCGATCACATAGTCGTAGCGGTCGGCGATACGCGCCATGCTGGCAGGGTCCTCTCGGTGGTCGGGGCCGGCGTGGGCGCCGGTGGGATCACTCGGAGGCACCTCTGTAACGAGTCACACCCCAAAGGGCGGACACTCTTCTGATCAGGCCATCCGGGTGGGCGTTCCGACGCCCGACCCGCCACGCGGACAAGTCATTTTCAAGACGCCCGATAACCGGAGTCGGATATACCCGGAGTCACACGTGGAAGGCCGGAGCGCCATCCTGCCAGCCGATCTCGGACCGGACACGACCATTACAGAACTACCCGCTCGTCCGCGAGCTGGCCGGAGACTGGGTCCCCGTCACGGTGACGTGCCGGGTGTTGAAACTGGCACGTCAGCCGTACTACCGGTGGCTGACCGAACCGGTCACCGACGCCGAACTCGAGCAGGCGTATCGGGCCACCGCGCTCTCCGACGCCCACCGCGACGACCCGGAATTCGGCTACCGATTCTGGCCGACGAAGCTCGTACAGCCGGGGAACCGGTGGCCGACCACACCGCCTGGAGGATCTGCTCTACTCAGGGCTGGTGCAGCGTGTTCGGCAAGAAACGCAGCGACAATGGCAAACCCGGCCCGCCGGTTCACGACGATCTGGTCCGCCGCATTTTCTCCGCCGATGCCCCGATCGGTTGTGGCTGGCCGATATCTCCGAGCATCACACGGGTGAGGGAAAGCTCTACATCTGCGCGGTCAAGGACGTCTACTCCAACCGGATCGTCGGTTACTCGATCGATTCGCGGATGAGATCGAGCCTAGTGCCGCGTCAGGCAACGTTCGGTAGGTAATCCGGGTATCGGATCTTGGATCCGACGGCGAAGTCGCGGACGGGTCCGGCGTGTTGGTTGCGCCAGCGGATGTAGGTGCCGATCGCGTCGTCTTGTTCGCCGTGGCTGTGGTGGTCGGTGCCGTTCAACGCGAAGTACCGCAGCGCAGCGAACTCGCATTCGATTCGGTTGAGCCAGGAGCAGTAGGTGGGCAGGAATACCAGCTCGA
>NZ_JBEXME010000046.1:0-24655 GCF_040610355.1 Nocardia sp. NPDC004168 | reverse complement strand
AGGTTTGTTTTTCCGGTTCTGGTCGGTCTGCTGTCGGTCGCGGGCGGAGCGTCCTGGACTGATGGTGCTCGGGAACTATCGCAACGCCGCTTCGATCTGGCGTAGCTGACGTTGCCAACAAAGCGGGGGCGATTCATGACCGGCGAGTTCGTTGCCGACGGCCCGGCACTGACCGGTTTCCGGGAGCGCGCGAGCGCTCCTGAGGTAAGCCCGGCGCCGACTGCGCGGGACTGGATGTCGGCCACCAGGAGTGGTTGGGCGAACCGGTGTCTGCCGATGCTCATGGCGAATCAGAGCGGGTGGGTGCTGCGCAATACGTGTGCTGTGAGTGCGGTGTGGACGGGGGAGGAGGGCCCGAGCGGTGTCAGCGTAATCGCGGACCCGCCCGACGCCGAGGAGCTGGTACCGACCAGCCATTTCGGGTCTGGAATTCTGACCGGCACATCCCGATCGTGTTCCGTACCCCGCCGGGCTACGACCGGGCCGGCCAATTGGCCCAAGGACGGGCCTGTCCGCGCTCGAAGGACTGATCGAAACCGATTGAGGCGAGCGCGAGTTTCACCATGAACTGGAAGTTCACCCGGCCGATGACGCCGGTGTGCTTCGCTCTCGGCGAGCCGATTTGTCGTCGCACTCAACAGCAGCGGCCCCGAGCGATGGGTGGACGTCGTCGACATGTCCACGATGGCAGGATGCGCTGCACTGCAGCGAACCGCAGCAGCGATCCTCGAGTTCTGCGGCGAGTAGATTCGTTTTCCGATACCGCAGCATGGGTCGCTGCTGGTAGTTCAAGTTGTGGTTGGATCGCGCAGTGATCAACCGCAGGCCCTTCCCTGGCGCCAACTTGGCGCTGATTGTCGAGTTGACCTGCCGCAATGCGTGGGTGATGCACCTCTTGTGCCGACAAGAGAATTATGTCAAGTAGATGCTTCAACCTCGTCGCCCAGCTTCGTAATCGGCGACCCGCGGCCATCCGTTGAACTGTACCCCTCCACGAGAAGGGGTGTGACGGTTAGATGTGCGAACCATTAGTGACATCCGACGGCGAAGCGGGAATAATTGAGACCTGGCTTTGGGCAAGCTTGCTAGGAGCTGCGAACCTGATGGGGGTTGTGGTCCAAATACGCTGTCCTGCCGCACGCCCGTGCTGACTCGTGCAGGTCCGAATATGTGAGGATCCGAGGCAGGATGCGTGGAAGCCCGCCAGATACGACGCGGTGGGCGGCGTTTGGGAATCTGACGCTAACGGTCCGAGTTCTGCGGCGGACCATTACGGAAAGGTGCAATCAGATGAGCTACGACTACGTCACTGAAGAAGTCAAGGATGCGTCGGTGAAAGACGCAATTGCAGAGAAAAAGCGCACAGCGTCCCTTAGTGCCGCCAAGAGTTGGCATAAGAGCAGTTTCTATTCCGACATCAGCTATCTGGTCGATCTTGCGAATGCTGACCCTCCCTCGAAACCGGGAGAATTCCTCGCCGTTGCCGGGCAAAACGGATTCTGGGGATTGTATTACTACTGATGCTGGTCGGAGTGACTACTTACACTCGCCCTGGCGACGAAGCAATACCGACCGAGAGGAGTAGCCGGCACCGTTTGGGTTCCAGCCGAAAGGCCTGATGCTCAACGGGCGACGCGGCGGTGTAGGTGCCGATCTGCGCGGTCAGCGCGGCGTCCTCCGCAGCCGACATCGTCGAGATCACCCGCCGCTGAACTTGGCCCAGCGGCTTGATAGCAGCCGTGTACGCCTTCACGGCGGATGCGGTCGCGGGCAACCCGACTCGTTCGGCTGCGCTGCGGTCGGTGAGCACCGGGGTGAGTTCGGCTACCACCGGGAGCGGCGGGTCGCAGCGAGCATCCCGCGCAAACATCCGCACGACCCACCTGATCCATCGCCGGATCGGAGCGGCTGCCTGCACGATGTTTGCGGGTGTGCTCGCGCGCGGGTGGTTGGAGCCCATTGTTGAGTTCGCCGACGATGAGGTCTGCGCAGTCGGTGGCGGCCCGTGGGCCGGTGCCGGCGTGAGCAATTGCCCGAAGAGCATGGGTGTAGGAGGAGAGGATGGTGTCGAGGGCAGCGCCGGGATGGCCGCGGGGTGGCCGACGGGATGGAGGTGGAAAAGTCCGAGCACGCCGATGGGCAGCCCCATATCCCTGGCAGCCAGCCTTCGCCGCCCCTCGGAGGTGCTGCTAGTCCGCCTTGTACGGCGTATCCGTCAGCATTCGAACGAGCGCGTGGCTTGTGTCGGGATCGTTGCATTTGATCGCTTGCCCAACGCTCGTGCCATCTTCCGTATTATCTTCGATCAGAACCGCCCAGGTCAGCGTGCCGGCTCCGCCAGGTTCTACGTGATCAGGGTCGACTCTTTCAACCGTGTACTTACCCTCTGTTCCGGTATCGCTGTCCTGGTTGATCATAAGAGTGCCTGTACCCCAGTTCTGAAAGCGGATGCTGACACTGCAGGGGATCGGCGGTACACCCAGCGTGACGGCTCGATCTTCCCGTTGCGACAGTACGATCCACGGCCGCGTCGCTTCATCATCGGTGCCTGCAGCCACAGCATTCATACTGACAGGGGCGTCGGCGGTGTTATCGGCTGTGAAAATCCATTGTTGGCCGGAGCAGTTGAGTTCTATGAAAATACGGTGGACGCCATGGCCCTCGTCTTCAACGAACGCGGTCCCGGCTGGATCCTTTGTGTCTGTGCCGTCGAACACCTCGACGGGAGCGCCGGACAACTCGACCGATCGACCGCCCCCGGCTCGAACCGACATCGTCAGCGCTGACAAGCTCACCGGCCGCGCCGCCACCCGCACATGGAATGTGTCTCGTCCCACTGTGGTGAAGGCGAACTCGGCGGAGTCTCTTGCCGGTATGCTTCGAGGGGCGTTCCAGCCGTATGGAAATAGTTCGACAGCCATCAGAAATCTCCTACGTTGTCAAGCCGCCGGTCGGATGGCGGCATTCTCTGTCGAACCTGGGCCATGGCCGCCCACGCGTCCGGCAATGTCTTGCATCTAGTTCTTTCGGACAGTGCTTTCATGCTCACCAACGTCTGTTCTCATCGCGACTTTGGGGCCTCGGGATCGCGGTGCAGCGCCGACTACCGCAGGCGGAGCCGGCGAACCACGGTCAAGAATGAGCGATCAATTTGTGGCGGCAATACTCCCTCTCGCAAAGGCTATTCAAGCTGATGGGATCGCCGAGGAACGTGTTGCACTTCGGTTGCCCTGGGGGGCGTGAAATGCACGTATTGCACGGTCCCCACGGCTGCGGAGGTGCTTTCGGTTCCTCTCGCTCGATTTGGATTCGTCTGTGACCGTCGTCTTTGTCATTGCATTCGATTTTGTGGTCGAGCAATCCCACTTTGCCTTCCAGCGCTCGGAAGACGAGCTTCCCTTCCTCTCCGGGCTCGACAACGTCGGGCTCGACGGATTCGAGTGTGAATATGTCGCCCGGTAGTGGCTGGCCTGGACTCTGGGTAATTTTGAGCGTGGCGGTTCCGCAGTTGCGGAACCGAATCTCCGCGCTCTCTGGCGCAGGCTGAAATCCGTGCGATTTCAGGGTTATCTTTCCTTTGGGCAGATCGATCCATGGCCGTAGGGTGTCACTGTCGGGATCGTCGGTACCGGCGGCCGCGACACTGACGCTCGCGCTGGTGTGGGCGGAGTTTTCTACGAATAGCGTCCACTGTTGGTCCTGGACGTTGAAGGTGATCTCGATGTGGTAGACCCCGTTCCCCTCATCGATCAGGGAGGCGGTGCCTGCCGGCTGATCCGGGTCTTCGTTCTCGTCGAGCACGTCGACGGCGGCTCCGGCGCTCAACTCGAATAGTGCGCCCGCGCCGGCTTGTAGGGAAAGTGTCATCAGCTCGGGATCGACGTCACGCACCGCGGTCCGGATGTGGATTACTCCAATCGGTGATCTTGCGGGGAAGACGACCGAAATAGTGTCTCCAGCAGGTACCTCCTCGGGACTGCCCTGCCAGTCGTCGGGGAACAATATGAACAAGATATCCATCGCTGGTCTCCCTCGGTCTCGGGGGATCGTTGGGTCTTCGCGGCTACGATTCGATGCGGCAGCTCTACAGCGGATCCGAGCAATCCGTGTGTTTCGCCGGCGGTTCCATGGGGTGTACGGCGCCTCCTTCTATTCACCGAAATGAGTGTGTGGGTCATGCCCACAGTTCCGGCATCTTGTGGGGTCCCCCCAGATACCACCTGGTTCATAGTCGCGGCAGGTACACCCTGGAGCGCTGCATGTGTTGTGGTCCGTCGGGCCTGTGTCTACCAACACGACCGTGATCAGTGTGTGCTCAGGATTGGGGTCGTTGCACTGCAGCTGGTGGGTTATCACCGGTGGTCCGTGGGGGTATGCGATTGTTGGGAAGCCGATAACGCATTCCACCTCGAGGCTGCCCACAGCGCCCGGTTCCAACTGGGAGGGCAGGTCGCGTAGCACATACGGAGAGTCCGGGCCGCCGAGGTGTACTCCGATGGGCTCATCGATCCAGAGGGTGGTGGTACCCCGATTGACGACCGTAGCGGGTGGCCAGTTGGGGTTGATGAATCCGCGTTCGACTGCGAAGTGGAGCCAAGGCACCAACGTCGCGTGATCGGAATCGCCTGCGACCGCGTTGATCAACACTGAGAGTTGGTCGGTGTTTTCGATCGTCAGGGTCCAGTCGAGTCCGGTGCTGTTGGGTTGGATCTCGATGAGGTGCAGTCCGTTGTCCTCGGCGGTGATCGAAGCCTCCCCCGCTGGTTTCGGGTATCCTTTCTCGAACACGTCGACCCACTGCCCTTCCCCTAGTTCCACCGGTTCCCCCGCTCCGGCCTGTAGGCGGAATGTGAGGACGTCGCCCCGGTCAGGGCGCATCGCGACGCGGGCGAAGTGGGATCCGTCTTCGGCTGAGACGGTGAAGGTGAACCGAGCCGAATGTTGGCTTGCCAACTGGTGTATTGTGGTCCACCCGGTCGGGTAGAACTCAGTCGACATGGCTGATGTTTCTTGTGTCGAGTTGGCCGCTGGGGCCGATGGCGATGATGTCGGCGTAGATCAGCCGCGCCGGCCCGTCTACGGGCGATCCGGAATCTGGTGTGGGCGGGTAGCTTTCGGCTTCGGTGAGCACGATTCGACGGGGCCGTCCGCCGGCTTCGGGGACGTGGATGCTGAAGGTGTTGTTCAATTTGTCGCTCGCGGTGACCACGGTGATCCACCCTGGGCTGCCGATCACCTCCGAGGCGGGTTGCCCGGACGGCGGTTGGCCGGAATCGTCGTCGTAGACCTGCACTTCGGCGGTGACGACGCTGCGGTCGCGCGGCGCCACCGAGCCCACCCCGGTAAGCCGAAGATTCAACTGCTGATTTGCTGTATCCGGCGTGATCTCCAGCTGCCGATCGGGCAGCAATTGAATCGGCTCGGTGCGCGTCACCTCCGAAAGCGCCAGTTTCCTCGTGTCCGTGGTGCGGGCCTGGTAGCGGGCCAAAGCCAACTGGACGAACGGGCAGTACGCTCGACCCGGGTAGGGTGATAGGTCCACGTCGGCGTACCAGCGCCGGGCCGTGCTGTCGGGCTCCACCGGGTAGGCGACACCGGGGTGGCTGGGGCTCTGCGCAGTGTCGGCGGTGAAGGTCACAGGTGCGGCGAGGTGTTGCGCCATCAGTAACGTCGGGATGGCGCTACCCAGCCACACCGGGTCACGGCCGACGAAGCTACGGTCAGGGGGGACTTCGACGCCCGTCGTGGATGTCGGACTGATCAGGATGGCCAGCATCTCTTCGGCGCCGCTCACGTACCACGGTGGTTGCAGATACACCCGTATACGCCCACCGCGGCGCAGCCGACGCACCTTGCCGTCGGCCGTGACGTCGGTCGACCAGTGGAAGGAAGGCACGCAGTGCGAGACGTCGGGCGCCGGAGGGCGCGTGGTGCTCGGCACATCCACCTTGAATGGGGCGACCACCCGGCACGCCGCGGCCGATGCGCCGGGGTAGCAGTCTTCGAAACGCGACACCGCGGTCACCGTGTAGGTGATTTTGCGGCGGCGGGTGTCGGCGAACTCGTGCCTGATGACCGGTAAAGCCTTGCCGCGCAGCGTTTGCTCGACGGTGAAGCTACCCAGCGCGACGGTGCGAGTCGTGCCGCCGGGGCCTAGGCCAGGGGTCTGGTCGGGGTCCGTCCAGGCGGCGCTGATTTCCAGACGACCAGTACTCGGGATGTGCACCTTGAGTCCCGAGGTAACCAGCACGGCGTCGGTGCCCGCCGTGGTGCGGCGCGCGTCCAAGTTTCCGGTCGGTGCGGCGAGCGGCTTCTGTACCGCGTGCACCAAAGTGAGTTCGCGAGACGGGGTCACCAACGCGTTCCCGCTTTCGGCGATGCCGCGCGCCACGTCGTCCTCGGCAAGCCCGCCACTGATCCAGCTCGCCACGCCGAACTTGCCGACGTCCGCCGGCTTCATCGTCGAGAGGATGTTCAATGTGAGCTGCTCTGCGCGGCCCAGCTCCACTCTGACAACCCTGTGGTCCGCTGACGTTGTTGCCTTGCAACCGGACTCGACGGCCACGAGATCCAACCGGATGGCGGCCCGGTCGGGCCACGGCGCCCAGGCGGGCCGGGTGGGGATGCCGTGAATGGCAGGCAGCGGATCGCCGTCGGGATCCGGCGGACGACGTTTCACCGCGATGACCACGCGCTGGGCGCCCGGATCGGGCAGCCATGGAGCGTTCATCGTGTCGCTGGGGACCACGACGTAGCGAGCTTCTCCGCTTCCCTCTAGGCGTGCGCCTGGGATATCTGTCGCCGTCTTATCCGCGCGCGTGGCGATCGCGAAGAATTCGTCGATTTGCTGGTCGGTGACGTGCGGGCCCAGCGCCGCATCGAAGACGGAATGCTGCAGCGCCAATTCCAGCGAGGCGGACGGACAGACCAGGTGACGGCGTGCGGTGGCGCGAGTGTCGTCGACGACCATCCTGTCCAGCGCCTCGCCGGCGGCCAGATTGGCGCCCGGGAGGACTTCCGGCGGTGGGATGGGTTCGAATCGCTGGTGTGTGAATTCCAGTGACTGTGCGTTGTCCGCAGGCAGCAGTTCGCTCGGTCCGAGACCGCCGCCGGCGAGGTCGGCGATGCGCACGCGCATGCGGTACGTGCGGCCGAACCGCAGTCGTGGCAGGCTGCCCGGCTCGACTTTGTCGCTGGCTCGGAAGGGCGGATCAGCCGGCGTGGGCGGCATCGAGTCGCCGGTAGGCACCGTGCGGCCGGGCCGCTGCACGGCCAGGCTGTATCCGTCCCATCGCGCGACCAGTTCATGGACGTACAACCCGTCGTGCGGACCGCCACCGGTGGTCAGCGCGTCAGGGCGAATATAGCCTTCCTCCAATACCTCTGAGCCCAGGGGTTGCCCGCCGACGGTGTAGCTCACACGACGCTGACATGTGGACAACCACGTGCCGACGTCCTGGATGTCGATGCGGTAGCCGCCCACCAGGTCTCCGGCCAGCAGGGGCTGCGCAAGCAGATCCGACGAGGTTGCCGCGCTGCGACTCATCCGTTCGCGCATGGCGCTCGCACGGCCCCGGTCGACCAGCGCCACACCTGCCGACCGCAGGGCCGGCAGATTTCCTGCCACAGCTCGGGCGTCGCGGCGATCGGCGCGACCCCCACCCACCATGCGCAGCGCGGCACCGTCGATGTCGAACGCCAATGATTCGAAGCGGGATCCGGCCTCCTCACCGAGTCCGGCGCTTCCGATCGCCAACACTCCGTCGGCGATCGGGCTGCCGGTGGAGTCGGGGACGAAGCGCGTACCGGTCACGACGTATGCGGTAGACGGTGAGAGGTCCGGCCGAGTGGGATCGTCCGCAAGGCCGGTATTCGTCCACCCCGACGGTTCGGCGGTCGACCACATCGGGCGGACGCTGAGAAGCTTCTGCCCGTTGAGCACGCTCGCGTCGATACCGAAGTCCAGTAGCAGACCCAGCGCCCGCAGCAGAACTGGATGGTCAGCTAATTGCGCCACAGTAGTGTGGAATTCGCGCTGCTCCTCGGCCGCGGCCAGGCGCGGCTCCAACGGCGTCACGTCGCGATCACGCCGGTAGAAGGCGAAAGCTTGATCGAGCGCCGAGGACAACACTCTCCTGTGGTCCTCGGTATCGTCGGTGGCCAGGCTGCCCTGCCATTCCGCCGTCGCATCGGCCAAGGCACGGTGCAGTTGCTCGTCGCTGCCGGGCGCCGAATACCGGGCATAGGCTCTGCCCGTAGCGCTATAGGCGTTCCGAACTTCCGTCACCGCCGCCGCCGCCGGGAAGACATGGATGGGCCTGCCGGCATAGGACACGGCCCGATACGGCCTCACGGTCATATTCGCGCCGAACACCGCGGCCCACGCCGATAGCTGTTGCTGGAGGCTGAAGCCGGGCGGAATGCGGTGCACCTCAACGGGATCCACCGCAGCGCTGCCGCAGGTGAACGTGAAGCCGGTGCTGTCCAGCCACTTCGGCCATGTGTCCAGCCCGAAGCTTTTCAATGTCAGCGGTGCGCCACTCGGCCCGAACAGGCGCGGGGTGAGCAGCACTGACACCACACCCACCTGTCGGCCCAGGTGTGGGATGATGTGGCCCGCCGGGATTGCGGTCCAGACGAACTGTCGACTCAGTACGGCGGCAGGCTCCATGTCATTCTCCCGCGAACGCCCGGCAGTATGTCCGCCAGGGATAGGAAGTTCCCACTGGACCCAGCGTGGCCGCCACGGACGACGCCGGTGGCGCAGCGATGGCGGCTCGCTCCGGCGCCAGCATGTCGGGGCCGGCGAAGCTCTTGCGGCAGGTGAGTTCAAAGCTTGCCGACCACAATGTCAGGTCGATGACGACAACGAGTTTGGCGGATCCTTCCAGCCTGTTCGGGGTGTAGGTGAGGCTGAGAGTGAGTTCCACGGCCACCCTGGCCAGCCCGAGCAGGTCGATGCTGCCACCGATGCGCAGGTATCCGGTGATACTGACGCGACGGTCGTAGACGAACACGATCCCACCGAAGACATGGACTTCGGCTGCCACTATGGCGAAGTCCACCGCGACACTGGCGCCGAACTCGATGCCTCCTACCAACTTGGTCAATCCATCTGGTTGACCACCGGCAGCCACTGCCAGCTCGAGGTAACCGCCGCCACCAAGGCCCGACACCGTGACCAGGAACGGCCGCTGCCGGGTAGCGAATTTGAAATCGATGGTGAGTGGCTTGTTGACGAAAGACAGCGTGACACCGGCCTCGATCGCCAGGTTCGTCAAGCTGAAAACTCCGACCGAGACGGCAGGCACGGCCGCCACATAGCGCACGGCGACCGCTGTCGGCAGAACCGAAACTTGTGGTTCAGCACCGGATTTCAACATGAAAGATTGCAGCGTCCGAACGAAGCGCAAGGCGCCGTCGAGGCTGACTCTACGCACGTCGACCGTGACGGTGGGTTGTGCAGTCGGCCCAGCCGACCGGCTTGTGAAGGCTACTTCGTACAGCTCGATGACCACGACCTGTCGTGCGCGATCGGGAATGTTCAGCGAGAAGTCCGTCACACGGCCCTTGGTCTCATCCGGGCCCGCGTCAAGGCTCAGCGTCGAGGTGGGGCCCGGTACGAACGGGTCGACCGGTTTGGCCGCCGCGCCGGACAGCTGTTGTGTCCACTGCAGCCGGGGCGCCCCATTGCGCCAGCTGATGGCTGGTTGATCGGTGACCGCCTGGATCAGATTGTTCAATTTGATGACACCGAACAGGGTCGCGTCGTCGCTGAACAACGCGGCAGGGCTCGGATAAGGCTTACCGGACGGAGGCTTGACGATCGGTCCGCGGTCGCGGGCGACACCGTTCACGGCGGGCATGCTGGGCGTGGCTACCGCACCGGTGGCAGCGCCAGCCTCGGCGAAGTCGATCTTCGGGGTGTCCACAAGGTCGAGCAAGACGGTCGCATTGGGATTGCTCAATACCTGTGCGCTCAACGTTGCGCGGATTTCTCCCGGCGCCTTGGCGCCGATCAGCTTCTGCAGAGCAGGAAGTGCCACCTTCAGCTGGGAAAGTTTCGGGTGGGTGCCGTTGGGTGCCTGGCCGATGCCGAACTCGGCGGTGAGCACATGCTGAATGGAGTCGCTCACCGGCTCATAGCCGTTGGCGCCGGGAGTCACCAGCAGCGGGATAGCGCGGTCGATGCGCGCCGCCGGTCGTCCCGGCACGTTCGGGGGTCCTTGCTTGTACTCGTCGTCCAATTTCTGGGATCCTGCCGGAGTCCCGTCGGTCACAAACAGCAGGGGCAACGTGGCCTCGACGGTCTCCCGCCCTGACTGCAGGATCAGTGCGAAGTCGATCGGGTCGCCGTGTTGTTGCGGCCAGAACATCTGTTTGCCCTCAGGCGGGCCGTCGACTTCCCATGTCAGCTGGCCGGCGAAGCTTACCTGCTGGAATGGGAACGCCCGCTCGTGGTTACCGCCCGCACCGCCGCCGAAGTCGCGCACCGGCTCGGTGATGACCAACGTATGCTTCTCCTGCAGCGCGGCGGGGTGACTGGTCTGTTCGCCGAGCATGTCGGGTCTGAAGACCCGCTCGAACGTCTCGATATGCACCACACGGTGCCCGAATGGGAACAGTCGCCCGCTTTTGACGACGCGCACGTAGTAGTCGCGACCCATCGCAGCGCGGTGGCTCCATTTGAGTTCCGGAGTGCCGCCGAACTCGGCGGTCAGTGAGAACCAGGCACCCAGACTACTGAGGATCAGCCGGTTCGCGGTGACCGGCAGTTGGGCTGCTCTCTCGACTATCAAGTCGACCGTCTCGTTGTCCGCATCCAACGGCGTTTTCTGGAATGTGTTCTGGCGGTGTAGGGCGCGGAACGGGCGCAGGGATACCACCGGGCCTCCGGCTCGGTTGAGGATCTGGCAGTGCCACAAGCCAGTAACGCCGCCTGTGCTTTTCACCGGCAGCGGTGCCGGGGCGCACCGACCTCCCGAGGGCAGCGCCATCAGCAACCGCCACGGCAGTTCCAGCACCGAACCAGAATCCGGTTGACCCTCTGGTGGCCGGAGTTCACGAGCGGTCATCGCGTCGAGCACACCTTGCACAGACAGGGGTACGACCGTGCCTGGAGCAATTTCGAACCGCAGCCGCGACGGGCCGGCGGAGCGTGCTTGACTGCTCTCGCTGGCTTCTTCGGCCATGTGCTGCGGAGGGAAATTGACATCCAGACGGGCGTCTTTTCCCGCGATGAGTTCCGGCGCGCCGTGCCCGTTCACGCCGCGTCGGAAACCGCTGTCTCGTATGTGGACATGCAGCAGGTCGTCGGGCCGCAGCAGCGTGTACCCGGCGAGGGGGCCTGCCCAGGCATCCACCAGCTGCCACGGCGACCAGGCGCGTGGGTCATGCAGGTCCCCGAGCGCGGAATCGTAGCGGCGATGCATCAGACCGGCAGGCGCCCAGAGGGCGAAAATGTCTGTGCGTGTACTACTGGTGGCCGCGGCGGCGAGTATGTCCTGCCGATCACCGTCGGAGGTGATGATGCCGCCCATGTCCCGCCACAGTGCGGTCGCAACTGTTCGGATCCACAGGCGCTGCTCTCGGCCCGGGGCCAGAATCAGTTGATTCGCCGACGCCGCGAACGTGTCCGAGAATGGACGATCACCCAGGGGAAGACCATCCAGATCGGAAGGGGCTCCCCAGGAGCCGGTGTATCGCCAACGGCGATACCGGCTTCCGGGTGGATTGGCTGGATTCGTAGCGTACAGTTCGAATCCGCCCGAAATGGGCATCGTGCGCAGCCGTCGCGAAGGTCCGCCTTGCATCTGTATACGCGCATTGTCTTTGATTCGCCAATGCACGACCCCAGCGCCGACGGTATAGACGATATGGAGGTCGTCGGGGTTCGTCGCTGCCGTAGCAAACCCGGATGTCACGCTGTTGTCGGGGAGAGTGCGAGATGCCCAACCCGAGGTCCAGGCACCGCCAGCGAATCGCTGGTGGTAAACGTTCGCTCCGGAACGGGTGAACAACTCGATGCGATCCGTGCCCGAGGAAGTGACGCTGAGCCAGTCGGCCGAGGGTGCCGCCGCGCCCGGTATCGGCGGCCGACCGAGCCGTACCCAGCTACTCCAGATGAGTTGAGAGGTTGCGTTATCAGCACGGCCGGGGCGATGCCAAACTACGCCCTGCTCATCACCCACAAACAAGTCGACCGTCCCCGGCTTGCGACAGCAAGCAGCCAGTCCGTTGATCGTATGCTTGATCATGAGCCCACCGCTCTCATAATCGCCCCTGCGGCTATCTTACAGCAACAGTGTGGATCGGTGTATGCCCGCAGCATTGAGTATTCGACTACTCGAATTCGCGATCACGCCCCACGCGGCGATCCAGGCCATCGCGCCCTCCCCGCTGCTGCGCCGCGCTGGCGGCAGGCGGAAAGCCATCGCCATCGACTTCTTCCTGGCCGTCGACGTTCAGGCCGATTCGGCCCACGTTCAGCTCAAGAAGCCATGCCTCGAGCGACGAAAGAATCCTACCGCGTCGGCATGTCGAGAGATGTACGTCGAACTCAATTGTGGGTGAGCGCCGCCACCTGAGTACCCGTCTACTCAAGTCCGGAATGGCAAAAGAGTGGCAAATCGAGTAACAGTGTCGCCACCACTGTCGGCACCAGGTGGACGTGCCTTCGCGCGGGGTGGCGGGTCAGTTCTGGTATGCCTTGACTGCGGCGACGGCGAGGTTGCGGGTTTCGGCGCAGCCGGGCCCACTGACCTTTACCGCCTCGATGCGGTCTTCGGGTGTACCGTCCCAGCCTCTGGTCGGAACGGCTGAGCGACACCGACGTAGGCGCGTCCGGCTGGTCGGAAGCCTCCAACGCATCATGCGCATCCTGCCCGACAACGCACCCGCCACCTACGACCCGACCCGCCTTACCGGCCACGCCGAGCAAACGCTCCTCACCATGCTCACCGCCACACCGGCCGCCCACAGTGACCTGCAGACATGGGCGAGCCACGCATACACGCTCGCCGAGCCCCTGGAACGCTTCTTCGACGGGGTGCTGTGCTCGTCATGGCTGATGATCCCGCCGACCGCGCGGCCCGCCTCGGACTGCTCGCCACGGTGTTGCACCGAGCGCCCGCCGGGCTTGACTGGCGAGCGGTCCACCGCCTGTGCGGGTAGGGCGACCTGCCCGGGCGTACGACGCTACCCGCCCGCAGCATACCCAGACGACGCGAGTTTGCTCGGCCTTTGCGTGAATGCTTGTCCCCGCATTTCGTGCCCTACGACATGGTGACGAGCTCTAGGCCTGGAGTGTCATGACGCTTTCCGAAGAACCACTGCGGCTCCAGGACATTCCACAGGCGAGCAGCCGGGTCGGAGCGAATCGGTGACTCGATGGGTGACACCGGTCCGAGATAGACCCTCCTCGGTCGACGTCTGGCCGCAACCGGGAGTGTCAATCGGCTGGAACGGGGAGGTCAGGGCAGAGGGTGATGTAGTCGATGTCCGGCGATACCCATCGGTTCCAATCCCGGTGACTCATGTTCGTGGAGAGCTTATTGCAGAGTTCGTCGGGCCAGGTCGAGGGAGCTGGCCAGATCCAGTAACCGTCGACTCCGCTGGTGACGATCACCCGGTTGTCGGCGCTGACCTCGACGGAGTAGATCTGGAGCAGCGGGCCGTGAAGCGATCCGCCGATTGCTCGTCCGGACTCGGTGTCCCACAGCCGGATCGTCTGATAACTGCTGGAGACGATGTAGCGGCTGTCGCGCGTGAAGGCAACTTGGTAGGAGCCGATCTCCGGAACCTTCATCAGCTCGCCGATCGGCGCGCCGGTCTCGGCGTCTCGCCGTAGTAGACCAGCTACACCGCCGGTGACGATATACCGTCCGTCCGGACTGACTGCCGCGGAGGTGAAGCCGTTTTGAATTCCGCTGTCCTGCACGGCAATCGGCAGCCGCGTGTGTATATCCCAGGTGCGCAGTGAATCCGAGCTGGCTGAGATAACTCGGCGGCTGTCCGGGCTGAACAGCACAGTGCTCGCTGAGTACTGGTGACCGCGCAGTGGTGCTCCGATCATGGAGCCGGTATCGATGTCCCACAGCAGGATCGAGTGGTCGTCGCATGCGCCCGCGACCACGCGGCTGTCGGGGCTGATGTCGAAGGTCACCATCTTGCCGGGACAGCCGCCGAGTTGTTGCCGCAGTGGTTGCCCGGTTCCGGAGTCCCACACGCGTAGGGCCGTCGCGGACATGGACACCGCACGGCGGCCATCGGGGCTGAATAGCACCCGCAGGATGCTGTCATCATGCTTGACATCGCTGTTGCCGATCGATTGGCGGGTGGCGGTATCCCACAGCAGGACCCGACCACGGTCGTTCCCGGACGCGACCCGGTGGCCGTCGGGGCTCAGCGCGACGCTCCCGATGGGGTCTCCGCGGGGATCCTGCTGCGCCCCGGGGGCGATCATCTCCTGGTAGGCGCCGGTCGTGGGATCCAGGAGAAAAACGCTCCCTTCATAGGCGCCCAGCACGGCATGTCGGCTGTCACTGCCGTAGGCGAAGGATTGTGGGCGAACTTGTCGACCGTCAGGGGCGTATCGGCCGGGTGGGTCCAACAGGCTGTGCCCGGGTGAGGCACTGGACGCGAAGTTCCACAGGCGCAATGTTCCGTCGATGCCGGCGGAAAGGATTCGAGCGGTGCCGGGGACGAAGGACGCACTCACGACCGCGCCTCCGTGGCCGACCATCGGTTCGCCGATGGGGTCTTGATTCGACGAATCCCACACTCGCACAGTCCGATCTGTGCCAGCGGACACGATCACTGTGCCGTGTGGACTGTAGGCGACGCTTTCCACTCCACCGGTGTGTCCCGACATCGGTTTGCCGATAGCGGCCCGGGTATGGGCGTCCCATTGCTGCATGGCCGGGATGCCCTCGGGCAGATACGGCGCGTACAGCGGAGATTTGCCCAACCCTCCGGTGCCGGTGACAAAGCGTGTGCCGTCGGGGCTGAACGCGACGCTTTCCACGGGCTGCTGGGTGGGGACCGGATCGCCGATGAGCAGACCGGTGGTGGCGTTCCACATCCGCAGTCGACCGTTGTGTTCTTCGATTTTGGCCGTCATGGAACCCGTAATGATCTCCTGTCCGTCCGGACTGATCGTGACATTGCGAACGATTTCATGGCCGATCGAGGTCATCTCGCTGACCGGACGCCGCGACGACAGGTCCCAGAGCTGGAACACGCCTTCCACTGAATCCAGTGCATCTACACCGACGAATCCGGCCACCGCAACGCGACGACCGTCAGCGCTCACGGCGATGCGATACGCGGACCGAAATACGCTCAGCGGATCCCCTGCCAATCGCCCGGTGTCAGCATCCCAGGATTCGACAAGTCCGCCCGCGTCGTTGGCGCCCGCGGTGACGAGGCGGCGGCCGTCTGGGCTGAAGACGATATCGGCCAGTTCGTCCTGCCCGGTGTCGATCGAATACAGCCGACGCGACGAGTCGAGGTCCCACAGCTGGATGAAGATCTTCTGGCGCCCGGGCGCAGGTTCTTGCTGCAGGACCGCGACGCGGTGCCCGTCGGGACTGAGGGCGCTGCGGATGATGGTATGTCCGGTGTCGAAGATCCGGTAAGTGGTCGACAGACTGTCGAGCGTTGTCAGTTGCACACCTGGATCGGCGGTCATCGCCAATCGTTGGGCCGCCAGCGTCTGCATGATCGCCCGCAGGTCCTCGCGATTGCTGCCCGCTGCGAGCAGCGACTGAACCTCGGCCCCGAGCCTGGCCGAGGTCGCCTCACGAAATCGGGCGGCGACCTCGTGTTGACCGATAACGCTGCGGACCAGGGCGAAGGCGGCGACCATCGCCACGATGACGGTCACAGCGAGCACGGCGCGCAGAGTACGAGCGCGTTTGCGCAGGACCTCGGCGTGTGCTCGCGCCGTCTGCAACTCAGCCTGTCTGCGTTCGTCCTCGGCGCGGGCCTGGGCCTGTTCGCGGCGATGCGAGGCACGCAGAAAAGCGGCGGCAGGGCGCAGGCGGTGCCCGAACTCGGGGGTGTCGGCGAGGTGTTGCGCCGAGGCCAGCCGTAATCCCTCGAACAGCCAGCCCTCGTCGCGGTCGTGCTGTTCCCAGGCCGTCGCCGCCCGCTCGACGCTGTCGGCCTCCTTGAGATCCTCGGCTTGCTCGCGCAACCAACCGGCCAGTGAACCCCATTGGCGGAAAAGGCTCTCTGTCGCCACCTCGACAACCGTTTCGCCGCCGAGTTCGTCCTTGACCAGTAGTCGTCGAGCGACGAACGCGTCGAGCAACGGACGGGCATCGGCGGGTAACTCCGCCCAGCGGGCCATCCGCCGCAGCGGCTGGTCGGTGTGCGGGTCGATGGTTGCGAGCCAGGGAATGAACGCGCTTCGCAACGTGGACAGTTCGATCCGGCGGGCCGCCTCGTCGCCCGACAGCAATGTGTCGATCTCGCTTTGAACGACCCGGTGCATGCCTCCCATCGCGTGGTAATCGGCCAGGGAGAGTTCGCCGGTGTCGCCGTAGTCGCGGTAGAGCCGCGACAGGGTCAAGGCGAGCAGTGGGAGCGTGTCGGCGCCATCGCTTGCATCGGCCAACAGCGCCTCGACGAAATCGGGTGAAAGTCGAACCGGCTGTCCCGCCGCCGTGGCGCGCGCCGCCGGACCTGTGATGACTTCCTTGAACTGTGTCGCGGGCATCGGCTTGAGGTCGCTGAACTCACGAGCTCGGAGTCCGATGAGCTGCGGTGCGGTCTGCATCGGCTCGTAGCGATCGGAGCGAATGGTCACCATCACGACCATCGACAGGCCCGCGGTGCCGATCAGCTCCGCCAGCAGTACCAACAAGCCGCTCGCCTCGGTTCCGGCATCGGGTGCGAAGAGTTCTTCGGACTGATCGATGGGCACAACGAGCATCGGGGCATCAAGGGAATCAGCTGCCGCGGCACGTGTTTGAGCCTCTCGCAGCCACCCTGCGACGGTGCTCGGCACGGGCTGCACGCAGGATGCTTTGATCTCGCCGAGCGTCGGCGAGCGCATCCCGAGCCCACTGCGCACTTGATGGATCGACACGGCCAGACCGTGGTCGCCGGTCAGAGCGGCGCGTTCGGGTCGCACGACACCACACACCAGGAAACTCGCGGTGTCTCGTCGCAACCTGGGCAGGAGCCCGGCGCGCATGAACGAGGACTTGCCCGTTCCGGAAGGACCGAGCACCACGAACAGATTTTCGGTGCCGGAGTGCCGGATGCCGCGCAGAACATCCATCGCACGCAGGATAGCGGTGTCCCGGCCGAAGAAGACCGCGGCATCCGCCTCCTGCATCGGCTCCCAGCCCCGGTACGGCGCGCGGCGAGGCTCATCGGTCGGCGGCCACGGAAAGTGCTCCGCGCTGATCCCCGCGTCGCGCAATCCTCGAGCCAAGAGATCGAGCCCAACCTCGTCGAGCCCACCATCATCGGTGTACAGGTTGCAGAACTGCCACTCACGCGCGATCGTGCCGCCGGCGCGCGGGTTCAACCGTGCGCAGAAGATGCGCTTATCCAAGGCCTCGGCGAGTCGGAATTCCGTGGCGCACTCGTGCGAGGCCTCCCAAGCGGGAGAGATGAGGCAGATGACCGCCTCACAACGATCGACCGCACGCGCCAGCTGCTCCTTCCACCGGACTCCAGGTGGGATCCCGCTGTGTGGATCGACGTCGAGGAAGATCTCGCCGTCGAGCCCTGGGTCGTGTTCGATCAGCCACTCACGCACCGCGATCGCCTGTTCCCGGTCTCGACTGGAGTAGCTCATGAATACCCGGTACATCCCCACCACCACGAGTCGGCCGAAAACTCAGCGTCTCCATTGTGGCGTCAGTGGCCGAAAGGGCAACTCGGCTTCCGGAGACCCTCACGAAGAGAAGGCCCGAAAATACCTGGGATCTGTACTACCGACAGCGGCCCGAGGGATGTTCGCGCCCTCAACGGGACATGCCAGCGAGGTGCGCGGTACCACGCAGAGCCCTGGTAGCCGCTACTCTCCCACCTCCGGACGCTGCCCGCGGGCTCGAACACGGGCACCGCGCTGACCGGCCGGCCACGACGTGACCTTACTCGGCCTGCCGCACGGCCAGCCCGCGGCCATCACCGCCGACTTGCCCGAATCCACGGTGCCCACCGACTGCGGCGACTTCCGGCTCACCGAACCGAACGCCCGGGAGCTTCATCGCTGAGCCATCCACCAGCCGCCCCCCTTGCTAGCCGCGTATCCCTTCGCGGACAGCTGCATGGAAGAAACTCTGCCGCTGATTCGTGAACCCAGCGACGAAGGCTTCCGGTTGAGAGGGTGTTCTGAGCACCGACAGAACCCCATTCCCGACCGATCGAACCGCCCACCCGTGTCAGCGCCTCCGCTTTTGACCGACTAACTACGCAAATTTTGCGGATCTGCGGTGTCCGGACCATCTCAGGGGCCCTAAAAGAACGCATCCTCCGCAAATTTGCAGAGGATGCGTGACAAAACGTGTCCGGAGGGGGAGTGGACCACAGCGCACACGTGCTTCGTCGACGACAGATCCTGCCCCTGGCGTGAGGGCCAGACGGCGGTGTCTTTCCGTCGGAATGGTGGGCCGCCGACAACCGCCCGGCACAGAAGGTGGTCGGAACTGAAAACCGGATTTGCTGCTATTCGAAGACTTCCGCGTGCCACCAGCGATCGGAATCGCTGAACCAGGGGCCGACCCGGTCCGCGTCGAGGACCCGTAATTCCTTCAGATCGATGTTGTACCTGCGGTAGAGCGCTACGAGCTCGCGCAACCCGTCTTCATCGACCGCATCGAGATCTACGGTGAGGTACAAGGTGCGCACCCGTCCTTGGTAGGACTCGATGCAGGAGATCTTGTCGAGCCACCCGAAAAACGCCGCCTCGTCTTGCGGGGAGTAGTAGGTGACGCCGGTGGCCTCGATGACCACGGTGCCGGTGCTGTTCATCGAGACTTCCCGCCTGGGTACACGTTCGTATAACCACCTTTATTCTCTTCCACGTCCCAGTGCGGGCCGCCGTGCGCTGTCGAGCCTTGACCGGTTGGCACCCACACACGCCCATACGCGTCGAGCCAGCCGGACCCCTCACCCGCCGCGGGACTATCTCGCTAAAGGTGTTTCCGGCGGTTTCTCTCAGTAGGTTCGGGCGTCGGGCCAGCGGTCGGCGAAGGTGATCGCGAACGCGTCGACCGCGGGCTTCCAGCGCATCGTCCATCGTGCCCGACCGGCGCCGGTCGGGTCGAGCGAACGAGTCACCAGATACAGGCATTTCAGCGCGGCTTGCTCGGTGGGGAAATGCCCTCGCGCCTTGATCGCACGCCGGTAGCGGGCGTTGAGCGACTCGATCGCGTTCGTCGAGCAGATCACCCGCCTGATCTCGATGTCGTAGGCGAGGAACGGGATGAACTCCTCCCATGCGTTGTTCCACAGGCGGATGATGGCCCCGTATTTCGAGCCCCAGCGTTCGGTCAGCTCATCGAGCGCTGCCCGGGCCGCATCGGCGTTGACCGCGGTATAGATCGGTTTCACATCCCGTTTCCGCGCGTCCCAGTGCTGGCGTCCGGCCAGCCGAAAGGTGTGGCGGATCAAGTGGATGATGCAGGTCTGCACCGTGGCCAGCGGCCACACATTTCCCACCACCTCCGGCAGGCCTTTGAGCCCGTCGCAGACGAGGAAGAAGACGTCTTTGACCCCGCGGTTACGGATCTCGGTGAGCACGCTGAGCCAGAACTTCGCGCCCTCACCACCGCTGCCGGCCCACAGGCCGAGGATGTCTTTCTCCCCGGTCACGGTGACCCCGATCGCGGCATAGATCGGCCGGTTGGCGACCTGACCGTCGCGCACCTTCACCACCAGCGCGTCGATGAAGATCGCGACATACACCTCGTCCAGCGGCCGGCTCGACCATTCCTGCATCTCCGCGACGACTTTGTCGGTGATCCGCGAGACCGTCTCCTTGGACACCGACGCGCCGTAGATCTCGGCGAAATGCGCCGAAATCTCCCCGGTTGTTAGGCCTTTCGCATACAACGACAGCACGATCTCATCGACCCCGGTCAACCGGCGCTGCCGCTTGCGCACGATCTGCGGTTGAAAGCTGCCATCCCGGTCGCGGGGCACCTCGATCGGCACCGGCCCGGTCGTCTCGGTCAGCACCGTCTTCGACCTGGTCCCATTACGCACATTCACCGATTCCCGGCCCTCGGGCGCCTGGTTGGGTTCGTATCCCAGGTGCTCGGTCATCTCCTCGTTCAGCGCGGTCTCGAGGACGGTCTTGGTGAACTGCTGCAGCAACCCGTCGGGCCCGGTCAGAGACAAGCCCTGCTGTTTGGCCATCCGCACCAACTCCGCTGCTGCCAGCTGTTCGGCCGAGGCCTCGGCCTTCTTCTTCGCCCCGGCATCAAGTGTCGTCATCACGGCACCTTCCCGCTGACCATCCAGTCAGCGAATCAGGCCGGAAACACCCATAAATCCACAGTCCCCGTGGTCGTGGCAGAAACTGCTCCACAACCACCCGTGTGCGTAGTGTCTGTGTCCGGAGGGGGACACATGCGCTAACCACAGAGATCGACCTGCGGAAAGGCTAGGAATGGACCGCTCCGGCGGGCGTGGCCTGCTTGTCTTCGTTGGTCCCGGGGGTGGATTCTGCGTCGGTGTTCGAACCACATCCAGTGGACGACCACTGACGCCGGCGAGGCGATGGGCGGCTGGCCGGAGTCCTCAGCTGAGCTGTTCGGCGAATGCGACGATGATGCCTTCGGGGCTGCATGCATAACAGAGCCGATGGCTGTCCTCGTACTGCTCGAGCTCGCCGATCGGGTCGGCGCCGTGGGTATGCAGGCAAGCGAGGGTTCCGTTGGCGAACATGATGCGAGGTATATCGAGCACGGTGGCGTGTTCGTCATGGTAAGCGGCTTTGACGCCGAACTCGCAGAGCGCGGCGTCGCCGCGTGACACACCAGGCGGTGCTCCCCAGCCGGTTCGGCGACGACTTCACCATCCGCGGGAACCCAAACCGCGGCGGCTGTTCGGCATGCCTGGCAGGTTCCAGAATGCGGCGCCTGCCGGCGAGAGGGTCCGGCAGGTGGTCGACTGGCAGCGTCGGCTCGGCGTGCAGCTTCGGCACGTTCTGGTCTTCTCGGCTCGCGGTCATGTGCATCGAGGCGTGGTTGGCACCGGTTCCAATAGATACGTCGAAGAGCCCGTACATCTCAACGAGCTGTTGCGAGGCCGTTGGTGGCGCAAAGTGCCGTTCCGCGTCGACGGCGTAAAAGTTGCGGGGAATCTGGCCCGAGGTGATCTTGTCCCCCCGGGGTGACCACGGACTTTGGAGGCAGGTTGGGCGGGGCCGTGGCGCTGACGGACAAGTGGCCGGTGCTGGCTCGGCATGAGCAGGCTGGTTGCAGGCGTACCTCACTCGATCCGCACCGCCGCCGCGACGAAGTTGCCATCGGTTGGTGTTTGCATTCGACAGCAGGTGTCCTCGACGGTCGAACGGTTTCAGCGAGGTTAGTTGCCGAGCAGACTGAGGCCGCCGGTGTCTTATTGAGCTGGTGGGCAGTTCTCTGTCCTACTTGGTGGGGGTGTGAAGTCGCTCGGCCATTTGGTTGTGTCGTTGTGGCAGACGTTGACCAAGTCCTCACTGGTTAGGTTTGCGCCGGTCAGGTCAGCGCCGGCCAAGTTCACGTTGTGCAGAGGCGAGAGTGATATGTTCGCGCCATCCGCGCGGACGACGTGGGTGAAGTGCACATCGCGCAGCGATGCACCAGACAGGTTCGTACCCTTGAGGCCCACCCGGTCCAAGGTCGCGCGCGTCAGATTGGCACCGGACAGATCGGCGTAGTTCAGGCCCGAACGCATGAGAGTCGCGCCGCTTAGTTCCGCTCCCCTCAGATTCGCGCGGTTCAGGTTCACGACGTCCATTTCGGTGTCCCTCAAAGATACTGTGCTGCCCTGTCCCCAGTCCGAAAGATCAAGATGAGAGAGGTGCGCTCCGGTGAGGTTCGACTGGAACAGGGAAACGCGGGTCAGTTTTACATCGAACAAGAGAGCGCCGGATAGGTCCACGCGGTCTAGACGGGCACCGGTCAGGTCCGCGGAGTCAAGGTTCGCCTCGGCCAGGACCGCGCCAGAGAAGTCTGCGTCGACGAGCCGGAGGCCTGCCAGGTTCTGGCCCTTGAGATCGAGTGCCGCGAAGGGGCGTGCCTGCACTTCGGGCGAGGACCGTTCGCGGACGAAACGGAGGTTCTCCAGCCGTTCTGCGTTCTTGACTTGCCGGTTTGCTATCTCACGGTCGCGGGAGGATCGGCTGTCGTCGACAAGCTTTTGTCCCCATAAAGACCCACCAGCGACAAGCAGTCCCACCAACATCGCGATGAGCCCGTCGCGGACCCACCACGGAGGCTCCGGCCGGGCGAGCGGGAGTACATCCGGCGAACCCTCAGCTACGGTGCCAGAGTTCACAGCGTCGGAAGGTTTTGCAGGTCCACGATTGGTTTGTGTGCGCGTCCCTGCGACTAGTCGTCGGCGCTGACGTCCCTGTCGAACGTGTGCTGCACGGGTAATCATCGCCTAATGATGCCGTAGGGGCCAACCCCAGGAGACGGTTTACCACCGGGGACCAGCACAAATGGTTCGGAGACGCCGTAGAGGCCGGAATGCACGGTACCTCGCTCGTCGTGGACATCAGGTGCTTCGGGGACGCCCAGAGGGTGCGGCGAGATCGCATCGTCCGAGAAGTCCGAGCCGACACGGGGCGAGGAACATATTTGAGAGAGCCGGCGCCTAGGGTCCGTCCTCAAAGTTGGCGTGGTTGATGTGGTGTGATTCTCGGTTGTGGTGCGTCGGCACGAGTTGACCGAAGAACAGTGGCGGGTGATCGAGCCGCTGCTGCCGGTGTCCGGAGCAAAAGGTCGTCCGCGTGTGGATGACCGCCGGGTGATCAACGGCATGTTGTACAAGGCCAAGACCAGGGTCGCGTGGCGGGACCTGCCCGAACGTTACGGGCCGTGGAAACGGTCTACAACCGGTTTCGGCGGTGGTCGCGCAACGGCACCCTGGGCATGCTCGTAGCGAAGGTACGTGTGGTCGCCGAGGCTGTCGCCGAACTCGATCGAGAGGTGTCGCTGGATTCGACGATCGTGCGTGCCCACCAGCATTCCGCTGGCGGGCGTGCACGTGTGGTTCACACAGGGGGACAACGGATCCGGCAGCGAACACACCGAGCCAGTTGATCATGCTATCGGTCGTTCCCGTGGCGGGACGACCACCAAGATCCATCTGGCTTGCGACGGGCGCGGACGCGTGCTGAGCATGGTGCTGACCGCGGGCAATGTCAACGACTGCACCATATTCACCCAAGTCCTGGCCCGTATCCGGATGCCACGTCCGGGTCGGGGCCGGCCATGGACGAGGCCGCGGCGGGTGCTGGCCGACAAGGGCTACTCGACTCGCGCGATCCGCGCGCACCTTCGGCAGCGAGGGATCACCGCCACGATCCCCGAACGCAGCGATCAACCGCAGAGCCGCCGATGCCGGGCACCTCAACGCCATGACCAACCTCGGGAACCTATTCGCTGAGCAGGGGCAAGTAGCAGAGGCGGAGGCCTGGTACCGCAGGGCCGCCGCCGGGCACCTCGAGGCAATGTTCAACCTGGGGGGTCCTGCACGTCGTGGAGGAGGCTGAAGCGGAGGAGGAGGAGATCTGGTGGCGCAGAGCCGCCGATGGTGGACACCTCGGTGCAATGTCCAATCTGGCAGCCCTTCTCGAATGGCAGGACCGTGCCGCGGAGGCGGAGATCTGGTACCGCAAGGCCACCGAACAGGCAGACGAGTAACCGTGAGTGTGGGGTGGGGATACACCCCACCCCACACTCGCCACCGGGTGATTTCGCGTCCGAATAGAGTCGGCGACCGCATGTCACTCGTAGCCGTCAGTGGCGGTGATTTCGCATTGTCTGGCGGCGCAGTCGATGTCGAGGGTATGCCCTGGTCCGGGCCACAGAGTGCGAGCGTGGCGCCGCCATACTTCTTGCCCTTCTGCGTAGGCGGACTTCACCGGGGAGTATCAGCACGCGAGTCGTGGCAGTGCGTGCTCTTGACCGGGTCGTCCCCCCTCACAGCCCTGTTCGACGGGCAGATCGGACTCTTCTGCAGGACTATCTCATTCGATGGCGACATCCCCGCCTGGGCATCCTTGAGTTCACCGATCAACAAACGGCTGTCGCGTTTGTCGCGTCCGGCTGAGTACTGGATCAGGCACAATTTTCGTGATGCTGGCGGTCGGGTTTGCTCAGTCGCTCCACAGGATTCGCTTTCGGAGTAGATCCGGTTTTGCTCGGCCGAACATCTGGCGTTTGATCATCTTGATCCGTTGACGTGTCCCTCGACCGGTCCGCTGCTCCAGGGCAGCGTCAAACCCGCAGTGACAGCGTCGAAGTCGCGACGCAGGCCGCGGCCATCAGCCCCTACCGAGACCAACTCCTGCCCACCTCCCGCCCACCCGACGTCGTCTGAGTGCCTGTGTATGAACTGATCATTTCGGGATCGGGTGGGTTGTGAGGCGGGCGAGTCGGCGCCGCATGACCAGGGTCATGGCCCACAGGACCAT
>NZ_JBEXME010000045.1:0-25910 GCF_040610355.1 Nocardia sp. NPDC004168 | reverse complement strand
CAGTGGTACCAGGTGATCAAGGACGGCACCGACGGATCAGTCGTCATCACCACACCGGATGAGAACCACACCATCGAACCCGGAACACCCCTGACTGTCGCCGTGCAACTGCTCTACCCCTCCCAGCACGAAGCCGGAGACGGCGCCCTGCGCAACCTCCACGCCACCGAGGTGACCCGCCCATAACCTAAACTCCCAGCGATCGCCCGTGGCGTCGGTGCCCGAATCCTGAGGGACTGTGAACACGTGTTGAGACAGAGTCGAGCAGGCCGGGCACAGTCGGGATAACACCCGTTCGGATTCCCCGGGCCTCTCGTCGAACCACGGCTACGTGCGGCCGAAGGACAGGCACGGACCTGGCAGGTGCGGCCCGCTCGTATCGCTCAGTGCGGCGAGGTGTTCACGTCTTTGGTGGCCGGGCGGCCCTTAACCAAGCTGTGCGGGGCTGAGTCCAAGGCGTCGAGCCGTTCGGCCACACATCAACCCGGGCTTCTCGATGCTGGGCCAGCGCGAGCAGTGCCCACCCCAGGGGCGAGGTGAACGGCTCGGCGGTCGCCCGCGAGTCGCTGACCCGGCATTGCGGCAGGCTTCATCAGTCCGGCAACCCTGGTGGTCGTGAACGCCCTGCGGACCATGGGCCGGTCCGCAGGGCGCCGCGCCAGCAGGGTCGGATCGTCGGTTACAGTCAGAGCCCGCTGCTGCCGAGGGACAGGACGCTGCTTCCGGCGCTGAGCAACAGCGACAGAATCGACAGGAAATTCACTTCGGACTCACTTTCTCCCGGCCGTCGCCAGGGCTTTCTTGGGCCGGTCCGGGAACGTTTCGAGCGCGTCGGCGCCTCGCTGGCAGACCGCTCGGGTGCAGCGTAGGCGCTCACTGCGGTTCGGCCGCCGGGTTGCACTGCCCACGTCTGGCAACAACGGCCACTGAGCACGCTCCTCGTCGTGGCCTCCCGCGCAACCGGCGAACGAGCGACACAAACCAACGCATACAACGGCACCCGTGGATCCCGGTGTCGGTGACCGCCTAATCGTCATTCCGGATCGTCGGGTCATCACTCGTCGGTTGCTGTTGCACTGCGGCCGCGAGATGTGTGGCGCCCGACGCGCCGCGCCTGGTGACGGGGCTGGTGGGGGTGTGCTGGCACGGTGAGGGGTGTGGATGACGATTTCCGATCGGTAACCGATATAGCGGCCCTAGAGTTGGGTGCGGCACCGCGAGACGACCACACCGATCGTGTCGAGCTGGTCACGCTGGTGCGGTTCGCGACCGGCGACGGTGTGCTCGCGTTCGGTTCCCGGGCCGCGGCCTGGCGCGTGTGCACGCTGCTGGGTACGCAACTGAAGACGCCGGGGCGGGTGGCGGTGATCGAGCCGCGGGCGCGGCCGCGGTGGCAGGTGCGGGTGGCGGAGGCGACCGGCGTGCGGATTCGGTTGGGACTGCTCGACCCCCGTGGGGGTGGGCGTCGGGTGCAGGGGCTGCCGCCGGAGGTGATCGCCCGCCTCGACCAGGACGCCGCGGCGATCGCACGGGCGGGGTTCCTGGCCACGGGGACGATTCATCTGACCGGACCGGTGCCGCGACTGCAGATCACCTGTCCCACCCTGGCGGTCGCGTTGGCTGTCGCCGGGGCACTGCGGCGGGTAGGGGCCGTCGCCGGGGTGCGTCACCACGAGCGAACCGGCGCCGAGCAGGTCACCGTGGCCGGGATCGACGCGGTCGCCACGGCGCTGGCCGCGATCGGCGCACCCAGGGCGGCGCAGCGGATGCGCGTGCGCTGGGACGACCGGCGCCGCAGCCGCGCTTACTCCGCGACGGGGAAGCTCACCGCCGCCAACGCCGGCCGCGCCCAGCAGGCCGCCGTCATCCAGGTCGCTGCCGTGCGGGCGGCGCTCGGGGTGCTCGGCGACCGGGTTCCCGACCACCTGGTGGCCATCGCCGAACTGCGCCTGCAACATCCGCAGGCGGGGATGGGCGCGTTGGGGAGGCTGGCCACCCCACCGCTGTCGAAGGACACCGTCGCCGGGCGGCTGCGGCGGCTGATCGCCCTGGCAGAGCGTCACACGACGCAATCCGACACGACCGAAACATCCTGACCATCACGGCAGTGGTTATCGTTCAGCGAAGTCTCACTGTCGGTAGGTTGCTGCGGCCCGGGTCGGCATCCCTCGATGTGGACAGGAGGTGGGGCGGTGACGTCGTGGCGTGATGCGGCCGGTGGTCAGGGTTTCGGCCGGATGATCGCGTTGGGTGTCGAGGCGGTGGTGAACAAGGTCGGGCAGCGGGCGGGGTGTGCACCGCTGAGCTGGGAGCTGTTCGCCCCCGACGACACCGATGCGCTCGCGGTCTCCGGCACCACCGCCGGCCGGGACTACAGCGAAGCCCAGGTTACGGAGATCGTGCAGGCATGGGCACAACTGCTCGGGTTGTCCCGCGTCGTGCCACCATCCACGGGCGGGACCATCGAGTACCGGGGAGTCATCGACGGGATCGAGGTCGAGGTTTGGGGCGTCGTCGACCAGCAGTTCTTCGACTTGATCGCCGGGCTCGACTTCCCCGAATGAACAGCAGTCGCCCAGCACGCCGGGTCGGCATCGGTGTGTGGGAACTGCCGCTACCGCGGTATCGCTGGTGACACCCTCGATGACGGTCGGCCCGGTCCGGGCCAGGCCCTTGTCGAGCACGTCATCACCAACTGCATCATTGCGCCTGGTCGTGCGGGGGCTGCATCTTCGTCGGCTCTGTCGTGAAGATTCGACAGAGCCTCTTATGGAGGGGCCTCGGGCGTCGATGTCAGGGGGTTTCGGGTTGGTCGGGGGTGTCGGTGATGGTCCATGCCGATTCGCCGAGTTCGCCGCCGACCTGGCGTTCGCGGGCCAGATACCCGGATTCGATGAGTTCCTGTAGCGCTTCGGCAACCGCGGTGGGGTCCTCGGTGCCTGCGGCGGCGATCGACTCGAGGGTGAGGTCTTCACCGCGGCCCGCTCCCAGCAGAAACACCAATACGCCTTTGGCGCGGAACGAGATTCGTGCATCGCGCACGGCCGTAATCCGGACAGCGACACGATCGTCCATCCCGGTGTGCCCTTTCCCTCGCGGATTGTTGGCGGTGGCACGTGCCCTCCTCACGAGGTGGGGCGTTGTCTTGGCGGGGGTCCGACAGTTGTTTCCTGGATGCCGCCCGCACGCGGGTTGGCGGCTGGTCAGGCTGGTGTGCGGGTGGACTCCCACGCTTCGATGGGGTCGCGGGAATACCAGTGACCGCTCCATTCACGCCCGGCTTCCAGCGCGGTGTAGAACTCGATGTCGTCCGGCAGAGCAGGAGTGTGGGCGTAGAGCACGCCCGGCTGGTCGCGGTAGAAGCGGTGGGCGCGCTGCACCGAGCGGGCGGCGAGTTCGGCGTGGCAGGCGCGGCGGATGATCACCGTCTCCTCGTCGGTGCGCCGGTCGGGGTCGCTGGTGTGATCCAGCGGGTAATGCATCTGATACTCCAGCCGCGCCAACGGCTCACCCGAGTGCTCGAGCAGCCACGCGATCCACGCCGGGATCAGCGGCTGCGCCGCCAACGCCCGCTGCGTAAACCCACCGCCGGAGCCGGGCCCGCGCGGGTCACCCGGCTGCGGCCCGGCGAGTGCGGTGGAGTCCGCCGGGTCGTGATCACGCCCTTTCCGATGCCTACCTGCCATAGCCGCAAACTATCAGCATCGGGGCGAACATGGACCCCCGTTCGGCTACAGGTCCGGAACGAACCGGCCACGCTGAACCCGGCGGAACCCAGATCATCGGGTTCCGCCGACCGCGACCACCATTGTGCGGTGTCGCTTCCACAGGCGGTGGGCGCTGTGGTCGCTGGCCGTATACGGCGGCGTGACCAGCTCTACTCACCCCCTGGGTAGGCGTGTCTGCGGACGGTCCGGTGCCCGAGCTGCGAGGATGATCATTCATGTCCAGGGGCGAGGAAAGACTCGATCGACGTGCCGGGCAGCGCGCACGCGGCCCGCGCGCGGGTACGAGCGGTCTGGTCACCGCGATGCAAGCCGAGATCTGGCATCGCCGCTGCCGGACCGGTGTATCTGCATGCGGGGCTCGGACCGGTCACCACGGTCGTTGTCGCTCTGGACCGGTCCCAACCGGCTGGCATCGTCACCGGTTGCGAGGTCGAAGTGCTGCTCGTCGGCACCCCGCGCGGGCAAGCCCGCCTCACCGATCTGCCAGGTCTGACCACCCACCTCGGTGTCATCCAGGCCTCCCGGCCAGGCGACCCGATCCCCGTCGCGTTCCCCCACGGCCACACCCGGGTCGTTACCCGGCTCAGCGGGACACCGACGCATGCCACGGGCGAATAGCCGCAGACGAGTCACGCGTGCGGACACCGAATTCGGGTGAGCGGCGCGGATGCCGGATCCAGGGTCCGGCCGCGACGATCCGAGCCCACCACTGATCGGCTCGCCAGGAGGGGGCCGTGAGCGCTGAAACGATGTCCGCGCACGTTCTCGGACGCTGCATCGGGGCCCTATCCGGCCCAGCAGCCGTAACTCTGCTTGACGCAGTGTGGGCACGATGCCGCAGCGCCGGTGGCGTTGGGTGGCGAATACTTCTTCGGCGAGGGTGCCGAGGGTCGCTCGCGCTGGTGGGGTGATGGCAAGGAAGGGGATGACCTGTCGTGCTCGCCCGGTCGTGGTGGCGGGCTCGGTGGTGTCGACCAGCGTGTTGACTTTCGCGAGCGTGCGCAAATCCTCGATCATCCGATCGACCAGAGCGGCGTCCATCAGCCGCACGATGACGTCGTCCACATCCGGCGGCGGGTCGTTGCCGGGTGCCGACGCGGCGGCGTCGACGTCGACGACGGGGTGGGTCGCCACGACGGCGATCGCGTCGGTGCCCAGCGCGATCGCGGGTTTCAGCGGTGCGTTGAGTCGTACCCCGCCGTCCAGATACCACCCGGCCCACGGTGGCGGGTCGCTGATGCGCACCGGTGGGAACACGATCGGAATCGCCGCCGACGCGAGCACATGCTCGGCCGTGATAGCGGCGGACACGTAATCGATCGGCCGTTCATCGTCGGATGGTGGCAGCGGCGCGGCGTCGGCGTGGTCGACGAACACGACGCTGCGGTTGTCCGCGCCGGATGTCGCGACCACCGCGAGCGCGGTACGTTTCTGGGCGATGTTGCTGCGTAGCTGATCCCAATCGATGACGGTCCGGGCCGTGCGGTACAGCGGAGCGGTGTCGAGCAGATGGGTCAGTGCCGCTCCCGGTATGCGCAGCAACTGGCCGGTGGCGCGGCCGGCGAGGCGAGGGAATGCGATGGTCGGGGACCGGAACACGTCGCCGACGGTGATGTCGCGCCACACCTGCAGTGCCTGTTGTGCTTGGTCGTCCGGCGGCAAATGCGCCAGGGCGGCGAAGATCGTCGCGTTGATGGCACCAGCGCTCGTACCGAGGAACCGCACCGATTCCACGCCGGCGCGGTATAGGCGCGGCACCAGCACCGATAGCACTCCGGCCTCATAGCCGCCGCGGGCTCCTGCGCCCGCGACCACGATGCTCACCCGGCGGGGCGGGGTGTCAGACCATTTGTTCATCAGTGAAGTTCCTTCACGCAGTTGAAGTGAGTTCCTTCACCGGTCTCACCTAAGGGATGTCCCGTAAGTCGTTGAGTGGCAACGGGTATCGTGTCGCCGGTGGTGATCTCGGCGTCTGATCCGGTGATGGTGGAGTTGTTCTCCGGGCTGCGGCCACGCACGTTCGCGCGTTTGATTACGCAGTTGCGGCGCGAGCGGGCTGATCGGCCGTTGCGGGGTCGGCCCTGGGGGTTGTGTTTCGAGGACCGGGTGTTGCTGGTGGCTACCTACTGGCGGACCAACCTGACGATGCGTCAACTCGCAGCTGTGTTCGGGGTCTAGAAGTCGGCCGCGGCCCGGGTGATCGAGGATCTCGGACCGGCGTTGGCGCTGCGGCCTCGGGCCCGGTTCCCGCGTGGCGCGGTGTTGATCGTGGACGGAACCCTGGTCCCGACCCGTGATCACAAGGTCGCCGCCCAGAGCAAGAACTACCGGTACTCGACCAACCATCAGGTCGTGATCGACGCCGACACCGAACTCGTCGTCGCGCTCGGAAAACCGTTGCCGGGCAACCGCAACGCCTGCCGAGCCTGGACCGAGTCCGGTGCCGCCCACGCCTGCCGCAACGCGGTGGTGATCGCCGATGGCGGCTACCAGGGCACCGGCGTGATCATCCCGCACCGCCGCTCACCGGGTGTCGAGCTGCTGGGATGGAAGCAAGCCCACAACAAATCCCACCGCAAGGTCCGTACCCGTGTCGAGCATGCTTTCGCCCGGATGAAGACCTGGAAGATTCTGCGCGACTGCCGCTTACGCGGTGAAGGGGTGGGTGTCGCGATGGCCGGGGTAGCGACCTTGGCCAACCTCGCCCACGCCTACTGATCCCTGACCGCCGGACCAGTCGTCGGCACCGACCCAGACTTACGGGACATCCCTTAGGCCCAGGAGGGCCGGCGCCATCTCCCGACTCGAGTGGGCGGCCTGTTCAGGATTACAACCGGTCTCCGGCAACTCTGCCGCAAACCGCAGGGAGGGCGGGAGAGAACACGCCGAAATCGACTCATCGATACAGGGTTGCGGGCGCGAGGAAACCGTCGACGCACTCGTCCGGCGGCTGGTCGACCCTGTCAGTAGTCATCGATCGAGTACGGCATCAAGTTGCGTTGAACTCAGGGCAGCGGTCTCGTCCGGTTTCTCGACACGAACGCGGTTGCCTTATGGTCCAGATCCTCATCTGTGCCGCCCAGGACGCCGCCAGTAGGTCGCGTCGGAGGCTCCGAACAGTTCAGTCGGCAGTTGGTTCCGGCCGATGCTGGTGCGGGCATGAACAGGATGCCTTCCACGCCGCTCGGTCGCCGGTACGCAGGCCGGGATACCGAAATTGGCGCTGCCGGAGAAGAATCAATGATGGCTACGTGCCATCCGGCGACAACTACGGCTATGACGTCGATGCTGGTCTGCAGCGGCTGCAACCCACCATCGACCAGCTCACCACAGCCGAAACCGAAGCCCAGCGGAGGACTCACCTCCACGATGACGACAGCGCCCCGAGCGAGTCGCCGGCGGTGCGAACAGCGACCCACGTGGAGTAGCGGGAGATTGTGGCCGGGACGCATGAACGATCTGATCATCGGCCCCTTGCGGATCGCCCGTGCCATCTCCCCGGGGATCGCGATCCGCATGGCCGACGGCATGCGTGGACCGCGGTGGGCGTTGAGCTGGCTGCCTCGACCGGACTGACCCGACAACGAGCCTTCAGCGGCATGGTGCTCGATAGAATCCTCACCGATCCGGACGAACTCGATAGCACCACCGCGATGCTGACCCTGGTTGAGCTCGCCGCCGAGCTGTCGATGTCGCTGGAACGGGCCTCGCTGTGGCTTCCTACATCAAGAAGGACGATCACCATCCCCGGCGACCGGTGGAGCAGTTGCGCACAGCAGAGCGAAATCGCGGCGATGCCGTCCTGCGGCGGATCGCACGTGGCGCAGGGGGCTGTTCGGTGACGAGTTGGCCGCGATGGTCCGCGACTCCGTCGTAACGATCGGCTGTGACGAGCAGGGCAGGCCACTGATCGTTACCAGTCCTGACGGAATCCCTTGTGTAGTTGTTGCTACCGCGGAACTGCAGAAGACCGGAATCGAGGTCGACCGATGGCAGTCCGTACACGGGGCGAAACTTCCCGAAATTCTACCGACCGGTATTGAGATATTCCTGAATCCCGCCGGTGCCGCACCGTTCCGGCCTGCCTCCATCCCGCGTTGAGCGACACGGAAATTACCTGACCACAATTGGCCGTTGGGTCCCTTTGCTGGGAGGTATCGGGATCATGGGGCCGCGGCATCCATCACCGACACCGACCACGGTGCCGGACGACCCCGCAGGCGCCACGAGGTAGCCGGGTGCGGTGGGGTCTGCGGGATGCCGGTCTTCTTGGCGATCTCGGTGATCGACTCGCCTCGCGCCACAGCCACGCGCCACTCTCGACCTTATCCTCGGTGTGTGCGACGCACGGCGCCCGATACGCCGACCGCCTCGGGCGTCTCACGCAGGCATGGGCCCAAGCCAGTGCCAACTCAATCCGTCACACCGGTGCCACTTCGGGTTGACGTCGCACGGTTATCGAGATGGGTATAGGTGATATGACGAGCCAGGATGACTAGCTCTCCTGTGAGGTCGCTGATGCGGGCTTCCCGTTCCTGGATCGCCCGGCGTAGCGACTGGGCGACGGACTCGGCGTTGAGCGCTCGTTCGCGCCAGGAGGCTGTGCTTCAGTCGAGGGCCTGTTCGTTGCGGGTTGCTTCGGCGGCTTGCGAGGCGTCGCGGGCGGTCAGGACTGCGCGGGTGCGGGTCGGGGTGTCGTTTGTCGTAGATGAATGCCTTCCCGACGCCGGCCAATGCGCGCTCGAGTCGTCCGCGATCAGCCAGCGCCCGCCAGCAGTCGGGGTGTCGGATGACTCCACGTAGATCTCGACTACGCCGGGCCGGTAAGCGTCAGCGGGCGTCGTGCGTGCGCCTTCACCAATGGTGCTGCCCGAGAAACGCGCCCGCTGAGCTGACCGCTCGACGCTTCCGCCGTGCTCGCGCTTCCCCGATTCGGGCGCGGCGCGCACATCGCGCGCAGACCTGTCCGGTGTCGCAGGCGGAAGTTGCGCGGCGGCACGGGAGTAGGTAAGGGAAGAACATCCGCCCGCGCGGCCGATCCTCGGTCGAGAATTCGTGGCCTCGGTGCTGGTGATGGGGTTGGGGTCGTGTCCTTTCCCGGCTTGCTGTTACCGAGGTGCTGCGCCGACCTGAGGCGGCCGAACAGGAGCGGTGTGAATCTCTCCAACCCGCGGGTGAACTGACTCCTCGCGGTGGATGAGCCAGTGCTTCCATGCTGCCCGGTGTCGCTCGTGACGAGCGAGTCGGTGGCTGCGCAACTGCTGAAGGCCGTGCGCGTGAGCGACGTCATCGAGGCTTGTGGGTCCGGGCTGTAGATGCCCGCGGGTGTGGCTGATCAATCCGGCGGTGGTGAGGACGGCCAACGCGTTGTATCCGGCGCTGGAACTGATGCGGGCTGCGGCGAAAAAGTCGGCGGCAGAGGTCAGCCCATTGTGGGTAATGAGATCGTGCAGGCGGCGGCAGTGCAGGCCCAGGACGGTCCAGGCTGGATGAACGGGTTCGACCCGCGCGCGGTCGATCTGGGTGCGGTCGGGGCAGACGGGACGGTGCCCTTGATGGCGCGTGACCAGGGCGTAGCGGTCGGCTGTGAGGCGGCGGCCGGTGCGGGTACGGAGGATCGGTGCGTCGGGTATATCGCGGAGTTCCCGCAGCACGCCCCACACGGTGGATTTCGGGCAGGCCACCAGCAGCCAGTGACAATGAGCGGCCACCGAACTCGACGACGGGCACCCCGCGCGCGACCTGCCCTCCGACTGCGGAAGCCCATGCCAAGGCTTGCAGCACCGCAAGCACCGTCCACCGCCGCGGGGACCGCGGCCACTGCGCGTGCACCCACACCGTCGCGGTCGCCAGCCACCGCTGCTGCAGACGCGCCGCCGACCGGAGCCGGGGTGTGCCCCCCGTGTCTTTTTGCTTGTGCGCGACGGACAGGAATTCGGGGACGGTGAGCTGGGTCCACCGGCAGGCGGAGAGCCAGTCGCGGTGCTTCTGTGTCAATCTGCCGCGCACCAGCTCGCGGGCGACGCGACGGCATTTATCAGGTTCGGACACATCGACCAGTACCCGCTTCGGTGCGTGCACTTCCTGCGGGACCGGCTGGTGGTCAGTGGGGCGTTCAAGCGAAGTCGATGCCGATTCGGCGGCTGCCGCCCAGCCGGGTCTCTCTGCGCGAGAGGTGGTGGTCTGGGTCCTGATCGGCCCGAGATGATCTCCTGCGCCTTGGACGCGACCGGTCAGGTCGGTGCCGTGGGAGTCGGCGGCGTGGCCTGCGGTTCGGGTCGGGTAGTCATCGGTGTTGCTGATCGTGTTGATGAGTCGTGCGTATCGTGCGGCTACCCAGGCATGCAGCCACATCAGTACGACGACCATCACCGGTGCCACCGCATACTCGGCTGCGCGACCGAAACTTCGTTCTGCGACGTGTGGCCCGCTGTTGAGGCCGACGGTTGCGGTCAACAGGCATGCCTCGAAGAGCAGGATCCTGCGGCGTTCGATCGTGATTCCTAGCCGCGCGGCGGTGGCGGCCTGTGCCATCACTTCGAGGATCGGCACCGAAATCATCGCCTCAATCCCGAACGACAGCAGCCACAGCAGCCACCACGACACCCCTGTCGGCCCACCTTCCGGTACGAGATTGCGTCCAACGTTGACGCCAGACCACACCAGTCCAACAACGATGACCGCGCGCAGCCGCAACGACGACCAGGTCGCGCGACGGTGGAGCATGCCCTCCAACGCAACAGCTAATGGCACGACGACGCTCCGCACTCGCTCGCGCATGCCAACGCATCTCCCGCTGCTCACTTGCCCGAATCCGCTCCTCGGTGCGTCGGCCGCGGTTCTGCGATACCAGACCGCGACGAAAGTCCCGTCGACGATTCCGGCGTTCGTGCGCTCGCATCCACCGGCGGAGACCTTGCTCGGCTTCCAGCTCGCGCTGGCCAATAACGTCGTACAACGCCTGATCTTCCAAGGCGGGCAGACACGCTTTCGCCGCTGCCAGGCGCCGAGCGAGGTCATCCGGATGTAAATCAGCAGGTGGGCCCGAAGAGATTCAGGAGGCCGGCCATGTCGTCGCGTCGCTCACCGCGGTCCCCTCGCACAGCTCGATCCCCGGAAGTCGCGGCACGATTGGAACGCTCACGTGCTCGCAGCAAACGGCGTCGAGAACTGGCACGCCAGAAAGAGCGTGCGATCCAGGAGGCGGTCAAGCGCTACCTCACCGATTGGGCAGCGATCACCGCCTGTGAAACCCGGCGCGATCAGAACATCGCCGCGCTGCGGCAGCAGATCAGCGACCTCGAGGAGCGCGCCGGGAGCGAGATCGCCCGCTACCGCGCCGACCAGGCCGAGGCCGCTGCCGTCATCGGTGATCATGGTGGCTCTGAGGAGGACGTCGCTGAGTTGTTCGAGACCAGTCCCAAGCTGGGTCGGCAGCTGATCGCCGCCGCCCGTGCCGCTCGCGGCCCCACACCACCGCCGCCACCCTCAGCGGCCGTCGCGGCGACCGAACGGCTTGAGCGTGTCCGACCGACCCCAGCAGAGCCGCGTCCACAGACACCGGCGGTCACCAGCACCGACGACACCGCGGAGTCGCCGCGATAGGCGCTGCCCACGGACCCGTTCAGCACCTGAGGCAATGCGGAGGGTGGCCCAAACAGCAGGTGCAGGGGTGCCACGCCCATTCGGGCAATGATCAGTCCAGGAAGTGCTCAAGGGCACGCCCGCAGCGATCCGCCGTGCTCGCCACATGCGCACTCGGGGCTCGGGCCCGTTTGCCGACAGCCACTGCGCCACCGCCCACTCGACGCGCCGGTACCAGCAGCGGTCGGGCTGCCCGGTCGCGCCGTCGCCGATGACGACGTCAGTGGCAGGGTGGGGGATTGGGCATAACGCGTCAATTGAGGTCGTCGCGCAACTGTCGGCGGCGTCGGCATGCCAACGGCAGCGGATGCTGCGGGGACCGGAGCCGCCGACGGTTCGGCGTCGGCGGAAGAGATTCCTTGGCTAAGCCATTTCATGGCGGCTGTTTCGTGGAACCCCATAGGTGGACGCTCGACATACGAAAAGGCTCTGATTCGCCGCACCGTGGCGCGCGCAGGGCATCGTAGGCGTTTCCCCCATAGCAACCGACCTCGATGTCCCGCGAGGATCGAATGGACGCCAACGATGTTTCCCGAAACGAGACGTTCCATGCATCATGTCAAGCTTCTCACGCGCATTCCTCCTGTGCTCGACGTTTCACGTGCGCCCGCATCGGCCTCAAGGCGTGCTAGCAGCGTGATTCACATGGACTCGCACCGCAGGTCTGTGTCTCGGTCGAACGCTTCGTTCAATCGTCGGACGTGTTTGCGCATTCGAGGCGGTCTTCGCGGGCGCCGGTACGACCGTGAGTTCCGCGGGCGTGCTCGCGGCACAACGTGGGCGAAGGATGTCCTCGAGGAGACTTGATGATGGTACGGAAACTCATCGTTCTCCTGATCGGGATGAACATGCTCGTCGGTGTCACCGGAAGCGTCCTCGCAACGGTTTGGCTACATGATATGCGCTGGCTGGTCGTCGGCACGTTATTGGGCATTGCCTTTGCTGTTGTCGCTGGAGGGACTTCGTAAATACAGATAAGGAAAGATCATGGATCTTTTGCACATCGAGGTCGACAAGGCGGGATTCTATGCCGCTATGGAGGCTCTGATGATGGACGACCCGCATCCGGGAGACGACTATCAAGATTGTCCCTCGCACTGGTTGCGGCGCGCGCTGTACGCATACGAATGGGCGAAGCAGACCTACCTGGTTCATGATGGTGGGCCTTGTCAAAAGGTTCCGCAGCCGGGCAAGGCTCGGGAAGCCGTCCTGCTCCACGAGAGTCTCGCGCAAGATCAGTGGACTCGTCGATGACCGCGTGGAATTGTCCGATATGTAGCACCCGAATGTATAGCAGGCCCGAATACAGAAACGGCTGCCATCGCGGATGTAGAAATCGGGAGAGAGATCTGACCAATCAAGATCTACTGGCCTTGAGCCGGTGGCTCAGGCCCTCGCTGTGGGCAGGTATTTGTCCTGAACCGGAAATGAGCGGGGCCTGAACGGTACGGCGGATAGCTCATCAGTTCTGACGTCGGCTGCAATGCGGGAGCTCCGCCGTTATGGACCTAACCGTTGGCAACGATATCCCCAATAGGGTTTTCGCTGCGGATTCGAAAGGACAATAGTGCGCTCCATCACGATCGTAGGTGCCGGCCAGTCTGGATTGCAACTTGGCATCGGCCTTCTGGATGCCGGGTACCAAGTCAGAATAGTTTCCAACCGTACTCCGGAGGAAATCTACAATGGCCGTATCAGTTCCAGTCAGTGCATGTTCGGTGCGGCGCTTGCCCGCGAGCACGATCGCGGTATCGACTTCTGGTCGCAGCAATGCCCGGATATCCGTGAGATGTCATTCACCGCGGCAGACGGAAATGGCGGAAAAGTGATGTCCTGGGCATCCCGCTTGGACCTACCCGCGCAATCGGTCGACCAGCGGTTGAAGATACCGCGGTGGATCGCTGAATTCGTCCGGTATGGAGGGGAATTAGAGATTCGGGACGCGAGTGTCGATGACCTGGAGGGTTACCGCCGAGAATCCGATTTAGTCCTCGTCGCAGCAGGTAAGGGCGGTATCGCGAATCTCTTCGAACGCGACGCCGAACGATCGTTCTTCGCGACTCCTCAGCGCGCGCTCGCGCTTACCTACGTGACCGGTATGACGCCGCGGACGCTCGCTCCCGCAATCTCGCTCAATCTGGTCCCCGGCGTCGGTGAACTGATTGTCTTCCCCGCGCTGACGACCACAGGTCCCTGCGAGATCATGTTGTTGGAAGGCGTGCCCGGCGGACCGATGGATTGCTTCAGTGGAGTCACCGATCCGCAGCAGCATCTCGAGGTCACCAAGCGCGCGGTCGCCGAACACGTGCCGTGGGAGGCCGAGCGTTGTCGAGACATACAACTGACCGACGACCTCGGTGTGCTCACAGGCCGCTTCCCCCCGACGGTGCGCCGCCCTGTCGGCGTGCTGCCGTCGGGTGCGGCTGTACTGGGCATGGCGGACGTCGTCGTTCTCAACGATCCTATTACAGGGCAGGGATCGAACAACGCCAGCAAGTGCGCGGCATCATACCTGTCGAGCATTCTCGAGCACGCCGACCGCCCGTTCGATGAACGCTTCATGCATGAGACCTTCGAACGTTACTGGGATTACGCGCGGTACGTGGTGAACTGGACAAACATTCTGCTCGGCCCACCGCCGCAGCACGTCCTGGAGCTCATCGTCGGTGCGGGGTCGAACCCGCGCATCGCCCGCCGCTTCGTGAATGGCTTCGACGATCCGCGTGATTTCTTCCTCTGGTTCATGGACCACACCAGTGCCCAGGCATATCTGAACGAGCTCGTCACAGTCGCATGAACACTCGGAACTCTTACAGGATCGCGGTCGTCGGAGCCGGTCAGGCCGGAGCACTACTTGCGCTCGGACTGCGGCGCCACGGATGTGACGTGACCTTGATCGGCGACCGGACCTCCGAGGAAGTCCGAGCCGGGAATGTCCTGTCGAGCCAGTGCCTATTCGGCCCGGCCCTGCGGGTGATGAACCGGATGGTCGAGACCGCCGAGGATACTGGGGCTCCGGAGATCCGCAGCCTGGCTTTGACCATCGATGGGGTGGGTACGGTCGTGTCGGCGCTGGATGATCCGGCGCGGTCGGTCGACCAGCGGCTGGCGTGCGCGGCGCTGATCGACTCCTTTGTTGCCGAATCCGGAACCTTCGTGGTTGAGGATGTCGGGCCAGAGCGTCTCGATGCGATCGCCGCCGACCACGATCTCACGATTGTGGCCACCGGCGCGGGCGATCTCGGTCGGATGTTCATTCGCGATCGGGTTCGCTCGCCTTTCGACCGCCCGAAACGGGCACTGGCCGTCGCGTATGTGCACGGGTTGCAGCCCGACGAATCCGGCGCGGAGCTCTCTGTCCGCGCGGTCCGCGGGGTAGGGGAGCTCATTACACTACCCGCCCTCACAACGACTGGTCCCTGCTCGATCCTGGTGTTCGAAGGCGTTCCTGGGGGGCCGATGGATCGTTTCGACGAGATACGGACTCCTGAGAATCATCTCCGCCGCTGCCTGGAGATCCTGGATGAGCTGTTCCCCGACGTTGCAGCCCGCGCTCGTGGCATCGAGCTGACCGACGAGGGTGCAGTTCTGCGCGGTCGGGTCACCCCGACAGTGCGCCGGCCGGTCGCGTTCACTGCGTCCGGACGTCCGGTCTTGGGCATAGCCGATGCAGTGGTGCTCAACGATCCGCTGACAGCGCAGGGGGCCAACAACGCGGTACAGGCCGCGGGGGTCTATCTGGACGCGGTGCTTCAGCGCGGCCCGAAGACATTCGATACCGAGTGGATGCACGAGACGTTCGAAGCGTTCTGGCGCAGCTGGGGACGCTGGTCGGTGTCTTGGACCAATCGAGTTCTGGACGGGCTTCCCGAACACGTCCTCGATCTGGTTAGGTCGGCTGCACACGAACCCGGGGTCGCCGCTCTGTTCGCCGCGGGCTTCGCCGATCCGAGCACAGTGCACGACTGGTGGTTCGACCGCGCGGACGCAGACCGCATGCTCGACGCAGCGCGATCCGCGAACGACGCCATGGATGTGCGGACCTTGCGAAATGCCCTCGGTCAATACGCGACTGGAGTCACGGTGGTGACGACCCGCGCGCCGGACGGACGGAAGGTCGGGGTGACGGCGAATTCGTTCACCTCTGTGTCGTTGGACCCTCCTCTGATTGCCTGGTGCCCGGCCAGGAAGGCAGCGAGCTTGCCTGACTTCACGGCAGCGAACTATTTCGCGGTAAACGTTCTCGCTGCCGACCAGCACCAGTTGTCACGTCAGTTCGCAACCCCGGCCGCTGACAAGTTCGCGGGTGTTTCGCACCACGACGGAATAGCTGGAATCCCGCTCCTGGACCGCACCATCGCCCGATTTCAGTGCCGGACCGCTCAGCGTGTCGATGCGGGCGACCATGTGATCTTCATAGGTGAGGTCGAAAAGTTCGATACGACGGTAGGTGCTCCGCTGGTCTTCCATTCCGGCGCGTATTGGGTGGCCACCCAACATCCGGACTTCACCTGAACTCCAGCCGACAGCGGCCTAGATTTGAGGAAGGGGCGACATGACCGAAATCAAGCTGTATCGATGCGTTCGGTGCGAACTCGACGGCCCCATCGTGCGGCGGCTCCCTAGTGCTGTGACCAGTAGCTTCCGAAGGCGGGAGTGACTGCGCGTCCGAGTAACAGGCTGGTCGTTAAATTTGCGGTCATATCGTCAGGCAAGTTATCAGGCAGCGGCGTCGGCGGGTGCGTGGACTCTGGCGCACAGCGTCGCGAGTTTCCATCGCCGGGACTGGGAAGTGTAAGAAGTCCGATCCGGAGAAGTCGGATATATTTTGTCGGCGCTGCCGATGGCGGGTGGCCGCTACCGGAGGCTCGGGCACTTAAAAGGTCGAGTAGCCGGTGTCGTATCGCTCGGCTTGTCCAAGGGAATCGCGGCGGGTCCAAAAGGAAGAAGGCTCCAAATGGAAATCTTATCGATCCTGTTACTGCTCCTCAGCGCGGGAAGTAGCGTTCTCAATCTCGGGAGTAGTGTCCTCGGGTAGGTGCCGCTTACCCGCGTAAGACGGTGACTTGTGGCCGCTAGGAGATGTCCGAGCCGATACGACCCGCGACATCCATGGAGGCCGGTGTCTGTTCAGGTCACGCGAGTGATCGGAATCCCTGGCAGCGGCGGGAGGTTCAAGGCTAGCATTGCGGATGGAGATTCCGACCGGTCGCTACCAGAAGTCGCCGTGGACTCGGTTGGAGGCGTGATGGTGCTGAAGAACTCTCACAGTAACGAGCCATGACGACATTGGTCGGCAGGGCTGCCGAGGTGAGGAGTATCGAGGGCGCTTTGGCCGATGCCCGGTCCGGTGCGGCACGGGCTGTGGTTGTGCTGGGTGAACCCGGAATCGGCAAGACGCGGCTGCTGAGTGAACTGTCCGGGCGGGCGACCGCGGCGGATTTCGAGGTGTGGACAGGCCGGGGATCCGAGTTGGAACGAGAGGTCCCATTCGGCATGGTCGTCGAGGCTCTCGACAAGCGATTCGCGGCGCTCGACCATGCCGTGCTCGTCGATATCGGTCCACAACGGTTGGCTGAACTCGCTGCGGTGCTGCCTTCGTTGGCTGGCCGCGGCGAGGACCGAGTGAGCAGCCTGGGGATAGAGCGTTTCGAGTTCTATCGCGCGGTGCGGGCGACGTTCGAACGGCTCGTGGCCTCCGGTCCGCAGCTACTGGCGCTCGATGATGCGCACTGGGCGGACCCTGCTTCCGCGGAACTTATCGGCTACTTGCTGCGGCGTTTGGTCCCGGGCATGGTGCTGGCGCTCGCATACCGTCCCCGGCAAACGCCACGCCCGCTCCTCGACGCCATAGCGTTCGCTGCCCGTGAGGGTAAACTTTGCGCACTCGATCCGGAGCCTTTCACGATGGCCGAGGCGGCCGAGGCACTGGGGGTGCGAAGGTCGTCTTCGATTGTCAAGTCGCTGTACGCCGAGAGCGGGGGGAACCCCTTCTTCCTCGAGCAACTGGCACGAACGGCGCGGTTCGCTCAGCCGCTGTCGACGCGCCGCGCTCCCCACGAAAAGCAGCACGAGACCGATATACCCACTTCCCTGCGTACGGCTGTCCTCGATGAGCTGACCGGATTGAAGGCCGATGCGCTCGCGGTACTTCGGGCCGGGGCAGTAGCCGGTGACCCGTTCGATGTCGATCTCGTCGCCGCGATTGCGGAGGCTGACGAGACGTCGGTGCTGCTTTACATCGACGATCTCGTCGCATCTGACCTGATTCGTTCGACTACTGTGCCAGGACTGTTCCGCTTCAGGCACCCGATCGTGCGTCGAGTGGTCTACGACGAGACGGCGCCTGGCTGGCGTTTGCTCGCTCACAAACAGGCGGCTCATGCCCTCGCCCGGCGCGGGGCTCATCTGGGTGCGAGAGCCCATCACGTCGAGCACTCGGCGATCGCCGGTGACGATGAAGCTGTCATGCTCCTGATGGAAGCTGGGCTGGCCGCCGCATCGCGTGCCCCTGCGGCGGCCGCAGGCTGGTTCGAGGCCGCCTTGCGCCTTTTGCCGAGGACCGGTGTGGAGGAGCGGCGCCTCCAGTTGGCAGTCGCACGTGCGAACTCGCTGGCCTCCGCCGGGCGTCTGCACGAAAGTCGGCTGGCGCTGGAACAGGCTTCGGAGTTGGTTCCGAAAGACTCGCTCGGTGACTGGGTGCAGATCATCAGCATGATCGCTCGCACCGACCATGGGCTCGGACGAGCAGAGGAGGCTTGCCAGCTCATTGTCCGGGCAATGGACGTCGTGCAGCCTGGCTGCGCGGACGCGGTAACTCTGGAGCTGGCGCTTGCCGAGAATTGCCTCATGCGGCGGCAGTGGGACCGAGCCATCGCTCTCGCCGCGCGAGCCCAGGAACAGGCGGAAGCGCTTGGTGAGCCGACGGTGCTGACCTCGGCGAGATCCCTTTTGGTCTTGTCGCTCGCCCACCGCGGCGACGCAACCAGGGCACGCGATCTCGCGAATATTGTTGCCGACGACCTGGATGCGAGCGACGCCACCGTGGCTCCCGAGCTGCTCTGGCCGCTGGCGAACCTGACTGATTCAGAGCTCAATCTCGATTGCTTCCGTGCAGCGCGCCAGCACGCCGAACGTGGACTGGAGATCAGCCGCGCTACCGGTCAGGGCTGGCTGGTCGCCCGGTTCTTGGTCGCCGAGGCCGCGGCGAAACTCATGCTCGGACAACTGCGCGAAGCGTCCAGCACGGCAGAATCCGCTGTTGAAGTAGCACAGTTGCTGGACAACGATCAGATGCGTGCAGCGGCGGAAGGTATTCGCTGCTGGATCGAGATCTCGAGCGGCAACTTGCCGGCGGCATTGGTCGCCGGCCGCAGCGCGGTGGAAGCGGTCGATCGAACACCTGGCGTGCGATACGGGTGGCTGGCGCGTGCGAGTTATGGAGAGGCCCTCATCGAGACCGGCGAGTACGAGCGAGGTCGTGAAGCAATTCTGGCTACCGGCGGGCTCGAATTGCGCGACATGCCGCCCGCTGCCCGCCCGTACTTCCTGCAGGCGCTCGTCACCGTCGAACTGGCCGCTGGCGGGATCGAGGCAGCATCGGCGGTGACTCGCCGAATCGAGGGCGATGCCGCCCATGGACCGTCCCGTGCCGGGCATGCGCACTATGCCCGGGCGCGCGTGAACGCTGTTTCCGGCGACTTCCGGGCGGCGGCCCTGGCGGCCACCAGGGCTTGCGAGTGCTTCGAAGCGACGGACATGCGAGTGTGGGCCTCCCGCGCCCGGCTCGAGGTGGGCCGTGCTCTCGCACGGACCGGCGATCTCGAATCAGCGGTCCGCGAATTCGAACTGGCGCACAGTACTTTGTGGGAAGCAGGAGCCGCGCGGCTCGCCGGCGAGGCGGCGCAGGAGCTGCGAGCTCTTGGGAAGCGAGTATCGCGAAGGCTGGGCATTGACCAGTCGGCCGATCCGGACACACTGACAGAGCGCGAACGAAATATCGCCGATCGAGTGGTGCTGGGCTACACCAACCGCGAAATCGCCGCGGAGTTGTTCGTCAGCCCTAAGACCGTCGAGAAGCATCTCGCACGGATTTTTGCCAAGCTGGGCGTCTCGTCCCGCGCTGGTGTGGCCACCGCGATGAACCGTCTCACTGGATTCTGACGACAACCTGCATCCGGGTTGCCGGTACATGAGTCGTCCCTGCATTCTTCTGCCAGTATTCGACTCGCTGTGGATCGGATGTAGGGACCCGGTAGCGTTCGCCGAGAATCGGTCGAATTAATCGTAGTCGGTTGATAGATAGCATTTTTCTGTGGCAATTCGGGTGGGTCTACATCCGTGTTGTGCGACCGCTGACGATGCGGTGGATGGTGGAGCGGTCGACGCTGTATTCCACGGTGAGGTCGGCCAGGCTCGCGTCCTTGTCGGGTCGTGATAGCGGCGATGGATCGTTTTCTGTGTGGTGAGAGGCAGTTTTGGCTGTTTGCCTTTAAGTCTCGGCCTTTCACGCGGGCCTTGGCCATGCGTTCGCGTGTGCGCAGGTGCTTCAGGTTCGCTTCGAACTCGGCGACCATCGCCGTCGCCACCGAGAGTCTTTGTGCCAGTGTCACTTACCTGCTCGTGTTCGTTGTGCCCGACCCATGAGGTGTCGTCGAGGTGCCCGTTCTACCGTCAGCAGCATCGGCCGGGTCCGGATGCAACTCTCCCAAGGTCATCGTGGGGTTCCTGGCTGGGCTCGGCGTCGTTTCTGCGGGCTGGTGATCCTCGGGTGCTCGGCGTCGTGCAGCTCCCGTCGCAGCGTGGCCATGGCGATGTCGAGAGCTCGTTCGCCGCGCTCCCGAGCCGCGGCGACGAGCTCGCGGGCCTGGCTGATCTGGTCCAGCAGCGTGTGGCGGCGCTGCTGGTCGTCGGCGACACTGGTGCGCACTTCGTACTTCAGATCCTCAACACGCCGGTCGATCTCGTCGACGACCACCACCGGGGCTGTGCGATCGAACCGTTCCAGCACTGCGATGACACCCGCGATTCTTTCTTCCAAACTGGGCATTTTCATCCCCCTGGATCAGGTAGCCAGTTCAGTCCTGCCCTGATAAGGGTAGTTGGCCGCCAACACTGAGAAGTGTCCAACGCATCGAAACCCATTCTGTCAGAGGCGCATCACTGCGAGAGTCCTTGAAATCGCAAGGGCTACTGACGGATCCGCCGATCAGTGGCGACCCGTTGGATTCGATCCTTGCCGAGTACTGCGACTGGTTGGTGACCGACCGCGCTATGGCTGCCACCATGATCGTTCGCTACGAGAAGCTGGCCCGTCGGTTTCCTGCGCGAGGCATCCGCCCGCGGGATCGGTGAGCTGACCGGCACCGACATCGTCGCGTTCTTGCTCGCCGAAAGCCCACGCGTCAGCGTCGGCGCGATCAAGGGCCGCGTCGCGGAACTACGGTCGCTTCTGAAGTTCCTATACCCTCAAGTATGCCTTTACGCGAGTTCCAGCTCATGGACTGCGACGGTTCAGCGGAGTCTCCCTTCAGCGCTCGCGAGGACCGGAACAACAGGGTTGTGGCGACGATGTCGGCGTGTTCAGGTTTTGTCCTTTCCGTCGGCGCTTCGGATGCCGTGCATCGCCGCTGCGACGCCAGCCCGTGAGGAGGTTCCGATCTTGGTGAACACTCGTGAGAGATGCTTCTCGACGGTTTTCGGGCTGATAAACAAGTCTGTTGCGATTTCGCGGTTGGTGTATCCCTGTGCGACGCGATCCGCGATCTCGCGTTCGCGCTCGGTCAGATCCGCAGCGCCGAGGTGATCAACGGCATGGGTACTTCGCCGGACGCGTCTCCCCAGAGTTCGCAGTTCGCTGGCGGCATCATCGGCGAGACGTCGGGCTCCGGTCTCCCGCAGGACGCCGTAGGCCAGTTCGAGTTCGCGGACCGCCATAGCGAGATCGCCCGTCCTTGCCAGAGCTCGCCCCGCCTCGAGACGTGCGCTGGCCGCCCAGACACGTGTTCCGATGGCGTCGAAGCACTCACCTGCCATTCGAGCCGATGCGGCAGCGGCCTCGAAATCGCCTCGTGCGGCGAACATCAATGCCCGAGCATGGTGAGCGTGCCCTACACGGGATGGCAAGCTCTTCGCCGCTTCTTCGATGCGCTGTGTGGCTACCTCGGCTGCTTCGGTCCGGCCGACAGCCAACTCGGCTGTGACAAGCGCTTGTAACCAGAACGGGCGTGCCGCGGGAGAGATATCGGAGAGTGCCGGTCCGCCGCCGCGGAGAAGCTCCAGACGACCCCGCTCGAACTCGCCGGCCTCGATGAGCGCCATCCCGTAACACGCATGTGCCATCCAAACGTAGCGTCCGTTGGGGCTGCGGTCGGCGGCCTGCACCGCGGCGCGCCCGGCTGCCAATGCGGTCGGCAGTTCGCCCGAAGCCGTCTCGACCCAGCAGCGGACGCTCTCGGCCGAAACGCGAAGTTGATCATTGTCCAGCAACAGCGCTGCTTCCAGGGTTGCATCAGCTTCGCGGCGGGCTTCCCCGAGCCGGCCGAGGAGGATCTTCGATGAAGTCGCACCCAGCGCGAAACGGCCGAAAGCATGGCCGTGCCCGGTGGCGCGGCTGACCGCCAGCCCATGGTCGGCATGGCGGGCAGCCGCGGGAAGGAGCCCTAGGTAGATTTCGGCGAAAACCAGGTTTGCGAGTGTTTCCAGCAACTCGGGCGTCCGGGTGAGATTGCTTCCGTCGAGGCTTTCGACAACCGACTCGACGAGCTGCTGGGCCCGGATGACGTCGCCTCGCTCGCTGATACATACGGCTAGTGATGACTTCGCCACGACGAGTAACTCATCGTCGCCAAGTGCCTCCGCGTGTGCGTGCGCGCGCGTAGCGCTATCGATCGCGTCTTGCCACCGGCCGCGCATGAGATGGTTTTCGGCGAGTTCCAGTTCGAGTTCGATCGAGTCCGGACTGGCAGCGGGGGTCTGGTCGAGGGCGGTGCGGATGAGGTGATGGGCTGTTTCGGCGTGTCCGAGTCCGTGGTCCGCGCGGGCGATCATAGTGGTGATGCGTGCGCGCTCGGCGGTGGCGTGGGTGGGGATGAGTTGGAGTGCTTGTTGGAGCGTGGTGCGGCTGAGGTGGAGTTGGCCGCAGGAGGCGAGTGCGGTGGCTTGAGTGATGAGGAGGGGCAGTCGCTGTTCTGGCCCGCTGGTGAGTGGGAGGAGTCTGAGCGCGGTTTGCAACCATCGGGCTGCTGCTGCAGGTGCGCGGGGCAGGATGGTTTGTGCTGCTTGGGCGAGGGTGGTGATGGCTTGTTCGTCGCCGGGTGAAGCCGAGAGTTCGATGTGGTGGGCTTGTGTTCCGATGGGGGCACCGCGTTGGGCAAGTGCTTGTGCTGCGTTTTTGTGGGCGCTGTATCGGCGGCCGGGCAGCGTCTGGTCGTAGACGGCTCGGCGGAGGATGGGGTGGCGGAAGCGGAATTGGCTTGGTGTCGTGGTTGGGCGGACGAGGTCGGCGGTCAGGAGCTCATCGAGGGATTTCCGCACTCGATCGACGTCGAAGTCGGTGATCGCGGTTACGAGGTCGACGCCGAAGGGGTCGCCGGCCACAGCCCCTGCTTGGAGGGTGATGAGGGCATCGGTGGTGATCGTGGCGAGTTCGTGAGTGATGGTATTGCGCAGGATCGAGGGGATGCCGGTGTGGGTGTCTGTGCCGGTGATGTCGTGGGTGAGCTGGTGGGTGACTGTGTGGGAGGTGCGTGCCAGTTGTTCGAGGTAGAAGGGGTTGCCGCCGCTTTCGAAGTAGAGGGTTTGCAGTTCGGGGGAGTCGGGTTGTCGGCCGAGGGCTTGCGCGGCTTCGATGAGGGTCAGGGGTGCCAATTGGAGCTGGCACAGCGATTGTTCGCGTGCAGTTCGGGTGAGTGTGTGCATGAGTGGTTCGGGCAGTCGTCCCCGGCGGTAGGCCAAGGTTAGGGCCATGCCGGATACAGGGCGTCGCAGCAGGTAGCTGATCAGTTCGGTAGATGCCGGATCGGCCCAGTGCACGTCATCGAGGGTTAGCGCTATGGGTTTGCGCGAGGTGAGTTGGGCGAGGGTGGCTCGGATCGCGTGGTGGAATTCGAAGCGTTCGACTTCCAGTCGGCTGGCGAGTTGTCTGCGGTATCCGGACAGGGAGGGCAGTACTGCGGCGAGTTCGGCGGTGCGGTCGGGTCCCAGGTCGGTGAGGATCCGGGGGTCCAGTGATCCGAATCCTTCGTCGAGGGCATCGACCAACAGTCCGAACGGGACGTCTCGTTCCAGCTCGGTTCCGCGTCCTGAAAACACATTGAAACCCGTTGCGGCCGCGCGGGTGCACAACTCGCTCAACAGTCGAGTCTTACCGATTCCTGGCTCACCGACCACGGCCACGGCAACCGCCGAACCCGCCCGGGCATTCGCCAGAACCTTGTCAAGGCACCGCAGCTCGGAATCCCTGCCAACCAAAGTCACGCCACTGGCGCCCTCGGCGCCGATGCCCGCCATCGGGACCTCCAGACGAGATCAATACCCAGCAGACGCCGCCAGTCGATAGTCGGCATCCACGCCCGCAATCCTAGTCACCCCTCTGCCATGCAGCATAAGATTCGTAATCAAACGGAACCTCTGGCGTAACAATATTGTCATCTAACGACGCCATTGCGGCGCGGTAGATCGGTGTGCTACGCGGTCTGTTCTCGTCGCCATTGCCGATGGCCGTGCCGGTCGGATTGCGTCCGAGCATGTCTCGACGGCTGGTAGTCGCTGGAGATCGCCGAACCGACCTCCTGGAATGGACGGCCACCCCTTCCGGAAGTCGCTGCCCAGTGTGCGGCCAGCACTAGCGCTCGGCGGCGACGAGGGGCCTCGCACTCGATCGAAGCATCGACCACCCCGCCAACACTGCCTTTGCACCCACCATCACCGCCCGCTCGCCCATGGAGCACCCGGCACCGCGACTTCGCGCATGCGGGCGGCACGGTCAAACCGAACGGCAGCTGCGAACCATGTGTAAACGCAATCCCGATGCGTCGGGATGCCACCGATGCCGAGCGGGTCGCAGACCTCCGGGTTGGCCCGAACGTGTCTTCGCCCCTCGATTACGGAATTCGATCGGACGGTGAGGTCGATGCGTCACCGGGGAGCTATTTCATAGATCAGGACACGGCCATCTCGAACGATTGTACTAACTTGCTGCCTGTAGATAGCTCTGACGCCATCCGGGCGCCGTTCATTGATGTCCACATCGAACGTATTAGGCTCGCGTTCTGCAATGTTCACGCAGTGGGTGGTGCCGACCGGAATGGCTGTATCGATTGCTTGCTGAAGATCCGCCGCTGAGACGTTGAAGGCATCCGGTGCCACGAAGGTCAGCGCTGACTTTGCGGTGCGCTCAACGTAGTAGGCATACTCGAATCCGAGTATTGCTTCCGGTCCGGTTGTCGTACCACCTGGTCCGTTGCCTACTGTCAGTCTTCCGGCTTGTCGGGCCTCACAGGCTGGGATCTGTTGCTCGATCGGAATGGCGACGGGGCCTTCTTCGCCGATCGGAATGGTCATCGAGGCGAGCGCGCCGATGGCGATTCCTGTGATCGCAAACGTGATCGCGGTCGCCACATAAATCCGGCTGTACCGGTAGCTGCGGGTCCGCGATCGACCGACCGATCTATCGACCAATGAACTGAGCGTCAGTGCAACCATGTCAGGGTCGAGTGCCCAGTTCGACGATGGCGTTTGCTGCCCATACTGTTGGTCGGACAACCGGTTCGACGAGTCCATTGAAGGGTTGGAAGGCGAGTCCGTGAATGCCGTGGAGTGGTTGTGGACGTGCCTCATGAATTTGCTGCTTCCGGAACTCATCGCTACCTGCAGAAGTGTCCTGCTGGACACTAGCATGCAGTCGCATCGGCCGCATTAACAACGAAGTACGTGTTCCCAATTCTGAGAGGAATTGACAATCGCGTTGAAAACCCCGGGCGAGGCAAGGGGGCCGCGCATGCGGATGACACGTATCCACTTCCCTGATATCCCCGTCAATCAGTGGCGGCAAGGCTGAAAACATCACGCCGACGGAAACATTCCCTCAAATCACCGGGTGATTGTGCCGTTGTCGATGCTCGATTGGCATCGAAAGTGACCCGCGGCCTTTGGTTTGGTTGATTCGGGGGGGTGTGGTTCGGCCTCGACCCGATTGGGGTTCTGGCCGCATCCAGGTTACGGCGGCTGGCCGGAGCCTGTCGCGGAGCCGGGCAGTGGTCCTTGGGTCAGGACATCGCGTTGCTGTCCGCTGTCTTGTTGTCCGTGTCGGGGCTGTGTGGCTGCCGTGGTCTGCTCATGCGGTCAGCCTGCGGGTGCTGCGACAACTGGCATTGCCGCGTTCGTGGACTGATCGGCCGATCCCGGCGCCGAGGGTGCGCCCCCGTCCGCCGGCGCGGTCAACTCGATGCCCTTCGGGTGGACGAATCCGGCGAATTGACCGAATTCACCCGCGCTGTCGGACATTTCCGGAGTGAACTGTTTCAGCTCGCCGTTGAC
>NZ_JBEXME010000044.1:0-27874 GCF_040610355.1 Nocardia sp. NPDC004168 | reverse complement strand
CGGTGTCGGGGCGAGCGCAAGCAGCTGGCGGGCTTCGGGGCCGGCGAGGTTCGTGGCGCCGCTGCGGTGGAATGCGGCGAGAAAGCTCGGGTAGTACTCGCGCAGCAGAGACCGAAGTTCCTGCAAAGCCCTGGTGCGGCGCCAGACCGCGTCCTGGGCGGCGCGGGCCAGGACTGCGACTGCGCGGGCGAGTTCGGTGTCGACGGGCAGCTGACGATGAATGTGGGCGTCGGTCCGCAGGATATTGGCCAATACCATCGCATCGGCGTGGTCGGACTTCTTGCGGGAGACGGTGTGTCGTTCGCGGTAGCGGGCGACGGCCATCGGGTTGATCGCGTAGATCGCCCGGCCGGTCTCCCGCAGCGCGGCGACGAGCAGCCCGCGCGGGGTCTCGATCGCGACCGGGATCGGGGCCTCGCGGCTGTCGCCAGCGTCGGCCAGCATGGCCGTCAGTTCGGCGAAACCGTCGGCGGACTCTGCGATGCGCCGCTTGGCCACCAGCTTGCCCTCGGCGTCGACCAGGGCGACGTCGTGGTGGCGCTCGGCCCAGTCGATGCCGCAGAACACGATTGCCAACTTGCTCTCCTTGCTCACCTGTCTGGACTGGTCGGATTCCCTGGCGAGAACGTGCGGCGCCCTAATAACAAGGCTCGTGCCCTTCCCTCCGATTGAGCCGTTCACGACCCCAGCGATCCGCACGACTCCGGTCTTGATGCCAGCGCTCCAGGCTCCCGAGAAGCAAGGTGTAGGTCGCGCGGACGGGCTCGAACCACGAGCGACATCCTTGATCAGCAGGTGTGGCGGTGGCCCGGGCGGGTGTGGTCCGCCGGTCTCGATGAAGGACTCCTCGGTCCGTGGTCAGGACAAGGCGTCCCGTCCGGGTCACCACCGGTTGTGTTCCGCCGCGGCGCGGTCTTAGCTGGAGGGCTCCGGGCCCCAGGTATCGCCAGCCGTCGGTGGAACACGAACTTGAGGGCGAGCTCGAAGCGAACAGAGATCTTGATCAGCTTCGGGCTCGTTCGCGTGTTATTGGGTCAGGACGTTGGAAACTGGGTGTGCATCGAGCATCTCCTCGATGTTCTCGGCGATCGATTTCCTCTGTTGAAGAACGGATTTGAGCTGGTCGGCCAGTTTCGGCAACACGACTTAGGCGGCTTTGCTACCGGGGACGGTGACGGTTTGGGCGGGCAGTGCGGCCAGGATCTCCTCGACGAGTCTGGCCCCCATGCGGGGTGCGTGTTTGACCGCGATCGCGGTCAGTTTCCGTCGCCCTGCTGCACGGATGCCTGCGGGTCCACCGCAGCGGGACAGGATCTCGAGCACTGCGGGGTGGGCGATTCGCGGGCCGAGGACGCGTTCGAGGGCCGGATGAATGCCGGTGAGCAGGCCGCGGATGCGGTTGCTGATGCGGGTTGCCTCGCCTGCGAGGTCGTCGTCATAGCCGACCAGGACACCGAGTTCGGTCAACGCTTCGTCGCCGACGTCGACTCGGCGCAGTGCGTGCGGCATGGTGCGGGCGGCGTCGGCAATGATGTACGCGTCCCGGGCGTCGGTCTTGGCTTGGCCTGGGTAGAGGTCGGCGATGCGGCGCATGGCCAGGCCGGGAAGGTAGGCCGCGTCGTGGCCGCGGTCGCGGGCCACGGTGACCGGCAGCGCGCCGATCGTGTTCGGCTGGTCGACCACGATCAGGATCGGTCCGTGTGCGGCGAGTTTGTCGAAAACGGCCCGCAGCTTGGATTCTAAAAGCGGGGGAACCCCACCCCAAACGTATACCCACGATGCAGATGGCTGGCCGCAGCCATCGGCGGGACGTCACGATCTCGACCGGAGCGGCGCAGCCGAAGGCTCTGAGACCAGTCACGCGGTTCCGGAGCCTCTACCGTCTTCGCTGTTGCGGACGGCGTTTTGTGGTGCTCTGTTAGGTTGGGGTGGGTAGGCTTGAGCCGTTCGACTGTCAGGGTCAGGACGATTCCGGCGCGGTAGGTGATGGCCAACTTGTCGTAGCGGGTGCCGCCCGCGCGCCGGCGCTCGGTCCTGTTGAAGGCGCGTTCGACGATGCTGGGCTGTTCGTAGGTGGTCAGCAGGTTTATAACCCCGACACCGCGTGGAATCGATCGAGGCCACCCAGTCCAGATCCCGGTCCTGTCGGCCACCGCGAGGCACGGTCAGCACCCGATCCAACGTGCCCTCCACGGCAGAGCGCCGGCACCGCATCCACGCCGTCTGCCACGGCCCGAACTCCCGCGCCTGGTCCGGCCACGGCAAACTCGTCCGCAACCGGAGCAGCGTCTCCTCCACCACCAGTCGGTTGTTGGCAAAGTTACGGCCCACCCGGTTTTCGGATTTCGGCAACAACAACTCCCACAACTCCACTGCCTTTCCGTCAACACCCGATACCGATCACCCACCAGTCCCGACACCGCGAACATGATGCACCACCTCAGCATCCCGAACGCCTTAATCGGTCAATCGGGACACAGAATTTAGGCTAGAGCCGTTGGCGCAACGCACATCAGCGCCGGAACTTACGGAGGGAGGGGCCCGCACCGTTCGCCGGTCCACGCAGCGTCGACCACGGGGGGTCTCGCAGTTGTCCAGTGATTGTGATGTATCGCACCGCTTCCATCGCTGAGTCGTAGCCCCGTACCTCCTGAGTTATCAGCGATCATCTCGCTGACTATCGAAACTGCAGTCTCTTCAGGCGTATGCGCACCGAGATCCAGGCCGATCGGACTACGCAGGAAGCTGAGCTGTGAATCTGTTAGGCCGACTCTGCGGAGTTCTTCGATCCTTTTCGCGTGGGTTCGGCGTGATCCCATCGCACCGATGTATCGAGGCCTGGATTCGTCGGGAAGACGCAACAAGCGAGCGAGAACGGGGATGTCAAACTTGGAGTCGTGCGTCAGAACACAGACCACCGTTCGTCGATCTAGTCGATCCGCCTCGAATTCGCCATCGATATACTTGCCTGGCCAACTGACCACGACCTGGTCTGCGCCGGGGAAGCGAGATCGGGTTGTAAATACCGGCCGGGCGTCACAGACAGTAACTTTGTAGCCCAGAAAAGATCCTAACGTGACTAAAGCAGCTGTAAAGTCAACAGCTCCCACTATTATCATACGGGGAGCAACTAGAGAAGTTTCAACGAAAACCTCGATGTTGGCACCGAAATCTCGACTCCGACCCCGGTATGTGAGCGCGGATCTGTGACCGCTCGATAGCATCATGCGAGCCTGCTCGCAAATTTTGGCAAAGATGCGATCGTCTTCATCTCCAAATGTGCCAAATTCCGTGGATGATTCAATCACAACCTGCCTACCGACCAGTTCCCCGCGAGGATGTTCAATTACCGTCGCAAGCGCCACCGGCCGCCCGCAATCTACGGCGTTGTGAAGCGGCCACCAAGCCGTAAATGAAGCGTCTGTGAAACTCTGTATGAATATGTCGATTATCCCGCCGCAAGTGAGGCCAACGTTGAGAGCTGCTTCATCGCTTACACCGAACCGGTGTAGCGACGGTTTACCCGACTTGAGGGAGTCCATTGCTATATCGTAAACGGCTCCTTCTACGCAGCCGCCGGAGACAGATCCCCAGACCGTTCCATCACTTGAGACAATCATGGACGCACCCACCTGTCGCGGTGCGGATCCGATAGCGTTGACCAATTGAGCAGTCGCGAACGGCCGCCCTGCGCGTCTTAATGCGCTTACAAATTCGAATTGATCGAGCATGTTCCTGGGATCTCCGCTGTCAGATTGGCGAGCCTTCGTAGCCACGGCCAGGTCTCGCACAGGGAGGATGAGTTTTCCTCTCGTGGCGTAGGATGTATCGAAACTGCAAAGCCTCGGGCTATAGCGTTGGAGGCGTCACTCAAGTGGTGTCGAGTTCTCGCGAGGAGCATACTGTGCTGCATGCTTCGACATGCAGTGATGCTTCATGGATTCAGCGGCCCTCATGACACTAGTCCGAATTTGCTCATAGCCCGTGCAACGACACAGGTTTCCCGCTAAGGAGGACTCGACTTCTGCTATGGTGGGATTAGGTTTCTCCCGCAGCAAAGCGACAGCGCACAGGACATGTCCCGCAAGGCAGAATCCGCACTGGAACCCGTTGTTTTCCAAAAAGGAAGATTGAACCGGGTGTAGCTCATCTTCGGACGAAAGTCCATCCAAGGTTACCACCTGATGTCCGTCGACTCGTTGCGCAGGAATGAGGCAGGACTTGATCGGTGTACCGTCGATGAGAACCGTGCATGCTCCGCAATCGCCGTTTCGGCAACCCACCTTAACTGCATGCGAATTCCGACGAAGAACGTCCACCAAAGCCTCACCCGACTCTGCAGCAAGTGTTTTTTCTACTCCGTTGAGTTCGACAGCAATCGTGTCAGATCTGTTCAACGCTTTCCATCCTCTCGAGCGCTTTCCGTATGGACCTTTCCACAACAACCGGGGTTACACGCTTTCGGTATGCTGCAGACGCTAGTGTGTCGTCGATCCACGACAGCGCAGACTGTTCGAAAAACTCGCGCAACGTCGACAAGTTAACATTAGTGGAAAATACAATTGAGAATGGAGTCTCACTGCTTCCACCCACCGTGACTCGACATTGACGAGACCACTCTGGTGCAGCCGGGTTAATAATGGTTGTAGCCGCCGTGACGACCGGCCAGCTACTTTCCGCAACCTTTAGCTTCACGTAGCTACTCGGCAAATTGATTCGATCGGCCGGAATTCTAATTTGGCAAAGCATCATAGGCCTTTGAGTAATCGCCGTGACAAACGCGCTTTCGAAGAATTCGCCAGCCGCAATTTCTTGCCGGCCGTGTACACCATCGACTATCAATTTCGCGTTCAATGCGACCAGGATGCTTGGCATATCCGACGCGGGGTTCGCATAGCTTGCAGAACCGCCTATGGTGCCCTGGGCTAGGATTTGCGGACCTCCGGTGACGCCCGTCGCTGCGGTCCTGAGGAGCAATGGAAGTCCTGGCGTGGAAAGAACTGTCTGGTATGTCACGGCCGCTCCCAAGGTCCAGTCTCCCTCTGCACCGAGGACGACTCGGGTGAGTTCTGGGATCCGGCTCACATCCAGGATGACTTCCGGGCGTAGCTCTCCAGTCGCCAACTTAGGCATAATCATTGTTCCGCCGCCGAGCAGAAGCGCATCGGGGTGTTCGGACAGGATCGTGAGGGCACTACTTAGCGTGGAAGGGTATTCATACAACGTCATACTTCTGTCCCTCTGATTGCTCGGCTGGCGTCGAGCCAGTCCAATACGCGCTCGGGCGTGACCGGTAGCTGCACTGTCGCTCCTGGCGCACCTCCGACGGCATCTCGCACGGCGGCAACAATCGCAGCGGCTGATCCTCCCACGCCACTTTCGCCTGCTCCTTTTGTGCCCAGGAGGCTGAATGGAGAAGGGGATTCCAGGCTTCTTAGTACCATTGGAGGGACCTCGCGGATGCGGGGCATCATGTATCGCTTAAAGTCAGTACTCAATGGTACACCCGCGTTGTCATAGCACTCCTCCTCGAGGAGTGCCATCCCAACTCCCATACCTACACATCCATGTAACTGGCAATTCGCAAGGTCGTGATTTATAATTTTTCCACTGTCGTGCACAACAGTCAGACTTTTTATTTCGGTAATGCCTGTATCGACGTCGACCTCAACTACTGCCATGTGTACGGAGTATGCATACGTCGGGTAAGTCTGAAGTCTGCCAGCAGCATCAGGAATTGGCTGCGTGTTGCGCGGCCCATAGGTGCAAGTCGCCTCTAGTTCAGCCGTTCCGATTCCCGCGAGAGCATTTCCCAGTGCATAATAATTGTGCACTAGGTCTGAAAACGGAATTCTTTCGGTGCGCCCGCGCGCCGAGTAGATTCCGTCGCTTGCTATGACGTGCGACGGTTCGACGCCCAGTAAAGCCGCCGCGACGGCGTTGATTCGTTCTCGCAGTTCACCAGCTGCAAGCCACGCGGCGGTGCCACCTGTAAGTACGGCCCGACTGGAATAGCTTCCGCCGCCAAATGGTGTGCGATCGGTGTCGCCCTGGACGACGCGTATGTTCCCAATTGGAATCCCGAGCTGGTCAGCGACCAGTTGTGCAATCGCTGTCTCGCTACCGGTTCCAGGGCTAGTGACGCCTGTCATAACGGTAGCGCACCCGCTTGTGTCGAGACGAACGGTGCTCGTCTCGTAGCCACGCGCTAGTGTGCCACCCACATCCGTGCCCTCGGGCGTCAGCTCGAAGCCTATTCCGATACCGATCCGGAAGGTTTCGTTCGGCGACTGATCCTTTTGGACCTGACGCCAACGGTTGTACTCCCCCGCTTCGACCGCCATCTCTAGTGCTCGTGGATAGTCTCCGGAATCCAAAGTCATCGACGCCGTTCGATGTGGAAGTTGGTCTGAAGTAAGCAAATTTCGTCGTCTGACCTCGACCGGATCGATCTGCAACGATCTCGCCACTTCGTCGATGACGGACTCAAGCAGAACGCACGCGGCCTCCTTGCCGAATCCTCTAGCAGCGTTCCAGGGGCCTTTATTCGTCGTCACCGCGCGCCAGTCGACCTGGAAGTCACTTATATCGTACGCGCCCGGGATAGCATTCGCTGCCACGCTGGGCATAAGGGACGCGGGTGACGAACTCAAGGCACCGAGATTTCCGTCAATTGTTGCACGGAGCGCTGTGACCCGACCCGTTCGATCATATGATGCACGATAGTTCATGTCGTATTCACGCGCACCAACTAGCATTGCCTCGCGACGGTGTTCTGTCCACCGCACAGGTCGGCCGAGGCGCATGGACATAAGGCACGCAAGCGGCTCTTCGGGCAAGCATGGCAATTTGAATCCGAATGCTCCGCCGAGCGGTGGGGTAATTACTCGTATGTCGCTTTCTGGCACTCTAAGTTGACGAGACAGCTCGGCTCGCAAAAAGTGCGGATTCTGACTGGTTACATGAACCGTCAGCCTGTCCGCCGAACTGTCCCAATGTGCGATACAAGACCGTGGTTCGAGTGGCACCGCACTGCTCCGCCCCATGCGAACGATTCCCTCTACCACCATCGCGCTGGCGGCTATTATTGAATCAGGGTTTCCCTGAGCGACAGATTCTGCCATTATCACGTTGTTTTGGAACTGAGGGTGGAGAGCCGCGGCATGGGGCGCGGTGGCCTGCTCAATTGTCAGAAGGGGGGACTTGGGATCATAGGAGACCTCAACAACCTCTGTGGCGCGTCTAGCTTGTTCTGCAGTCTCTGCAACGATGAGCGCTACGGGCTCGCCCCAGTACGTCACCGTGCTTACGGGGAGGCAAGTGAGCTGTATCGGCCCGTCAAGACCCGTCAAAGCCGGTGGCGGCCAGCCGAAACGGGGGCCGATCAATGATTCAGCTTCCTTCCCTTCAATCGCGGCAACGACACCTGGCATAGCGACCGCCCCGGTCAAGTCGATGCCCTTGATGTCGCCGTGGGCGACAGTACTTCTGACGAAGTCGAGATAGAGGCTGTCCGATGCCCCTAGGTCGTCGGTGTAGGACACACGACCTCTAACGAACCGATGGCCATCCAGGCGTCGGTGAGACCCAGTTTCGATCACTTGTGCTCCATTGCAGTGAGTGCTCACCACATCAGTGTGCGACTGACATCACATCGATGTCAACTAGCCTTCTAGTGTGACGTGATGCACACACGGACGACGCCGCTTCAGGTGAGGTGAGAACGATACCGGTGCGATAGCTTTGAGAGTGCTCAACGGTCGCCGCCCGCCAATAGAGTTGCTGTCCAACCGCGACGACCGTTCGAACGCAGAGTCGCATAGGTAGGCGGTCCCCCGGATGGTGCGAAGCTCTCGACATTACCCGGGCTGAGAGGAGAAGCGTGACGAGGCGCGAACAAATTCTACGCGCGACAGCAGACATCATCAGGCGTGAGGGCCTGACTGCCCTTACAACCAAGAAGGTTGCAATTGAGGCAGGGTGCGCGGAGGGTACCATCTTCAACCAGTTCGGTGACAAGGGTGGCCTCCTGGCAGCTGTTCTGGCCTCCGCCCTTCCCGAAACCCAGTCGCTGTATGAATCCGTAAACGAGGTTCGGCAGTTGGACCTTGGAGCAGCGTTGACAATTGTCATTCTCAAGTTGCTGGATTTTTATCGGGCGAGCTACCCCTTGGTAGCCTCCGCCTTGGCCGAGCGTACCCTTTTTGACCGGTATGCAGCTGCCCACCGTGAAAAAGGAACCGGACCTCATCAGTCTTGGACTGTGGTGCGGGGGCTCATGCAAGCCTATGCCGCAAGAGGTGCCTTGAGGCACGATGTGGACATTGACATGCTTGCGTTGCAAGTTGTAGGAGCATGTCAGAACGCCGTATGGATTGAGCTGGTTAACGGGCCCGAGGTCGTCGGACTCTCTGGCCAAGAATTCGCGGAACGTCTCGCCGAAGCTGTGGCACGTCAGGCAATGTGAGCATACTGTCCGTACGCATTTGCGGCTTCGATGATGCACCATAGAGCCTGGCCATTCCAGACCATGTCTGCAGTGGCGGGTTAGCGCGGCTGAAAGTAGACGCAGTAGGCGAACTCGGCAAGGTTGCAGATGGCGCACTGGGGAGAGTTGTGGGTGCTCGCCCCGGGGCTGCCCACCCGATGCGGATCCGCGCCTACTGGCAGCCGAGGGGCCATGAGCACACACCGTCACCTGAGATTCGCCCAACAAAGCGGTGTTGCGACGACCAATTGAGCGGCCTTGACCGCGGCCGGGATCGACACCATGGTGGCCGCACCGTCGAAGCTGCAACGCCCTCCGGGGATCGGGTCCAGACCGATGCTCGCGATGCCCTGCATCTGGCGCGGCTGATGCGGCTGGGCGAGATCGTGGCGGTGGCGGTGCCGACCGTGGCCCAGGTGCCGGCTCGTGATCTGGTCCGCGCCCGCGAGGACGCGCGCGGTGATCTGCTGCGGGCCCGGCACCGATTGTCGAAACTGCTTCTACGCCAAGGGACCGTGTACTCCGATGGGACCGCGTGGACCGGGGCGCATGATCTGTGGCTGCGCGGGCAGCACTTCGACCAGGCCGCGTTGCACACCGCGTTCGACACCGACTACGAGACGATGACGATGACCAAGACCCGCCGCGACCGCCTCGACGTCGCCATCACCGCGACGGCCGCCGACAGCGACTACACCTCGATGGTCCACCGGTTGGGGTGTCTGCGCGGGATCTCGACCCTGACCGGGTTCGCCCTCGCGGTGGATCGGGGACTGGCACCGGTTCACCGGCAAGACCATCGGCGCCTACCTGGGTCTGTTACCCACCAAATACTCCTCGGGGGCAACCCGCTCCCAGGGATCGATCACCAAGACCGGCAACACCCACGCCCGGCGCCTGCTGGTCGAGGCCGCCTGGCACTACCGCCGCTCCTACCGCAACCCGACTGCCACCATGGGCGCGCGCTGGGCACTGGCCCCCGCAGCGGCGCGCGCTCGTGGACATGCCGGCAACCACCGGCTGCACCACCCTTGGGAGCAGTTCACCGCCCACCACAAACGCCCCGTGATCGCCGACGTCGCTGTGGCCCGCGAACTTGCCGGATGGTGCCGGTCCCTGGACATCCTCGACGGCTGACCACCGAACCCGAGACCGCGGCCGGTAGCCGACCTCGAGTCGGCGTGCAGGACGATCCGCGACACAGCTAAGGGCAGCAACGCTTTTCGCGTCGCGATGCCCGACTCTAGACCAGCAGCATGGTCCCCATCGAACAGTCGTCCTGCGGTAACCAACCCGCGTATATCAGTCTGACCACGCCGTCGCCAACCACGACACGACCCGAGAGAGACCCACTCGACCGCACGAAGGCAGTTCCGGCAACCGACGCTACCGGGACCGCTTTCACCTGCCACTTGACAGAACAGGCCTACATATCAGTTGTGCTACTGACGATGGCCGTTGCCAGTGTGGGCTTGGGTCTTCCGCAGCAGCCTCTCATACGGCGTCTGCCCTGCGAGGCCGCCGTGGGGACGGTGGAAGTTGTAGTAGTCCTCCCACTCCTTGAGCTTGTCGTTGAACAACCCGGTGTCGTCGATGCCGACACCGTCGAGGAGGCGGTAGAACTCCTCGACGTCGATGCGGTGCGAGCGCTCCACCTTGCCGTTGAATGCGCTGTAGAAGTGAATGCGCTGTAGAAGGTCCGTTTGACGCACACGTCGATCGGACGCAAGTCTTCGACATCAACGTAGTGCAAGCCGCTCCTGCCAGCTCTGGCATCGCGAGTTGCACAGACACGGGTTGACACAAGTGTGATGCGAGTCGCATCATATTGACGTGAGCACTCACTGCAATAGGACTGGGGTGCGGGCAGTTAAGCCCCTTCAACCCCCGGGCGAGCATCATTCACCCTTGTGACGATTCGCCCAGATGGATAGGATCACTATCCATAAATAGATAGTGATACTATCCGCCCCGGTCGCGGGATCGCGGCGTGGACGGGTCCGACGAAGCCGCACCATCGGTACCTGCATACCGGTGCGGCGGGCCAAGGCTCCACGGCGCACAACGAGGTGCAGCCGAAGAGCAACGACGCTCACTGGAGCCGGGTCTCCCCCAATCGGAGCCGTCGCCGCGACACCACAATTCCGATCAGCTTCATACCCTGACAATTCAACAGGCAGTGCTATGACAGCCGAGCCCGGCTACCCACGCCGAGCCGACGGCACCACACAGGTGCGCACCCGCCGCCCTGCGTAGACAGATGCAGATGACACACCCGTCCGGCCGCCAGAACCTATTCGCGCGGCCAGGCCGACCGGAAGACCAGATCACTCGATGACTACGCTATTACCTCTTGCCTACGGATACGTGCGTGACGACCTACTTCCTGACCGCGCCCGGAATTACTACGAAGACAGGCTGCAGAATGCTGCCACTAACCTCGGATACACCTTAGCCGCCATCTTTCACGAGCCGTCACCTCAAGCCGGAACATTACCCCCCGTATTCGTAGAACTTGTCCGTGAATGCCGACGGGCCGAAGCGCACACCGTGCTGACGCTCCACGGACATTTGTCGAAAATGTCCGTTTGCCGCATGGTCTTGCTCGCTATCCTCGATGTCCGAGCAGATACCGCAGTACAGGAAATTGAGTTGTGACAGCCAGGCGGCGAGAACGCATCGGCGGATTGCCAGCGACAGCCAACAATTTTGTCGGTCGAGATCGCGAACTAGAGGATATTAGTCTCCTGCTATTAAAATCGGCCCGACTGGTCACTTTGACCGGGCCCGGCGGTATCGGCAAAACACGATTAGCTGCCGAGGCTGTGCTCCGATTCAAAAAAGCCATGTCCACACCTGTGTATTGGGTGCGATTGGCGCGGCTGGTCAGAGACTCTGAAACTTTAGCCGTCGAGGACGAAATCGCACGAGCGGTGGTCGAAACCGACCTCTCTGAACGATCGTCCTGGGAGCTCATTATTGATACCTTCGGTCGATACGCCGCAGCGTTACGGCGACGACGAATCGTGTTGGTCCTAGATAATTGCGAGCACATAGTTGCCAGCGCTGCAGCCGTCATAGAGAAGCTAATCGATGCTGTGCCAGAATTGACGATCGTGGCGACAAGCCGCGAGCCGATCGGTTGGATAGACGAATACTTGGTCAATGTGCGACCACTAGCAGTCGGTCATGCTATTACTCTGTTTCGTCATCATGCAGAATTGGCTGGTCGTCCCGTTACTGGAAGCGAACAATCCACAGTCGCCACTATCTGCCGCCGCGTTGACAACCACCCTCTCCACATCCAACTGGCGGCCGCACGACTGCGACACCAGCCGCTGGCCAGTATCCTGCGCGAACTCACCGGACGAGCCGATGACGCGCGACTGCGCTGGTCGCATGGCCCTCGTTATGGCGCCGACGCACGGCATCGTGGTGTCACTGATGCGATTGCCTGGTCATATGAGCTGTGCACTGACGAGGAACGCCTGCTCTTCGACCGAATGTCCGTGTTCGCGGCGGGCTATGACACCAATGCCGACAGCAGCTGCTGTGGCACGGTAATCGATGTGGGTGCCGACCTGCACGCCATCGAGGCCGTGTGCAGTGACGACTACGCCCCTGACTCCGGCACGCGCGAGCATCTCGGTGACTCGGAAGTACAGCTGACCGTCGGGCGGATCGAGGATCTACTTGAGTCTCTTGTCGGCCATTCATTAGTGACAGTACATCTTACCTCGACTACCGTGCGCTATTCGTTGGTCGAAAGTCTACGCGTATATGCGCAGCTGCGATTGCATGAACGCTCAACCGGTGGCATCGATGAACCCGCCCGAATGGCCCACCGTCATCTACTTTACTATCAGAACCGGATCGCATATGCGGCCGCAAACTGGTTCGATTGCGACGGAAATCACAACCTATCACTTTGGGCGCAGTCGGCCTGGACCAACACAGTCACAGCGATCGAGAACAGCCTGAATACAGGACAGGCCACCATCGGCCTGGAACTCTGCCTCGGGCTGGTAGCTTTACGAATGCCTTTCATCAGAGGCTCACTTCGGCAGATGCGTCAATGGGCAGAACAATGCCTTGAAGCTTCCAAAGCCTCGACTTCGACCTCTCCCCAACTTCAGGTCGAAGCCATGGCTACTATTGCGTGGCTCGCCTTGACGCAAGGTGATCATGCGTGTGCCGAGTTATTTTTGAATGACTGTATCGCCGCATGCGTCACAGATGAAACAGATCAGCTGAACTGGCGAAATAAACTTGTCGTCGACACTGGCCTGCCTCCCATTGTCGAATTCGCATGGGCGATGGAACTGCTGTTTGTACAACGGTCAGCACACGCGGTGCCCGCTTTCATTCGGGCTCGTGACAAATTCGAGCATATTGGGAACCGCCGCGGCGCCGCGGCACTCAGCGATCTTTATGCGGCTATGGCCGCGGGCCTACTTGGAACAGGACAACAAGCTCACGAGATAACTCAACGCTTTCTTGATTCGGCAAGGAATTCTCGGATCCCGCGTCTGGTAGCCTGGGCCGAACACGCCAGAGCGATCGCCCTGACAAAGCACGGAAATCCTATCGAAGCGCTGAATTTAGAACGGACCTCGCTTGCATACAAACTGACATCCGGCGACCTGTGGGGCAGTATGTGGGTTGTTGAGTGTCGAATTTGGTCACTGGCGCGCCTGATCACCGACTCGTTCAGCAACGGCGATGAAGCCGACAGTGAGAGGCTTGTCTCACTGGCGACCGAGATCGCCCACTTGGCCGGAGGAGTCGATTTCCTTCGCACTAAGCTGGGGGTCGACATCGATAAGATGGGTCCATACGGAGACGAATCCGCTCGGGCTATCGCTGTCGCTCGTCAGGTAATCGGACCCGATAGATACACTGCAGCGGCAACTCGAGGATCGCGGCTACGACCGGAAGACAACGAGGTACAGCGGCTCGCACTGGGAACTTTGATCATTGAAGAAACAGCAAAAGATGAGATTCGTGACACAGACCCCACTGAGCGCTGGCTGCACCTGACCGCCGCCGAGCAGCAGGTCGCCACCTTGGCGGCCGCTGGGTGGACCAATACCGCGATCGCGGCACGCCGGGGTAGTTCTGTCCGAACGGTCGACGCGCAAGTCGCGGCGATTCTCTCGAAGCTCGTCATCAGCAGTCGCGAGGACATCATCGGAATGATCCCTCGTAACGTCATCGACGAAGTCGGTGCCGAAGCCGCTCGTAGGCCGCCTCGAACTAAACTGAGGTTGCCCCGGTCTTCCGGACACCGACAGTGAGGCGAGATACTTGCCTTGAAGGAGTGTGGATGCCACCAGCGCATTTGCCGGAGTTGAGTCAACGCACGATCGAGTTGGCCGCACCAGCGGCGAAGGTTGCACGGCAAGGGATCGGCAGTCCAGCCTTTGCCCGGACCTGGTCAACCGCCGCTTCGCCGACGAGGGCACGGGTAGTCTGTGGTGTGTGGACGTGACCCAGCACCGCCACCACCGAGGGCTGGGGGTACGGGGCCCTCGTGCTGGATGTATTCCCCGCCGCATTGTCCGGTGGTCGATCGCAGATCACTGCGGGCCGAGCTGGTCTGCGAAGCGTTAGACATGGCCTGCTCGCGGTGATGGCGCAGCAGATGATGCCGGCCAACCCGTGCGCACCGACGAGGGAATGCCCTCGGCAGCAAATGCCAGTGCGATCCGGTGTGCCGACCACTTGCGGGTCCGTCGCATCTGTTCGATCCATGCCACCAACTGCACCGATGTAGCTATCGTTGACCGGCGCGGGGCGCCGGACCGATCGAGTTGGTCATGGCGGCGGAATCTGTTCACCGTCTTGCTCGCACACTGCCGGGAGATACCCATCTCGGCGGCGACGTCCGCGATTGGACGCAACTGGCAAAGCTGCACCAGACGGGCGACAGCCTTCTATGGTCAGCATCATCGAATGGCTCAAGTCGTTGGGAGACACGACCTAGCACTGTGGCACTGAATGCCGAGCGTCCGTGGTCGTCTCACTGGCGGCGGCCGCGCTGTGGTTTGCGCCCGGCTTCTTCGGTCACTTCGGATCGCCGGTCAGCGGGAACGAGGGCGCGGATGTCGTCTCGTGAAGCAATCATCAGTTTGTGCAGGATAGTAGTTATTTGGGCGTCGACGGTTTTGTAGGAACTACTGCGGCGGGCGGCGATGGCGGTGTTGGTCCAGCCTGCTGCCGCCAGCACCGCGACGTCTTGTTCGGCCACTGACAGGTCCTGCCAATGAGAGGAGCGGTGGCGGTGGACCGGGTGTTGGGCGGGTAACCGGTCGAGCGACAAGTTGCCCAGCGCCAGTTGGGCCGCTTCGTCGAGTCCCGGGCGCAGTAGCCCGCCTTCTCGCTCCGCTTCGGCGAAGGCGGCCTCGCCGAGGACCCTGCGGGCGATGTCGGCGGCGATGTCGGTTTCGGTGGCGAATGGGCCGAGGTTGGTGAGATTCACGCCGATTTGGTTCCGGAGCGTGGCGGCGCCGCCTATCAGGCGCGCGATATCGCGTGCCCATCCAATCACATTGGCGGAGCGTTCGAAGCCGGCGTCGCGGATCAGCCGTGCCAAGGACCAAGCCCGGATATGCGTGGCCCATAGCGTCCCCCATTGGTCGCCCATCGCCAGCAGAGTGGTCAGGGTTGCCCGTCCGACAGAGATTGCCTGCTTTGGATCACCGTGTTTGGTCAGCGCGATCGTCCAGGCAAGCTTGGCCCAGGAGGCCGCCCAGTGCGCTCCGGCACGTTCTGTGTTGTTCAGGTGCCGCCGGGATATCTCCAAGGCTTGCTCGGCTGTGCCGAGGAAGGCGGCGGCCAGCGCCTCGAACAACTCGCTCATTACGGCGCCACCGCGGTCACCGTGGTCGGAAGCCTTCTGCCGCGCGCGGGCCAGCACGGTGATCGCGCGCCGGTCGCTACGCACCAGCATCAACTCGGCTCCCCTGGCGAATTCGGCCGAAGCGGGCAAGTCCAGTCGGTGCTCGGGCTGCTCGCGCCACCCCGCCCGGGCTGCGGGATCTGTGACATAGAGCGCGACGCACTCGTCGAGCATGCGTTCGGCGTCGTGGTGCATGCCCTGGCACAGGCTGGTCCACGCGATCAAGGACATCGCGGTGACCTGCAGCGGCACCGGCTGCGGTTCAAGCACACGGCTGGCGGCCAGGGCGCGCTCAGCCCAGCGGCGTGACTCGCGTAACGAGCCGGTGAAGAACGGGCTGCGCAGCGCGATCAACCCGGCGGCGATTTCCAGCCCGACCCTTGCTTCCTCCGGTGTAGCGACGCTACTCGCCATGGCACACAGCAGGTTGTCCCAGGCCGCGCGCGCCCAGTCCAGCAGGTTCTGTTCGTCCGGTCCGAACCAGCCACCGGCAGCCGCCAGCACTTTGTCCCGGTAGTAGCGGCGGTGCTTGCGCGCTAGGCGCTCCTCTTCGCCATCACACTCGGCCAAACGCTGCTGAGCAAACACGCGGAAGCTCTCCAGCAGCGAATATCGCACCGTGGTCGCGGTCAGATGGACGGTGACCAGCGATTGGTCGGCCAGCCGCTCGAGCAGGCCTCCAATCTCGCAACGCACCAACCCCCTCCGGCCGCCTGCGCAGTCCGTCTCCCCAGCGCCGTCGTCAGCGCAGACTGCCTCGATCGCCTCAAGCTCGGCGCCGACGTACGCCGCAGTTGCGTCGGCGTCACCCTGGTCTGCGTCGTACCCGGCCGCGAACACCGACAGCCGGTCGAACAGCAGCTTTTCCTTGTCGCCGCAAAGTTCATAGGACCAATCGATTACGTCACGGATGCCCTGGTGACGCGTGTCCACGCCGGCACGCGGGCCGTGCGACCAGCGCAGCCGCCGATCACTCGCGTCGCCGGTGAGGTCACGCAGGACCATCGGCAGCGACTGACGTGACAGCTGCGCCGCCGCCAGTCGAATGTGGAGAGGATGGTTGTGCACGTGCTTAACGATCGCCGCCGCAGTCTCAGTCTCGTCCTCGCCGACGCCGCGGCCGGTCATGCCCACGCGGGTACGGAACAAGGTCAGCGCCTGCTCCCGCGACAGCGCGGGAACGCCCACCAGCTGCTCACCGACCCATCCGACCGCCTCACGACTGGTGGCTAGCACGCTCAGGCACGGAGCGGCATCCAGCAGATCGGCGATCACCTCACCCGCGCCGTCCAGGACGTGTTCACAGTTGTCCATCACTAAGATCGTCTGTCGCGGGCGCCCAACCGCGTCCTGGCAACCTAGCGCGTCCAGCACCGCCTCCCACGCTGACCTGCCGGAGAAGTCCGCATCGATCAGCGATCGGGCCACCTGTTCCTCCACCGCCGCCGCCGTGGCATCCCGCGGCAGCAACGCCAGTCGCACCCAATACACCGGTATCCTGCGTGCTTTGTGAAATCGGTACACCGCCTCAGCCGCCAGCCGGGTCTTGCCGATCCCTCCCGCTCCGATCAGCGTGACCAGACGGGAACCGCCCAGCAAGGCCATCCCGATCTTCTCCAGTTCCTGTTCGCGCCCGACGAAATCACTGGCAGCCGCAGGTGCAGACCCCGAACCAGCCGCACGTCTTATCGACACAACAAAGCAGCGTAGTCCAATTGCGATCGGAATACCGCAGTGCCGATACGCCTTAAAGACCCATAATCTGTTGCGACCGTATCCAATCCTGATGGCAACGTGGGCGCTAGGTCGTTTTCCGCGCACGCTGCGGTGTTCTCGCGAGTGGTGACTTCTCGCCGTGCCCATCACTGCTGCTGCGTACATAAGGTGATTCCGTGAGGATTCTGCCTTCGAGCGTCTGTTGTGGGCGGAACCGCCCGAAGCACCCGTATCCCGCTTCGACGCCGCATGTGTCCTCGGCGGCAGTATCGTCGGCCTCCTGGCCGCACGTGTGCTCGCCGACTATGCGCGACGGGTGGTGGTGATCGAGCGGGACGATGTCGGTGCCTATAACCCGACGCGCTCCGGTGCCCCGCAATAGCAGCAGGTGCATGTGCTGCTGCCCGCCGGACTGGTTCGGATCGAGCGCCTGCTACCCGGCTTTGCCGCTCACGTATATGCGCTGGGCGCGATGCCCGCCCCGCCGGAGAGGGCCGGCCTGTACTTCGACAACCGTCCCTGCCTGCAGACCCGGCACGAGCCGTTGGATGCTAACGACCCGGCCGTTTCTGGAAGCCCAGATACGCGCTCGGGTGCTGGCGCTGCCCAATGTAGTGGGTCGAGCGCGGGAGAGCGGTCGGGTTGGACTGCCGAAACGGCGCGGTCTCCGGCGTACGGTACCGGATCGACGGAGCCGAAAACCTGCTCGCAGCCGACTTCGTCGTCGACGCCATGGGGCGTAGCAGCAAGCTGTCCGGCTGGCTCGAGCAGGCCGGGTTCGACCGACCACGGCTACAACGGTTGTACAGTGGAATCAACTACGCCACAGCGCTGTTCGAACGCGAGCGTGACGATGAGCTCTCCAGGGCCACCACGCTGGTGCAGCACTGACCGGAATACGGGCCGCTGGGTATCGCGCTGTCGGTGACGAGCGCGGTCGAGAGCGGCCGCTGGATTGTGATGCTGATGGCGCACCACTTCGCTCCACCCGCATTACCGGGTTTCACCGCTACTACGAGACGGTCCGTCCCTGTTCCTCGCACCGCTACTCGACCCCTCGCAGTTTCCGCTGCTTGGAGCACTCCCTTCGACCGGCCGGTCCAACACCCGGCCAGCACCGCTGGGGCGACAGGTTCCCACGTTCCGTGCCGGAGCCTGATCCGAGCTCGCGCCACCTTTACGCCGGTCACCGTCTGGCCAGTAGACAGGTATCCGCCAGACTTGTTCCGGAGCAACAACTGGACCCCGGTTTAGATGACATCGATACGCTTTCGACGCTTCATCAGTGGTTCACTCACGTTCGCCTTCTCGGACCACACCTGACGCATCACGTGCGCCTTTTCCGCAACGCTCACCACCACGACCCGTAACCGCAGCAGCTTGCGGTGGTTTGAGACCTCCCCCTGCAGGGCGACCCCGGAGGACCTACCTCCATCACCGACACGACACCGCATCCAAAGACTTTGGGCTCCTACACCTCAGCCTCCTTCAGCGTTCGTGGCGCACAGTCGTCCGCGTAGCGGACGAGTTTCATGACCGGGACGCCAGCGCGGCGACGTTTGGCGCGTGTCCAATACGGTCCGAGCGCGGCCCACCGGGCCGCGAAATGCTCGTCCAGCACGGACAAGGCGATATTGGCCAGCAGCGGTGAGAGGATCCCGCCCTGGGGTGTGCCGGTGATCGTTTCCCGGTTGTGGCCCTGTTCGGTCAGGACCCCGGCCCGCAGGAACGCCTTCACCCAACCCAGCACGCGTTTGTCCCCGACGCGTCGACGCACCCGGCCCCTCAGGGCGGTGTGGTCGATTTCGTCGAAGCATGCCGTGATGTCCGCCTCGTACACCCACTCGTAGTTGCGGGCAGGTGTCGCAAGGTGGTGGATCTCGGCGTCGCGTCCTGGGCCCGGCGCTTCGGGCGGAACCCGTAGGAACACGGTTGGAAATCCGCCTCGAAGATCGGTTCGAGCACCAGTTTCAACGCGGCCTGCACGACCCGGTCCGCGGTCGTCGGGATGCCCAGGCGCCGAATCTTGCCCGACGCTTTGGGAATCGCCTTCTCTCGCACCCGCTGGGGAATGAACAGGTTCGCCTTCAGATCATGTCGCAGACGCTCCAGCAGTTCCTCAGCGCCGAGGCCGACCGATCGCGGTGCGATCCCATCGACCCCGGCGGTTCGCGCGCCCTTGTTGCCCCGCACCCGCGCCCATGCCACCAGCAGGAACGCCGGGTCATCGACGAGGTTTGCGCGATCATCGAAACGACGACCCGGATCGGCCGCCGCCCATCGATGCAGCTTCTTCTGCATCCTGAGTACCCGGAACTCGGCCTCGGCGAGGTCGAACTCCGGATCGCCGGTATTCACCAGCGACCTCCCCACGATGCGTCGAGGCCGCGAACACACTGGACCCCTTCGCCATGTGACCGGCTTTCCCGTTCTCGGACTACTACGGGTCCTCCGCCCCACCCCGGCGGCATCGGCCGGCGATAAGCGTTCCCGCCGGACAGCAGGCTGCTGACCGGGTCAGGGACCGCCGGGGTGGTTCCCACGTTCACTCCCGAACCCTTCGACGGGGTCGGCGCCCAGCTATGCCCCTGCAGCATCGCCACGGCTACGCCGCAGACTTTCACCGTGGCCTCCCGACCGGCGACATCACCCGGTCCAGGAGTTCCCCGCACGACACCGTCGTGTAGGTGCGCGCTGCTATCCAGCCCGGCTCCGCCAGGTTCGAGCTGGTGGCTCTCTTGAGGGGCGTTCAGCCGCTGGTTCCTCACGTACGCCTTTCCATCTTGCTTGCCGGACCCGGACCATCTGGCAGTACTGGCCCGTCCCGTCGTTGTCAGGACTGCTTCCACCCGCACCCGTCATCCCACGAGCCGGTCGGGTAAGGACGGCGCATTGCTGCGCCGTCCTCCCCTCAGAACTGCCCGTGCGGCTTTCACCGCAGGCAGCTCAAGCAAGCCGCGAGAGCGAATCGGTTTGCGATGCAATGCTTCTGCGTTGGCGAGCATGATGCTCGCTTCGGCAGGAGCGGTGGACCAGACGGGTTCGTTCTCCGTCCGCTGGGTTGGGCCGTCCGTCGTGGACGAGGTAGTCCGCGGCGATGGCCTGACGGATGACCAGCAGCCACCATCGTTCCCAGTCACCAGGCGATTGGGGCGGCTGGTCTGGTGACAGCAGTTCGTTCCGGCAGAGCGGGCACCGGCCGTGCTGCTCGACGAGCAGCCGCCGGGTGTAGCCGTCGACCGGGGGTCTGATTCTGCGTCGCCGTTGTTCCCAGTATTCGGCCAGCACCGGGTCATCGGGTGATGCCCGGCCCTTGACCAGAGTGTGTCGGACGATGTCGGTCCAGGAGAACCGTGGCAGGTGCGTGCCGCTGGCTGCGTCGCCGAATACCCAGCGGTTGTTCCTGAACTTGTTGAACTTGCCGAAGTAGCGGGCCGAGACCCACCACTTCGACTTCGTGGGGTGGCTGTAGGTCGCCCACTTGTAGGTCAGCGCCCACAGGTAGTCGTCAAGAGCGTTGAACGTCCGCTTCGACACCACGCCCCGGTAGTAGGCCGCCCATCCCTTGATGATCGGGGTGAGCGTGGCGATTACCGCCCGCGCATTGGAGCCACGCAGTGCGCGGATCTCTGTGCGCAGCCGTTCCCGTATTCGCCGGACTGCGGCGTTCGATGGTTTGATCAGCAGCTTGCCGTGATAGCGGCGGACATTGAAGCCCAAGAAGTCGAACCCGGACTCGCCCACATGCACGATCCGGGTCTTGTCCTCGTTGAACGCCAACCCCTTGGGTGCCAACCAGTCGGCGAGCCGCGCTTTGACCTGCTCGGCCTGCCGCTGGGTGTGGCAGAGCGCGACGAGATCGTCGGCATACCTGATGACCACCGGGGAGTCAGTTCGCGTCGACTCGGCAGCACTGCCGGACTCCGCGTATCGAACTCCTGCCGCGTGTTCCAGCCCGTGCAGGGCAATGTTCAGCAGTAGCGGACTGATGACTCCGCCTTGGGGCGTGCCCTCGTCAGTCGGAGCAAATCCCTTGCCCGCCTCGATGATTCCCACTTTCAGCCAATCCCGGATCATGTCCCTGGCGGGGAAGGACCCGATGGCTTCGAGCAACCGGGAATGATCGATTCTGTCGAACGCCGCCGCCAGGTCCGCGTCCAGCGCCCACACCCGCTTGGCCCGAGGGCCGCGACAAACGGTGTAGATCGCCTGGATCGCATCGTGGCAGCTGCGGCCCGGCCGGAACCCATAGGACTTGGGCTCGAACCGGGCCTCCCACTCGGGCTCCAGCGCGTTGCGGACCCTGCCCTGATGACAACGATCCGCGATCACCGGAATCCCGAGTGGCCGCAACTTCGCACGGTTACCCGCCTTCGGGATATACACCCGCTTGACCGGCCGAGGCCGCCAGTACGCCGCGTCGCGGTGCACCTGCACCGCCAGCTGCATCCGGGCCTGCGAGGTCAGCGCGACCTCACCGTCGACCCCGGCGGTCTTACGTCCCGCATTGCGCTGCGTCGCCTGCCTCACACTGACCAGCGTGTTGCTCCAGCTAAGCAGCATCATTTTCTGCAGGTTCCTGACCGTGGCCAGGTTCCCGCTCCGAGTCGCCGTGAAGATCCGCTGCCGCAAACGCCGTACATTGTCCTCGTGCTGCCGCCAATCGACGGCATCCCACGAAAGGGCAACGCCCTCAGGTCCGTTCACCATTCGGTGTCCAACTTGTCCTTCGGTTCCGGCGGTTCGTGACCGCTTCGTTTCACCAGCTCACCTGTCCACGTCAGCGCCTCTTTCGAGGCCCGGACACTCGGTCCGGTATCCGGCCAGTTATCCAGCGACGACGGCCGGGGGTGCCGCCATGACGCGCTGGTTTCCTGCTGGCTTTCGCCCGCCGGCCTTCGCTTCTTGGACATCCTGTTCCCGCCAGAGGATTCCGCTCTCCTCACAGTCGGCCTACCGGTACATCACATCGATGTTCCGGACTCTGTCGGGGTTTCCGTGTTCCGCACGCATGAGATACGGCCGGGTTGGGTGCCTTCTCTACCCCGGGGCGGCGGTGTCTTCCCGACCAGCACAGCCTCTCTGGTCGGCGCCTGCCGCTTCTCAACGGCCAGCCCTATACCCCGCTGGAACGACCCACCTGCGGAGCTGCTGATAACGGGGCATACAAAGATTCACTTCCGTTCACCCGTCCGGCCTTCCCCTCGCCCGTCATCCCTGGGTGGAACAGGGACGCTTCGGCTTTCACCCCAGGCTTCGCACCCCGCGGTCACCCACGACGCACGCCAGGGCGGGGACGGTCCCATAGACACTGGACCGGATCACGCCCTCGTCGAACGACCTCCTATCAAACGCGATCACTCACAACGTGCGACCTCACGTCGCACAGCTGTCCTCAGCTTCAACCGATCGGCTGCGACCAACCGGCGGCGGCGTCCTTCCACACCGCAGGGTTCAGGAACGCCTCGTGGCGCTCGATGTCGGTGCACCACAGCTGATTCTCCCGTTCGGAAGTGAAGTTCCGCTTGACCAGATCGGAGTGCGTGGCCACGCCCTGCTTGCTGATGCAGTAACCCTTCCGATTTCCGGAGAGCCCGGGAACGCCAATGTTTTTCATGACCGAGTGCACCTGACCGGATCCGACTTCGATGCCCTTTCCGGTGGTAAGTTCGGCCTGGATTCGGCGCACGCAGTAACTGCCACGCGAGGCCGCATGGATGGCCTTGATCGTCTCGGCGAGCATCTCGCGACGCAGCCGACGCCTGCTGGGCGGACGGGTGCGATAACGGCGGTAGTCGTGCTCGGAAATCCCGAGCCACGGCGGGCGGCGCGGATGCTGATCCCTGCCCGGTCAAGGCCGTGACAACCGGGAACCGCCTTTGGGGAGATCGTTGTGTCGGTGAGGATCTCGGCCGCCAGCCGCGTCGCTCACAACGCCCTCTCGGGCTGCCTGATCCGGTTCAGCGCGTCCCGCGGTTGTGCCGATTCGACCGTGGGGTACCGGGAGTCTCCCCACGGTCGATGAGAGCCTCCCGCTTCCATCGATACAGGGGTGGATTCGGTGACTCCCAGATCCCGGGCGACGACGCCCGGCAACACGCCGACCTTCTTCGAGGATCAACGTAACCGCGCGCTCGCGGAATTGCGGTGACTACATCATCTGCGCGGGCAGAGATCCTTCGATCCAACGGATAGGAGAATCCCACAACCCCGCGGACTGAACCTCAGGACAGCCCAAAGGGCCCCAAATCCGAGACAGTTCGACTCTGCGCCAGGGCCCCCTTCGAAGAGCGTCGACACCAACGGCGCAGGCAAGCCTTGTCCAGCTCAGCCCCACTCCTCAACACTCTGGAGCCCACTCTGGCGTTGGCAGCCGATCGCCCACAAGCCGAACCTCCCGCAACATCACGCCTACACAGCGCGAGATATGCGGCTGCAAGTGACTGCGAGTCACGCGCAGGGATAGCTGAGGTCGCATCTGAGCATCCCTCTGCTCAACTGCACGCCTTCCAAGGGTCACTACCCGATCCTGGCGGGCCATCGCATCCCGGAGCAGTCCAAGTCGTTGACACTGGAGGGCACTGAGTGTATGAATATGAAGTGAGTACTCACTTCAATCAGCGGCGAGGCGGCGCCCACAAGCTGTCCATTTCGATGCTGGCATGATTGAAATTTTAAGTTTCGGTTTCCCTAGTCTCCGGTCCCACTATCGATTCATCCTGCCCATGAAATCGAGGAGGGACTGTCGATATAGGAGAGTCCCAAGGCCCTTAGGATAGCCACCATGCGATTCATAACCTTTATTCAAAACTGCCGCGAGCGAGTCGGCGTTTCGATAGACGGGACGGTTTTTGCTTGCCCAGTTGGTGTAACTCTATTGGATTTACTCAAGAAGGGCCGTGACGCATTGTCGCAAGCCGGCAACAGTGCCCTCAAGAATCCAGTTGGCGTATTCGAGGAAAGCGCACTCCATGTGATCGCTCCTATTCCGAACCCGCCTACGGTTCGAGATTTTATGACGTTTGAGCAGCATGTTTCTGGAGCGATAAAGCTTGCGGATCCCGGCTCCGGGGTACCGCAGCGTTGGTATGAAGCGCCAATTTTCTATTTCACAAATCCGTATGCAATCCATGGCCCATACGATGATGTGATGATTCCACAAGACGAAACGCAATTTGACTTCGAGCTAGAGATCGCTGCCGTAGTCGGCCGTCGCGGCCGGGACATCCCCGTAGACGAAGCCGAACGCTACATCGCAGGGTACACGATCATGAACGATTGGTCGGCGCGAGCCATTCAATTCCAAGAAATGTCGGTTCGCCTTGGTCCTTCCAAAGGAAAGGACTCGGCAACAACTTTGGGACCATGGTTCGTCACACCGGAGGAACTCGAGCCTTTTCGAGCTGGCGGCGCATTCGATCTTCGTATGGAAGCCTACGTCAACGATGAGCGAATCGGGAGCGATTCGTGGGCGCATATGTCATTCACTTATGCACAAATGGTTTCATATGCATCACGAGGCACTGAGGTTCGGCCCGGTGACATCATTGGATCAGGGACTTGTGGCGACGGTTGCCTGGCGGAACTGTGGGGTAATCAAGGATACGACGCTCACCGGCCACTACTTCCGGGCGACATCGTAACACTATCCGTGGAGGGTCTGGGGACCCAGCGTTCAAGAATAATCGAAAATTCCGGATATATCCGCGACTTTGAGCAATACCGATCAAGTTCGACATTGCGCAAAAAGCTTGGCCCAATATAGTTGGCGCAGAGCTCCACTGCAGACTATCGCGCCGCCGATTGGGACTGCGCCCGTACTGCGGGGAGATAGAACGCAATCGCACAATATGCGGATCATGAAATCGATCGAAACAAGAGCGGTAAAATCATCAATGAAATATTCAAAAGGACTGCAAGATCTCGGCGGAGGCTGTTATGCTTGGATGCAACCAGACGGTAGTTGGGGGTGGAGCAACGCCGGCCTAGTAGTAGGGGCAGGATCTTCGCTCGTGGTCGATACACTTTTTGACCTCGTCGCGGCGAGAGAAATGCTCAACGGAGTCTCAAGCCTCACCACCACATCGCCATTGTCGACCGTGGTAAACACGCATTCTGATCCCGACCACTACTTTGGGAACCAAATATTCGCCACGCCGGGAGTTGAAATCATCTCGTCCACCGCGGCCGCAGAGATGATCAGCCAAGAAGCTGTGCAAGAATTGATTGCAATTAAGCAAGCAGGAGGTAGGGTGGGCGACTTTGCGCGAACAATCTTCGAGCCTTTCGTCTTCGACGACATCACTGTCACTCCTCCGACTAGGACGTTTCACGGCAAGTTATCAGTCGATGTTGGCGGCCGCGAAGTTGTACTTATCGAGGTTGGTCCAGCGCATACCGTGGGTGACGTCCTCGTCCACGTACCGGATTCGCGATTGATGTACACTGGAGACATACTTTTTGTCGGTGCAACGCCAGTGGTATGGTCGGGGCCGCCAGAGCGCTGGATTGAAACTCTAGATCGTTTACTCGATATGCCGTTGACTAGGTTTGTGCCGGGTCATGGGGCCGTAACCAACAAGACCGGCGTCAGCGAGGTGCGTGACTATCTACAATTCGTCAATACCGAAGCTACCAGGCGATTCGAACACGGTATGAGCGTCGATGCCGCGATCACTTCGATCAAGCTTGGCAGGTTTGCGGAAATGTCCGAGCATAGTCGCTTGGCGCAGAATGTGGCGGCCGTCTTCTACGCGCTGGATCCCGATATGCCGCGCAGGCCTCGAATGCAAACATTCGACAAGATGGCAGAGCTGGAGGGTTTTTCTCACAGCACTGCGGTACATAAGTCGAGTTGAGGAACGGGTTGCAGTCCGCCCTCACGCCGGATCCAAGAATAATCACCTTATTAGCCGAGCCTCGGTCTCGGCACAGCATTCAACAGCACATTTTAAAACTCGGTATAATTTCGACAGCTAGGAGGATGGCTCAATGAGCAGCGTTACATTGACATCCCTGTTTTCAACTGCCCTAAGTCGATTCGGTAGCAGGCCTGCAGTGAACGACGGCGGTACGATACTCAGTTATCAGGAGTTGGTCAGTACTGCCAATAAGCTTGCCCACAGACTGATATCTCTCGGCGTAGGTCCGGGGTCCACGGTCGCTTTGATGATGTCCAACCGGCTGGAGTATGTGATCGCTGATCAGGCGATCATCCGGTGCGGCGCGGTCAAGGTGGCATTGAATGATATGTTGGCTTACAACGACATCAACTACATTTTGCGTGACAGCGAGGTCAGTGTAGCGATTGCAGACTCGGGCATGCTGGCAGACGCGCTTCTATGCCGTCCAGATTGCCTGCGAGCTATCATTGCGGTTTCGGAAGCCGATCACGGTGAAGCTGTTATGTCTTGGAAGGAAGCGCTGACTGGTCAACCTGACAGTACACCAGACATCGAGCCCGACTCGAGCGATCTCGGTTTGATTATCTATACTGGAGGAACTACCGGACGTTCCAAAGGAGTCATGCACTCCTATCATAGCCTAGCTGTGAATCTTCTTTCGCATATCGTCGAAATGAATTTGATGGACGATGAGATATTGTTGCTCACATCGCCGCTACCACACAGCGCCGGATTTTTCTTGCAGGCAGGCCTTTTGAAAGGTGCATACCACTTCCTGGAATCAAAGTTTGATCCCGAGGTCGTGTTGCATCACATATCCGAAAATCGCATTACCTGCACATTCATGGTCCCGACCATGATCTATCGCCTGCTGGACCGATGTTCGGCTCGAGATATCGATACCAGCTCGCTTCGAACCATCCTGTATGGTGCCGCACCTATCACGCCTGAACGTCTCCAGCAAGGGCTTGCGCAATTTGGAATGGTGTTCATGCAATTCTACGGACAGTCGGAAGCTCCAAACTTCATTTCTCGACTTCGTCGCGAAGATCACCGTCTCGACAGCGGAAATGCGCAACGCCTCGGCAGCTGCGGCCAAGCTGCCACTATGGCGTCGATTAGGATTGTCGACAACGATGGCGTCGAGCTGCGGCCGGGCGATGTTGGCGAGATAATAGTGAAGACTCCTTATAATATGAATGGGTATCGCGGTCTTGCAGAAGAAAGCGCATCGGCGCTTCGCTCCGGATGGCTCCACACTGGCGACCTAGGATATTTCGATAAGCATGGATACCTCTACCTGCTCGATCGCAAAAAGGACATTATCATCACGGGTGGAATGAACGTCTACAGCAGCGAAGTTGAAGCTGTTATAGCAGCACATCGCGATGTTTCACAGGTTGCTGTTATCGGGGTCCCACACCCTGATTGGGGGGAGGCTGTCGTCGCTTTCATTGTGCCAGCGGACGGCTACTCTATCGATACTAATTCTCTGCTCAGCGACTGCCGGAAAGAATTAGCGAAGTACAAGCAACCCAAGGCGATCCACATCTTAGATTCTATACCCACGACTGTGTACGGAAAACTCGACAAGAAAATTCTTCGCGAGCTATGGCCTGGGTGGGACTGAACCTCGCGTGTCGGTTGGGGCGATGTTTGACCTATATGACTCGTATCGTTGCGGGCAACGACTCGGAAAGAGGCAACAATGACTATTACCCCCGTTGGATATACCACCGTCGCCCCGTGGATCGTCACCAAGGACACCGCTGCTCTGCTCGATTTCATCGCAGCTGCCTTCGGTGGCATCGAGCTGAGCAGGGTGCCGTTGCAGGACGGCAGCATCGGGCACGCCGAAATCCGGGT
>NZ_JBEXME010000043.1:0-31547 GCF_040610355.1 Nocardia sp. NPDC004168 | reverse complement strand
CAGTGCGGTCCTGGCCAAGGCCACGAGCTGGCGTTCACCCGCCGACAAGGCCTCGCCGCGCTGGCCGACCGGAGTCTCCAGTCCCTGCGGCAGAGTCCGCACCCAGTCCCGCAACCCGAGCCGGGCCAGGACGTCGAGCACGGCGTCGCGGGAATCGCCCGCGCGACCGAGCGCGATGTTCTCGCCGACGGTGCGATCGAAGAGGAAGGCGTCCTGCGGGACGATCGCGACCCGCCGGGTGAGTGCTTCGTCGGCGATCTCGGTGAGGTCGACACCCCACAGGGTGAGCGTGCCGCTGGTCGGCAGCAGCTGCCGGGTCACGAGTTTCGCGAAAGTGCTCTTGCCGGAGCCGGTCTCGCCGACGACGGCGACGTGCTCGCCGGGCGCGATACGCACGTCCAGGCCGCGTAACGCGGGCCGGTCGGGGGAGTAGTGGAAGCCGACGCCGCGCAGTTCCACGATGGCCGGGCCGGATGGCAGCGTTGTGCGCCGAGCCGCCGTGGGTTCCTCGGGGATGTCCAGGATTTCGACCACGCGCCGCAGGCCGGCCTCGGCATTGCGGGCGTCGGCGAGGCTGCTGACGGCGAACTGCATGGGTCGGACGAAGAAGGTCACCAGGAACAGGAAGGCGACGATGTCGCCCGCGCTGAGCCCGAGTTCCGGTCCCAGCACGCCCATTCCGGCCGCGGTGCCCGCCACCACCACCGAGGTGGTGATGAGCCCGCTGGCGACCTCGCCGATGGAGACGTTGAATCCCATCGGCCACAGGGTGCGCCGCTGGGCGTCGAGAACGGCGTCGATCTGCGCGTCGGCGCGGGCGCGCATCCGTTCCTCGATGCCGTAACCGCGGATGGTGTCGATGCCGACGAGCACTTCCAGCAGGCCGCCGTAGAGTTCGCCGATGCTTCGGCGCACGGCATCGAAGCGGCGCGCCACCCACTGCTGCAACGTGTGGCCCGCGACCGGGACGCCGATGCCGATCAATAGCACGAGCAGCGCGAGCGGCCACGAGTAGACCAGCATCACCACGAGCGCCAGCAGCATCTGAGAGATGTTCTGCACCAGTGTGATTCCGCCGGACTGGGCGTACAGCGTGACCACGTCGACGTCGTTGGTGACGCGCGCGACGAGAGCGCCTGCGGAATCCGCGCGGGGATCGGCGGGGGAAAGGCGCAGGATGCGGGCGAAGGCGGCCACCCGCAGATCCAGCAGTGCCTGCTCGACGGTGCGGATGACCCGGTGGTTCATCAACGCGGAAGCGAGCATCGCCAGCAGTACCGCGAGTACTCCGGCGAACACGGCGCCGGTCACGACGCGTGCGCGGGTGGCCTGGTCGATCGCACCGAGCAGCGCGTGGTCGAGGGCGTATTGGATGGTGACGGGGATGACGATCCGGCCGGAGGCCGCGACGACGGCCAGTAGCAAGATCACCGCGAGAGTGCGGCGGGACAGCACGGTGTCGCGGCGCACCCGGCGCAGTAGACCGGTGGTTCGGTAGTCGGGTCCCGTCGGCTCGGTTGGACTCGTGTTCACCACGCCGGCTCCATGGTGTCGGTCTGCTCGGACGCGTGGTATGCGCCGAGCAGCGCGCGATACGCCGGTTCGGTAGCGAGAAGGTCCTCGTGCCGTCCCTGCGCGACGATGTGTCCACCGGCGAGGAAAACCACGGTGTCGGCGAGACCGACCGTCGCGGCGCGATGCCCGACCAGCACCACCGTGGTGCGGCGGTCGTCGGCCGCGTACTCGGCGCGCAGCGCCTCCACCACGGTCCGCTCCACCAGGGGGTCCAGCGCGGAGGTGGCGTCGTCGAGCAGGAGCAGGCCGGGGCGGCGGAAGACGGCGCGCGCCAGCGCCAACCGCTGACGTTGACCACCGGAGAGTTGCACGGTGTCGCTGAGGTAGGTGTCCAGGCCGTCGGGAAGGCGGCCGACGAACCCCGCGGCGTCGGCGATGCGCAGCGCGCGCTCGATCTCTTCGTCCGAGGCCGCGGCGCCGAGGGTGATGTTGGCGCGAGCGGTGTCGGCGAACAAGAAGGCGTTCTGGGTGACCAGCGCGGTCCGGCGGCGCACCGCGTCCGGTGCGAGGCGCCGGGTGTCGACCCCGGTGAGCGCGACGGCGCCCCGGTCGGCCTCGAGCAGATGCGCCAGCAGGGCGAGCAGCGTGCTCTTGCCCGCGCCGGTCGCGCCGACCACCGCCAGCACGGCGCCGGGACGTACCCGTACGGTCAGGTCGCGCACCGCGCGGGTGTCGCCGGTGTAGCCGTAACCGGCTCCGGCGAGCTGCACGGCGACGCCGCGATCGTGCGCACCGAGTGGGAGCTGCCCGTGCGCCGGGCGGTCGGCGGCGGTGAGTACGTGGTCGACTCGGGTCTGCCCCGCCACGCCCAGCGGTAGCACGCCGAGGAAGCGGGCGATGACGTTGAGCGGAATCGCGGTGGTGATGAGCAGGTAGATCACCTCCACCAGGGCGCCGACCCCGAGCAGCCCGGCGTCGACCCGTGCCACGCCGACGGCCAGGATGGCCAGCGCCGCCAGGGGCGGCATCAGCTCGATCGCGGGGTCGAAGACGGCGCTCGCGTTGCCCATGCGCCGGTTCGCCGCGCGGGAGGCGTCGGCGGCCGCCGCGAAACGATCGATCTCCCGATCGCCGATGCCGAGGGTGCGCACCACCTGCCGTCCGGCGATGGCCTCGTGCGCGAGCCCGCTGACCAGTGCTCGCTGCTGCTGAGCCGCCCGGGCCCGCGGTGCGAGCACCCGTTGGTAGAGCAGATTCGCGGCCAGCACCAGCGGGATGAGCACCAGCGCGATCAGAGCGAGCCAGAGGTCGGCGAGCGCGATGTCGACCATGACCAACAGCAGCATGGCGGTCATACCGACCGCGAAAGGGAAGTGCTGCATGGGATCCCAGGCCGTCTCCACGTCGGAGATCGCGCGGGAGACCAGTTGCCCGGCCGGCCTGCGGCGATGCCAGGCGATGCCCAGCCGCAGGTATTGCGCGACCACGGCTTTGCGGGTCTGGGCCTCGTTGCGGTATTGCACCGTGCCGGTCGCCACACCGCGCAGGATGATCGTCGCGATGCGCAGCAGCGAGACCGCCAGCACGAAGGCCGCACCGGTCGCGGCGGCGCCCGCGAGGAAACGGCCCTCGGCGAAGCTCGCGACCACCACGTGCTCCGTACTCCATCCGACGGCTCTCGCGGCGAGCACCATGCAGCACGCGTTCACCAGGCCGGAGCCGATCGCGACCGCGGCGGCGCCCGGTGCCCGCCCGCACCCGCGCAGCATGATCGCCAGCCCGCTGCGCAGGGTGCGGGGGTCCTGCCCGGCCTCGCTGTCGGCGGCCGCGGCGAGCAGTGCGCCTCTCCCGTAGCTCATGACCCCGGACACCGGAATGTCCGGGCTGATCCGTTCGCCACCACGCCTCCAACCGCCTGCCCGCCCTGGACAACCGTGCCTCGGATCGTGGATCGGCAGCAATGGACTCGATCAGCGTGATCGGAAACTGCGGGGACGACGATGCTTCCCGGCAAAAGTTCGGCGGTGGCGCGGACGATCTTGCCGCCGGTGCGATCCCGATCCGGGGGAAGGCTACGACCGCACCTTCGTGCGAACAGAATGCGCCCGAGAGATTCCGAGTATGCCGCTGATGACGGAAGGTGCTAGAGCGAGCAATGCGGCCGCAAACGCGCCTCCGGCGACAGCGGCCGGCGCATCGTCGCTACCGCGCCCGTGCACTCGTCCGGGTATCCCTCTTGCGGGCCGGACGTCGCGTTCACCGTGTGCGCGGCCACTCGCCCTGGTTCGGCACGGTGGACTCCGAGGTCACCGACACCGGAACCGGCGTAGCGGCGGCCGAGCGGCGACGCCCCCGCGGATCCCATGCCATCGCCGACGCCGCTCCTCCCAGCAGAACGACCACGATCATCGTCACAACACACCAGACCAACACGGTCCTTGCCTCCCTGGCATCACCATCCGGTTGACAGACTGCGTCGGCTTACCAAGGCGGACAGTTGTTTTCGAGTCGTCAACAGTATTCACCGACCGGATGGCGCGCGCGAGTCCGCGGCGCGGGGCCGATGCCTCCGCAATCGTGTCCGAAAGCCGCGACCGACCCCGCTGCGAACGGAATAACCAGCGCGAACGCCGATGCTTTCGCCGCCGTGGCTTTCGGTGCGCCGAACGGAGGAGATGCTAATCACGAAAGTGCCTCTGTCGCACAGTATGTGGGTGGCGTCTCAGCACGACCATGTCTCGCTCGTTCGTCGCGATGGGCGGTGCTCGGACTCTGCCGCTCGCTGCGGGGCGATGTCGTCCCGCAGGGCTGGGCTGTCGTTGTTTGCCTCGTTGTCGCCCGGGTAGCACGGTGGGGACGGAGGTCCACCCACACCGAAAGGGCTGGTTCGGCGATGTCCAATTCCACACCGGGCGCGACAACGGATCGGCGGTCTCCTCTTCAGGTCGCCGCCATGGCGGTAGGAGCCGCGTTCCTCCTGGTCGGTATCCTGGGGTTCATTCCGGGGATCACGACCGATTACGGCGAACTCGATTGGGCGGGACATCACTCGCAGGCCCAGTTGCTCGGTCTGTTCAGCGTGTCGGTGCTGCACAACGCGGTCCATCTGGCTTTCGGCCTCGCCGGAGTGCTGGCCGCCCGCACGGCTCCGTCGGCGCGCGCGTTCCTCCTCGGCGGCGGCGCCCTCTATCTCGTGCTGTGGCTGTACGGACTCGTCGTAAACCCCGGCAGCGACGCGAACTTCGTGCCGCTCGATACGGCCGACAATTGGCTGCATTTCGTGCTCGGCGCGGGCATGATCGCCCTCGGTGCGGTCTTGGCGCGGCGGCCACTGACCCAGGCGCCCGGCGCGGGCAGGCAGACCGGAATTCTGGAATAGCCGACGCATCGGCCGCGTCGTCCATGGGAATGGACCGCCGGTTCGAAGGCTGTGTCCCGACACCACCCCGTGTCCGGTCTGTTACCGAAAAGTGTTGTGGTTCAACGAATCCCATCGCCAGGCGGCGCAACCGGCGCAGCTCGCCCTTCGGCGGTACGCTCGGTGCGGGCGATGCCGGAAAGTCGCTTTGTCGAACGCCTCACATGTTGACATCGACTGCTGTTGACAACATATGATGTCAATAACTTGCTCAGCCTGCAATTCGATGCGCCGACACCGCGCGAGCCGCAGGAGTGCAGGCGCTTCGACTACTTCGGCAACGCGGCAAGGGAGTACCGATGAGGGCCAAACCACCCGCACTGGGATATCTCCGCAAGGACGTCTCGGGTGTGTCCCAGGATTGGGACGAAGCGCAGATGCGGAGTCTGGCCAAACGCCTGGGTTACGAGTTGTGTAAGACGGTGACCTTCGGCGCCGGCACCGACGCACCGGTGGATCGCCTCGTCGACGTCGTCCGCACCTTCGGCGTCGACGCCGTGATCGCACCGGGTCTGCACCACTTCGGCAATGCGGTGCCGGGCGAACTCGTCGAGGTTTGCGACCTGATCACCGTGACGCCCCAGCAGACGTACTCCCGTTCGGCGCTGTCGCGAATCTGGGCATGAATCATCGGGCGCCGGTCGCCGCCGCATGTGCTGTACTGGCGGGGTGATCGAATCCGGTGCGGTGACCGACGTGGTCGACGCTGTGGTCGAGCAGTCGTTGCTCGGCGGCCCACGACGGTACACGCGCGCCCAGGTGGCCGAGCTTTCCGGAGTGTCTGTCGAACGTGCCAAGAAGCTGTGGGTTGCGCTCGGCTTCCCCGCCACGGCGAGTGACGACGACGTGGTGTTCACCGATGCCGACATCGCCGCGGTGCGCCACTTCACCGCGATGGACCCGGTCGCGGGGGCGAGCGAGCAGAGTCAGATCGCCGCCGCCCGCAGTGTCGGTCAGGCGATGGCGCGACTGGCCGAGTGGCAGGCGGATCTGATCGCCCGTGAGATCGGCAGCCGCATCGCCGCCGAAGGCGGGCAGTCGATGTCCGAATCGAACCGCCAGGCCACTGCCCGGACCATCGCGGTGCTCACCGATCTGCAGCAGTACGCGTGGCAACGACATCTCGCCGCGGCGCTGAGCCGCTCACTCGAATCCGATGGCGCCACACGCCAACTGCTCGTCGGCTTCGCCGATATGGTCGGCTACACCCGGCTCTCCCGTCACCTCGACCTCGACGAGTTGACGGATCTGCTGGAGACATTCGAGACCACCACCACCGAAGCGGTCACCGCCCACGGCGGCTGGGTGATCAAGAACGTGGGCGACGAGGTGATGTTCGCCGCCGAGAATGCCCGCGACGGTGCGCGAATCGCCCTGGCGATGCACGCGGGGGTCGCCCGAGCGGCGCAAACCGTTCCGGAAATGCCCCAGGTCCGGGTGGGCCTGGCGTACGGGCCCGTCCTCACCCGCTTCGGCGACCTCTACGGCACGGTGGTCAACGTCGCCGCTCGGCTCACCGGCGTGGCCCGCCCTGGGACCGTCCTCCTCGACGACGGCGCCGCCGCGGCTCTGGATGACGACGACCAATTCCTCTTGCGCCATCTGCGCAGCGTGCGGGTCAAGGGATTCTCACGGTTGCGTTCCCACGTGTTGCGAGAGCGCCAGCGGAAACAAAGCTGACCGGCTACCGCCCCGTGGCGAGATGATGTGGAGCTTCGATGAAAAGAACTGTCGCCGTACTCGCGCGGCTCGGCGTCGTCGGGATTCCGGTGCCGGCCTTCGCGGCGGTTGCCGGTTCGGGCCCGGCTCAGGCGACGCCGCGGGATTGCGTCGTCGAGCGGGATCTGTTCAGCGCTTCGGCGGTCTGCCAACCCGACGAACTCGAGGGAGCCGAATACGTCTTGCCCTGGAATGCGTAGGCATCTACAGCTCGGGGCCGTTCCCGCTGTACGCGGTCGGTTCCTACGTCCAGCTCAGTTATCCCTTCACGCCGAACGGGCAGCGTACGACGACAGGGTGCATGAACTGGGGTCCCGGTCTCGTCGGGGTGGTCGGCAACGCCGTCGTGGAGATCTATCACCGTTGAGAGATCGCGAGCCAGGTCGACGAGTCGGCCGAATGAGCAAGCGGTCGGCCGGGCCGGTGCGGATAGGCTGGCGTCATGTCGGACACGGTGTCATCCAAGGGTTTCTCGGTCGCGCTGGTGCTGGGCGGGGGTGGTCCGGTCGGTCTGACGTGGTTGGCGGGACTGGCCACGGGGCTGCGGGACAACGGGATCGACTTGACGCTGGCCGACCGGTTCGTGGGGACCTCCGCCGGCTCGGTGGTCGGTGCGGTCCTGGCCGACGGTGGCGATCCGGCGCGCTTGTTGCGGCCGCCGTCCACGTCGGCGGCGCCGGTGCGGGCGGATCCGGCGCGAATCGCGGAGATATTCGCCGTGCTGCGCGCCCCCGGCCAGGATCCGGCCCAGGCACGCCGCCGGGCGGGGGAGCTGGCGCTGGCCGCGCAGGCCGGTGATCCGGACGAGCACATCGCGCGTATCGGCGGGCTGGCCGGTGTGGCGCAGTGGCCGGCGCGCGATCTCGTCGTGACCGCGATCGACATCACCACTGGTGAATTGCGCGCATGGACCAAGGCCGGCGCGGCGTCGTTGCCCGAAGCGCTGGCGTCCAGCACGGCGGTGCCCGGTGTCTTCCCGCCGGTCCCGATCGACGGCCGCCACTACTTCGACGGCGGGTTGCGCTCGCCGGTCAACGCGGACCTGGCCGCGGGCGCGGATGTCGTGGTGATCCTCGAACCCTTGGCGCACATGTTCCCGCGCATCCCCAGCGATCGCGAGTTGGGCTCGGCGACAGAGGTTTCCATTGTCCCCGACGAGGAAGGCGTCGCCGCGTTCGGAATCGACGTGTTCGACTCGGCGGCGCTTGCTCCCGCGTATGCGGCGGGCGTGCGCCAGTCTGCCGATGCCGCGCTGCTGCTGAAGGACGTCTGGCCCGAAGGCTGACCGAGCCGTAACCGACCGCCTGCTGATCGGGCGGGCGTGTCCCGTCGCTCCACGCCCGGCGCCGCTGTGGACTGGAGACGTCGGTCCCTCTAAGCCACTGGGACAAAGGATTCCGCACGGTGCACGGCATCCTGTCGCACGGATTCCCGAACCACTTCGCCCCGTCCACCACCGTGTCGATCCCGGCGCCGCGCACCGAAACGGTCCGCCCCACACCGGTTTTGGAGACCAGAACGGTTCCGTCCGGGCCCAAGGCGACGCCCATCGGAGCGTGCAGCCCGGCGGCCGGCGTTTCGACCTGACGGGACCGGATGGCCGGCACCCGGCCCGCGCCGAGTTCCGCGCTCGATCGGTCCCTGTTCGGTACGCCCGCGGAGCACCGGAGGCGGCTGGCCCGGCGATACGCCTCGGCGTGACGAGCGCCGGAGCGTAACGCCGGTCGGCCGCTCCGAGGCGCACCGCCAGGGCAGATCAGTCGTCCGGAGTCTCGGTGAAGCGCTGGAGGTACAGCGGCTCGCCGAGTTTCTCCACCAGATCGAGTTCGGTTTCCAGGTAGTCGACGTGCTGTTCTTCGTCTTCCAGGATCTGCTCGAAGATACGAGCGGAGGTGACGTCGCCGCGTGAACGCATCAACTCGATGCCACGGCGCAGCCGTTCGACCGCCTCCATCTCGATCTGCAGATCGGCCCGCAGCTGCTCGGGCACGCTCTGCCCGATGCGCAGCGGGTTGAGCTTCTGGTAGTTCGGCAGGCCCTCCAGGAAGAGGATCCGGTCGGTGAGGATCTCGGCATGTTTCATCTCATCGATGGACTCGTGCCGGGTGTGCCGGGCCAGCTTGGTAAAGCCCCAGTTCTCCTGCATCTTGGCGTGCAGGAAGTACTGGTTGATCGCCGTGAGTTCGGCCGTCAGCTGCTCGTTGAGCAGCGCAACGATGTCCTTGTCGCCGTCCATAGCAGCGATCGTGGCACAAAATGCGCGCAGCTGCGGACAGACCGCCTGGTGTGTCGGCTCAGGCGGCCGAGGGTTGCGCTCCGGTGGATGCCCGCGCGCGGCCGATCACCTCGGCCAACCGCGCCGTGCAGCTGCCGCAACCGGGCTTCCATCCGCAGGCGTTCTTCACCTGGCGGATGCTGTCGGCGCCCGCCGAAACGCAGGTGTGCACGTCACCTTCGGACACCGCGTTACAGATGCAGACATACATGAAGCCTCACAACCAGGTCACTTTATCGCTGAGGTTAGCCTCGACTAACGAGGTAAGCCTCCCCTAATGTATAGCAGCTCGGAGCAGCGGTGTGAAGTCCGGTGCCGACGCGAGTCGCGGCGCATCGGATAGGGGCGCTAGCCGGCCAGCCGCTCGCGGCCAGCTGCCGCAACTCGCTGGACTGGAGCGCCCGGCGGACGTTGGTCAAACGCGGCGCCGAGTACGCGATGGTGCGCACATTGGTGGACGCCGCGCTGACAGTGATCAGCGCGGCCGGTACCACCGGACGTCCACGGGTAACGGACATCGTGGCCGCCGCCGGGCTGTCCAACGACGCGTTCTATCGGCACTTCCCGTCCAAGGACGCGCTGGTGGCCAGCCCTGCTGGAGGACGGAGCGGAGCGGTTGACCGGCTGTGTGGCCCACTCGATGGCCAAGGAAGGCGACCCGCGTGCGCGCGTCGGGCGCTGGGTCGCGGCGATCCTGGCGCAGGCCGAAGAGCGGACCGCGGCCGCGACACTGGCCGTGCTCTGGACCGCCGCTGGGCCGGGCCTGCGGTTGACGGCCTGACCTGATGTGGTGGACACCGCGCCTGCCGGGCCACTGCGCGACACGCTCGCGGAGTTGGTAAGCGCCGCAACGGATTCCGACGCGACGCTTACGCGATCACCGGCACGCTCGCCGAGCGGTTGCGCCGACGCGGCGAGCCCGCTCCCGGCGACGTCGAGCGCATCACGGCCTTATGCCTGCGCGCTCTGACTCCGCCGGGTCCGGGATGAATCCGCGCCTGTCGACGTAGGTGAGGGTGGGCGGTTCGTTCTGGTCGACAAACCATCCAGGGCTGAGACCCGGAATGCGCGGGAAGAGGGCGCCGGCCCGGCTCAGGCGGTGATCTCGACGACGTCGCGGATCCGGAAGCGGTCACCGGAGGTGATCTCGACCGCCTGCCGGGCGACCACGATCGCGGCGTCGCGATCGAAGCGGTAGCCGACCTCGAGCGAATCGGGCACGACGCTCGAGCGCGCTCCGTCGCGCAGGCATTCGGCCCGCGCGCTGGTCGCCGCGTCCAGAGCCGCCATGGCGTCGAAATCGTCGCCCGATGGCGGGCGGGTCTCGTCGGCGCCCGCGATCGGGACTGTCGTGTCCGATATCGAGCAGAGCCGACCGGCCGGGTCGAGCGTCACGCTCAGTTGACCATCGCCGCCTGCCACCGCGGCGACGCCGTCGTAGACCTGGCGGTAGTGCAGGGTGTACTCGGCCACCGATGCCGCTACCTCGTCGCCGTCGCGGCTGCCACCGCCGTGGAAGGTGGCCGACATGCCGGCCAACGCCAGGTCGTGGCCGAGGTCGAGCTGCCGGACCGCGCGATCGGCGATATCCCGAACCTCCTGTGGTGCGATGCTGTCGGCAGTGCGGTCCGGCTCGGCGTAGAACACGTGGTACGCGCCGTCCGGATGCATGACCAGTCGCGGTTCGAATTCGACCGGGGCAGAATATTCCTCGGCTGTGGGTGACGCGGGCTCGGCGAGCACGGCCCGCAGACCGAACCGTTCGGCGAGTTCGGCGGCGGTATCCGCGTCGGCGCGACGGCGCGACAAGCGCAGCGCCCGCGGCCGGCGAGGAACGTGAAGGCCGAGGTCGACCTCGATGGGGACTTGGCCAGCCCATCGCCACCAGTACCAATTGTCCGACACCGGCTCGCCGAAGAAGAGACGCTCGTTCCACAGCCGGTCCTGTGCCTCCCGGTCGGTGGCGCCACATGCCGCCGAGGACACCCGGTGATCGTTGTGGAAGATCGACAGCGCCGCGTCCTGCCAGGCCTGGCTGAACGACTTGCCGGTGTTCCACTCCTTGAAGAACCGCGTTCCCTGCTGATCGGTGTCGAAGGTGAGGCTGTCGAACCCGAACAGCATCCGTGCGCCCAGGTTCGGCGTATGCCAGGTGCGAAATGGGCTGTGCCCGTCGTGCATTCGCAACGACTCGCATCCGTGGAGGAACAAGTAGCGCAACCGCTGGTCACCGAAACTCATTCGATCCGACCACGCGTAGATGGTGTCGTCCCAGGTCCGGCCCATCGCGGTGAGGAACACGCCGTCGTCCATGGTCGTGCTGTGCGCGTAGTGATAGAAGACCTTCACCGAGTCCATGCCGAGGCGATCCTGCCAGTTGTCGTACTCCTTGTCGTAACGCCATTCCCGGACGTCGTCGTCCTTGGCGTGGAAATTGATCGTGTTGAACTTCGCGACGTAGTCGAGGAAGCCGTTGACGCAGGCGTGCGGGTGACTCAGTGGGGCGTCCTGCGGGTAGACCTGAACCGACGCGCCGGCGTAGATGTTGTCTGACATGGCTGAATGGTCGCGGGCGTCGGCCATCGGAGCACGGGTAGCCGACTACTCGATTCGCGCGGGTCATCGGCCGTTTTCGACCTGGTTGAACGGAACGTCGCGATTACACCGAGTTCTCGGCGTACGTCGAGGACCGCAGGAGGAACCCAATATCCAGCGGTACCTGCGCGAGGGCCGCAGCCGCATCCGGAACTTCATCGAGCACCCGACCACCTCCGAAGCGATTGTGACCTCTGCTACAGATCATGCCACTACCGGACATGCATGTCCGGTTATATTACTGTCCCGTAGCGGCCATGGTGGGCCGCGCGAGATCCGAGCTCGCGTCTGATCTTCGAGGGTGTGTGATGTCAGCAATTTCGCGCCGGTCACTGTTGACCGGAGCAGCCGCGGCGGGCGGTCTCGTGGTCGCCTCCCGCTACGCGAACACGACGAGTCCGATCGCCGCGCGGGTGAACAGCGTTCCGCTCACCCGCGAGGAGCATCGGGTGGTCGTCATCGGATCGGGGTTCGGCGGTGGCGTCACCGCCCTGCGCCTGGCCGAGGCCGGAGTTCGGGTCCTGGTGCTCGAACGTGGTCTGCGCTGGCAGACGGGCCCGAACGCGGAGACCTTCCCGCGCGCTTCAGCGCTGGACAAGCGGGTGCTCTGGTACAAGTCCAGCCCCGTATTGTTCGGCAAGCCGATGGTCTTCGAGCCGTACACCGGACTCGTCGAGGCGGTGCCCGGTACCAATATGACCGCGCTGTGCGCGGCGGGCGTGGGCGGGGGATCGCTGGTCTATCAAGGGATGTCCCTGCAACCGACGCGGGAGGTGTTCGATACCCACTTCCCCGAGGACTTGGACTGGGCGACGATGGATAGGGTGCACTATCCGCGGGTGGCACGCATGCTCGGCTTGGCCGTCGCCCCGGACGAGTTGATCGCCAGTCCCAACTACGCGGCCGCGCGGGCCTTCGCCGACCGTGTGCGCCGCGCCGGGCTTCCGCTGGCGAAGATCCCGATGCCCATCGACTGGAACTTCGCCCTGGCCGAACTGCGGGGCGAGATGAAGCCCTCCTACACCAACGGCGACGGCGCCATGGGGGTGAACAACGGTGGCAAGCATTCGGTCGACGTCACCTACATCGCCGCCGCCGAGGCGACCGGCCTGGTGACGGTCGAGCCGCTGCACCAGGTCACCGATGTCGAGCGTGCCGCCGACGGCAAGTGGATCGTCCACGTCGAGCGCCTGGACACCAGCGGCGCCGTACTGGAGAACAAGATCATCACCGCCGGTGCGCTGGTGCTGGCTGCCGGAAGCCTCAACACCACAAGACTGCTGGTGCGCGCCTCGGCGAAAGGCCTGATCCCCGATATGCCCGACGGACTCGGCCAAGGCTGGGGCACCAACGCCGACCGCATCTACCTGTGGACCGATCCGACCGCGAGTTTCGGTGCGGAGCAGGGGGGCCCAGTGGTCTACGGCAGCAAGAACTGGTCCGACCCGCACTCCGCTCACACCCTGATCCAGGCGTCCATCCCGCCCATGGGCGCCGATGCCAACAGCACCATGATGGTCGGGTACGGCGTCAGCGACGGTCGTGGGCACTTCGTCTACGACGCGGCCCGCGACGACGCGATTCTGCAGTGGCCGCAGGACGGTGACAGCTACATCCAGGACAACTACATCGGTCCCGCGGCCCACCGGATCGCCGGTCCGGCGGGCATTCTCACCGACACCAACCTCCTGTTCCCGTCGACCTGGCACCCCTTGGGTGGTGCGAGTATGGGAGCCGTCTGTGATCTGGAGGGCCGGGTGCACGGCCAGCGGGGCCTGTACGTGCTCGACGGTGCTCTTATGCCCGGGAACACCGCGGCGTGCAACCCGTCGATGACGATTGCCGCTGTTGCCGAGCGCGCTTTGGACACCTTGGTGGCCGATGACGTCGGCACGGTCATCTGACCGTTGCCGCCGGGCCCAGGGCCGTGGTCAAGCGTCGGGCAGCACCGGGCGCACCGCCGTGGCCTCGGGGCCGCGCTTGCGCATGGCGGCGGTGAACACCACTGGCTGACCCGCGTACAGCGCTTTGTATCCCGTGGTCTCGATGCTGGTGTACTCGACGAAAATCGGCGTGGGATCATCTTCGGGCTGTAGAAACCCGAAGCCCTTCTCGATGTTGAACCAGACCACCGTGCCGCGGCGCCAGTATTCCGCCGCGGCACGGGGGCGGTAGGGCTGTTCGGTCACGAAAGTCAAGGATAGAGGCCGGATCACGCGGCGCTGCGGCGCACCGGATCGGAATGCATGATCCGCCGCCACCAAGCGTCCAGCGGACTGGGGTCGGGCCAGACGATCGCGGCGTCGGAGGAGATCCCGGCTCCGGTCTCGGTCGCGGTGAGCATGGGGTCGGGTGGATCGGTGGCTGCCATAATCGGATGCTCCATCGAGTACGCTCCATTCGCACGAAAACGCTTGTGCGACAACATCTTCCATATTTCGGCGAGAGGCGGGCCCGGTATTCCGGGCCCGCCCGAAAAAGCGGGAATGACACTCTTCGCAGATTTGACTCCGATATCACTGGCTGCGACATCACCTCGCTTTCGATTGTGCGGGAATCTTGCGGTTTACGCGGCTTCTCAGACGTCGATCGCCTTGTGCCCGTTACCGCGGCCGATTTCGATCTTGCGTGGCTTGGCCTTCTCTGCCACGGGAATCGTGAGGCGGAGAACGCCGTCGGTGTAGTCGGCGCGAATCTTGTCGGTGTCGAGGTTCTCGCCCAGGAACAGCTGACGGCTGAACACGCCGCGAGAGCGTTCCGCGGCGATCATCTCCCGGCCCGAGTCCAGTTCGGGACGACGCGCGCGTACCGTCACCACATTGCGCTCGATGTCCAGGTCCAGGGATTCGGGATCGATACCGGGCAGGTCGAACTCCACGACGAACTCCTCGCCGGCGCGCCAGGCATCCATCGGCATCACCGCGGGGTGCGCCTTCGTGCCGAACACCTGCTGCGTCAGACGGTCCAGATCGCGGAACGGATCGGTGCGCATCAGCATGGTCGCCACCTCCAACTCACTCCATTCTCCATAGTAGGGGCCAGATAACCTCTGTTGTCTGGCATAGATTTTTTGTACCACCAGAGAAAGTTGAGCGCAAGGCGCTAAACTAGGAAATCTGTCGGCCGAAGTGAAGTGAGGATGGATGGCGCAGGAGAGGGGCGACTCGGTGCATCTGCCGGATCCCGACCGAGCGGTGTACGGGATTTCGGTCGCAGCCGAACTGGCCGGAATCGGAGTGCAGACGCTCCGGCTCTACGAGCGTCACGGATTGCTGACCCCTGCGCGCAGCGACGGGGGCACCCGCCGCTACAGCGGCGACGATCTGGCCCGGCTGCGGCGAATCACCGACTTGGTCGCCACGGGAGCGAACCTGGCCGGCATCCGCCGCATTCTCGACTTGGAGGACGCGAACGCCGACCTGCACGCGGACAACGACCGGCTGCACGCGGACAACGACCGGCTGCAGGCCGACAACGTCCGTCTGCGGGATGCGCGGAACCATCCGCCCGGTGGCGCGTAGGTTCCGGGACTACGCCGAAAAAGGTGTGCGCAGATCGACCACCGTGCCGGTATCGCCGGCAGTCACGGTGACCTCTGGAATGAGTGCGCGGATCAGTGGCATGCCCCGCCCCCGCAGCGAATCGGCTTGCGGATCAGGTTGTTTCCATCGGCCGCTGTCGGAGATGGTCACCCGGAGTTCGTCGCCGTCGATCGACGCGCGCAAGCGGACCATGCCGCCGTCGCCCTGATGGCCGTGCTCGACGGCGTTGGTACACGCCTCACCGACGGCGAGCAGCACGTCGTAGGCCGGGGCCGCGGCCATGCCGCACTGGGTGAGCCAATCCTGCAAGGCATGCCGGACGGTAGCCAATTGCACCGCCTCGGCGGGGAAGTCCAGCTCCAGCGGCGTCACGGCGTTGGGTAGGGGAACCCGCTCGCCCGCGCTCACGAGCGCGTACCAGCCGCCGGGATCGCAGTGTGTCTGTCGCGGCCCGGTTTTCCCGTCGTCGTGCCTCGCCGATAGCGTCGATGCGCCGTCACCTCGTTACCTCCCTATCGGGGATCGGTGCGCTGTACTCGCCACGCCGAGCACGTGGACCGCCGTCGAGCTCGGCTGTCGTGTTCGCCGTGGATGTGCCGTTCTCCCCGAAGCTATACCCAGTTGATCATTCCCCAAGCAAGGCCGCGGTCCCGTCGGTGAGAACCACCGGCACCGGCACCGCGGCGAACGCCATCACAGCATTTGGCGCGGCAGCCGGACGACCTGGACGAAGAACTCGTCGATCTGTTTGATGGCGGCGACGAACTGGTCGAGGTCCACCGGCTTGGTGACGTACGCGTTCGCGTGCAGCCGGTAACTGCGCAGTATGTCCTCCTCGGCCGCGGAGGTGGTGAGCACGACCACCGGGATGTGCGACAGATCAGGGTCGGCTTTGATCTTCTCCAGCACCTGCCTGCCGTCGTACTTGGGCAGGTTCAGGTCGAGCAGGATCAGATCAGGCCGCGGAGCGTCCGCGTGCCGTCCTTGGCGGTAGAGGAATTCGAGCGCCTCCTCGCCGTCCCTGGCGACGTGCAAGGTGTTGCCGATCTTGTTGTCCTCGAAGGCTTCTCGCGTCATCAGCTCGTCGCCAGGGTCGTCTTCCACGAGCAGGATGTCGATGGGCTGGCCGGGATCGGTCATGCGGTGGCTCCTTCAGGGGCGGGTACGTCGGCGGTGCGGACGGTGAGGTCGGCTTCGGCGGTGCGCAGGGTGAAGTAGAAGCGAGCGCCCGCGGTGTACTCGGTGTCGATCCAGATCCGGCCGCCGTGATACTCCACGATCTTCTTGCAGACAGCCAGCCCGATACCGGTTCCGCTGTACTCCTCACGATTGTGCAGCCGCTGGAAGATGACGAACACCTTCTCGGCGAATTCGGGCGCGATACCGATGCCGTTGTCCGAGATCGACAGCAGCCAGCCGCTGCCGTTCTCGGCCGGTTCGCAGGTGATCTCGATCCGCGGTACGCGGTCGGGCTCGCGGAACTTGATGGCGTTGGCGATCAGGTTCTGCCACAGCATGGTCAGCAGGGTCGGATCGCCGATGATCTCGGGCAGCTCGTCGGGCCGCTGGATGCTCGCGGTGGTGTCGTCGATCACCGCGGAGAGATTGGTCAGGGCCTTGTCCAAGGCCGGGCCGAGGCCGGTGGGTTCGGTGCGGTCGGTGACGCGGCCGACGCGGGAGAAGGTGAGCAGGTCGTTGATCAGCACCTGCATCCGCTTGGCGCCGTCGACGGCGAAGTCGATGTACTGCTTGCCGCGCTCGTCGAGCTTGTCGCCGTAGCGCTTCTCCAGCAACTGGCAGAACGACGCAACCTTGCGCAGCGGCTCCTGCAGGTCGTGCGAGGCGACATAGGCGAACTGCTCCAGCTCGGCGTTGGACCGGCGCAGTTCCACGGCCTGCAGGTCCAGATCCGTCTTCTGCTCCGCGAGCACCGCTTCCTTGGCGCGGGAGGAATCCAGCTCGGCGACGATGCGGCGGCGCATGCTCTCCACCGCGTTCGCGACGGTCACCAGGTCTGCGGGGCCGTGGGCGTCGATGTGATGATCGAAGTCGCCGCCCGCCACCCGCAGCGACGCATCCGTCAAGGACCCGAGGGGACGGACGATCAAGCGCCGGATCAGCACGGTCAGCAGGACACCGGTCAACAGGAACGCCACGACCATCCCGGCCAGCACGGCGTCCCGGACCGCGCGAGTGTGGGTCAGCTCGTCTTCGTCGTGCGCGATGGTCGCCGCGAGACTGCTGTTCTGGGTGTCGAAACGTGTCCGGAGGTCGTCGAACAGCGGTTTACCGCGGACCGGCGTGGTGGGGTCGGTGCCGAGGGGTGATCCAGAGGCCAACCCCGCGACCAGCGGCTCCGCGTACTCGCCGCGCCACCGCTGTGCGGCCTGCTCCACGGCGTCGAGCTCGTCGAGCAGCGGCTCTCGATCGGCCAGCAGCTCGCGTAGGCGGGTCGCCGACTGCGCCTCGTCCCGGGTGCCGTCCCGGTAGGGCTGGAGGAACTGCGGGTCGGCGGTGATCCGGTAGCCGCGCAGACCGGTCTCCTGGTTAACCAGGGCACTCTGTAACCGGTAGGCTTCGGCCGCCGCGGGCAACGTCCTGTCGACGAGCCGATCGGTCACGCGGTTGGCCTGCGCGATCACCTGGGCTCCTGCCACGGTGCCGATGATCACCACCAGCACCATCGCGGCCAGTACCAGTTGGAACCAGGCCTGGGCGGTCAATCGTGCGCTGAGCGGCGCTCGACCGGTCGTCATCGTCATCGGTCCTGTCCTTGCCCGTCGCCGTTCCATCCCAGATACAGAATGGCGACATCGTCGTCCAATCCGCCGGACGCACCCGCCAGCGCCTCCACGCGACCGATCAGCTCGTCGACGAACCAGTCGGGATCCGCGGCTCGCACGGCGCGTGCGACCTCCATCAGCCCTTGCTCACCGAGTCGTTCCCGGTCGGTCCCGGCGTACCCTTCGAACAGGCCGTCGGTGAACACCATCAGCCCGGAGCCCAGCGGCAGCTCCAGATCGTGGACGGGCCACTCGGCGCGACCGGGCAGAAAGCCGAGGGCGGGCCCGCCGGGGACCTCGACCCAGGTCAATCCGGAAGCCGAGCGCAGCAGCATCCCCGGGTGCCCGGCCCGCAGCACCTGGGCGCGGCGGTCGCCGGGATACAACACCAGGCTCGTGACCGTCGCGAAAGTCTGCTTGCCGGTGCGTTCGGCCAGCAACACTTGCTCGAGCAGCCGCAGTTGCCGTGCGCCGGTGACGCCGCTCAGCACCAGGGTGCGCCAGGCCAGGCGCAGGGCCACGCCGGTCGCCGCCTCGTCCGGGCCGTGGCCCGACACGTCACCGATGACGGCGTGCACCGTGCCGTCCGCGTCCTGCACGACGTCGTAGAAATCGCCGCCGAGCAGTGAATGGGCCCGGCCGGGACGGTAGCGCGCCACGATGTCGACGACCCGCTGTCCCCGCAACAGCGGGGTGGGCAGCAGGCCGCGCTCCAGCCGCGCGTTCTCCTGCGCGCGCATATTGCTCGCCTGCAGGGCCGCGCTGGTGCGCTCGGCCTGCTTGCGCTGGATCGCGTACCGCACGGCGCGCCCGAACAGCTCCGGCTCGACCCGGCCTTTGACCAGATAGTCCTGGGCTCCCGCCGCGACCGCGGCCAACCCGGTCTGCTCCTGATCGAGCCCGGTCATCACCACGATCGCGACCTGGTCGGTGTGCCTGCGGATGCGCTCCACCGCCTCGAGCCCCTTCGCATCGGGCAGATGCAGGTCCAGCAGCACACAGTCGGGCTCGGCGGAGGCGAGGTGCTCGGCGGCCTCCGCCAGCGACCGGACCCAGTCCAGTCGCAGGCCCGGCGCGCCGTCCACGACCAGTTCCTCCACCAGCAGCGCATCCCCTGGATCGTCCTCGATCAACAGCACCGAAGGTTGCTGCCATGGCCAATCCGCGCCGACCATCACCTCGGGATCGTCGTCTGTCCCGTCACGCCGCACGGACACCGCCGGTCGTGGGTCCGGTTGCGACGGAACGACTGACAGCACTGATGCCGTCGTCGGCGAACACCGACAACCCGGCCTCCGATCCCCAAGGGCGGCACCAGCGCACGCCTACTGTCTCTGCGGCCGTTTGCTGGACCGAGAGGCAGGCAAGATCGTATCCGATCCGCTACCCGACCGAGACATGACGGTGTTCACCTGGGCAGAAGCGGAGGCTGGGCGCGGAGGGAGCCGGAAGATCAGACCATGGTGCCCGTCAGTCGTGCGGTGCTCCGCTCGTCGTCCCTGGTCGCGCCGTCGCGGCGCGGGGAGCGGACTTCCGCCAAGCTGCGTGCGACGACCGTGGCATGGACCGCGATGACGGCAAGGGAAGCCGAGCCGATCACAGCAAGAAGCACAACCACGACAGATACCGGTCCTTTCGGGTGCGAGCGGGCCGGTTGCCCGCTCGATCGAGTGCCGAGTTCGCGTCCACCGATCCCGGCGGGCGCGTGCTCCGCCTCCAACGTGCCCGCGTCGCTCCGGACCAAACGCACCGATGCGGCGGCGCGAACGGGTCGCGCGATCACGCGAGGACGACCTCGGCCGTCGCGCGACCGAAGATCTTGTGGCCGTCGTGCTCGGCGGTGATCGCGACGGTGGCGGTGCGCGTGTCCGCGTCCAGGTGTTTCACCCGGCCCGAGAACTCGATCCGGCCTCCGGTCGCGCCGACGTGCACCGGATTGGTCAGCCGGACGTTGTAGGAGCGCAGGGCCCCGGGGTCGCCCAGCCACGAAGTGAGCAAATCCACACTGAGCCCGATGGTGAACATGCCCTGCGCGACAACCGTTCCCATTCCCATCTTGGCCGCCGCCTCGGTGCTCCAATGGATGGGGTTCGGGTCGCCCGCCACTCCGGCGTAATTGACCAGATCGCCTTGGCTGACCGTGAGTGTGCGTGGGGGAAGTTCCGCTCCCGTACGCACGGCTTCGAACCGTCGTCCCCGCGGGTTCGCCGATGTGACGGGCGTCTCGCGGGCGGGCTCGCTGCCGTTCCCCACGCGGCGCGGGTCGGGGACACGGCGCTGCTGCCGGGCCTCCGGGCGTACTCCGTGCATCACCACCGCGTCCAACCAGTCAGGCAAGGCCTCGTCGGCCCGCCCGACCAAGCTGGTCCGAGACGTGAGGACCGGCCGATCATCCTGGTCCAGGATGGTCTGGCGCAGGACGATGAGGTCGCCGCCGAACGCGTGCCGGAACGAGTCCAGGGACATCTCGAAACAGATCCGGTCGCCGGCCAGGAGCGGACGGTGGAATTCGATCATCTGGTCGGTCTGGATGGTACGGCTCAGGTCGTAGCCGGGCAGGATCGTGTCGAACACCTCGGCATAGGCGAGATACCCGGGCACCGCGCCGAAGGTCGGCGGAGCGACCAGGTTGCCGTAGCCGAGGTCGGCAGCGGCGTCCTCCGACCAGTGCGCCGGGTGCTGATTGCGCACCGCGCGGGCGTACTCACGGATCTTCTCGCGGGCGACCTCGTAGTGATCGCTGCTGCGATACCGGCGCCCGACCATAGCGGCGGGCACCGCGGCGTCGGCCGCGTCGTTCGCACTCGATGTAGCAGGGATTCTGGACATCGCGGGGGAATCTACCCAAGGAGAGCCGAATTTCCGGTCAGCCCGCATCGCACGCCGTTTCGCGGCCGGAGACGTCCGCGGACCGGGTCGCCTCGCTCGCCGATCGTGCCGGTTCAGCACAGATTCCGCTCGGCGGCCACCACCACGGCGGCGGCCTCGTCCACCGATTGGTGCGCGCTCACCTGCACGACGATGTCGGCTTCGGGCGTTCCCGCCGCCAATTCCCGGCACACCGCGTAGCCCAGATCGAGCAGCGCCGCGGTCACGCCGTCGCCCGCGGTCCGCACCCCGAGCCGCTGTAGATCGGCGAAATAGCCTTTGGTGGCACCGCGCGGCGCGTGCGCCCGCGCTTCGGCGACGATGAACGCCGCCGCGACCGCGGAGACGGACAACGTACAGACGACCAGCACCCCGCACAGCGCGAGCTTCATTTCGTTTCCCATCGAAAGAATTTGTGGTCGGACGGAATTCGGCATGCGACAGCCGACGCAGCCTAGCCGGGCGCCGGTCGCCTCGCGAAAGAGCCCCCGTGCCGGTCGTGCGCGTACCGATCGCGCGCCGCCGGTGGCGCGGCCCCGGTCGCTCGTCGTCGCGGAAGGCCTGGTCAGCGCTAGTTTGAGCAGTGGTCCCCTGGGAAGTCGATCGACAGGACCGACGGGACGGGTATCGGCCTTCGGCCGCGGCGGCGATGCCGTTCGTCGAGCGCGGGAGCCTACCCGCAGACCCCGTCGCGGTCGTGAAGCGATCGCGCCGCTCGTCTCTGCGGTCTCGTCGCCGGCCTCCTGCCCGCGGCTCGTAGGAGAGGAGAGAGATGTCTGGCCCGAACTACACCACCGATGACGCCGGGATCCCGGTCCCCAGCGACGAGCATTCACTGACCGTCGGCCCGGATGGGCCGATCTTGCTGCAGGACTGGTATCTGATCGAGAAGATGGCGGCGTTCAATCGGGAACGGGTGCCCGAGCGCCAGCCGCACGCGAAGGGCGGCGGCGCATTCGGCGTCTTCGAGGTCACCCACGACGTGAGTGCCTACACCATGGCCGAGGTTTTCCAACCGGGGAAGAAGACGGAGATGCTGGCCCGCTTCTCCACCGTCGCTGGAGAGCGCGGCAGCCCCGACACCTGGCGCGATCCGCGCGGGTTCGCGCTGAAGTTCTACACCGAGCAGGGCAACTTCGACATGGTCGCCAACAACACGCCGATCTTCTTCGTGCGCGACCCGATGAAGTTCCAGGACTTCATCCGTTCCCAGAAGCGCCGCGCCGACAACAATCTGCGCGACCACGACATGCAATGGGACTTCTGGACGCTGTCGCCGGAATCCGCGCACCAGGTGACCTGGTTGATGGGTGACCGCGGTATCCCGCGCACGTGGCGGCACATGAACGGATACTCCAGCCACACCTACATGTGGGTGAACGCCTCCGGGGAACGGTTCTGGGTCAAGTACCACTTCAAGACCGATCAAGGTATCGAGTTCTTCACCCAGGACGAAGGCGATCAGATGGCGGCGATGGACACCGACTATCACACCCGCGATCTGTGGGAATCCATCGAAGGCGGCGATTTCCCGAGTTGGACGTTGAAGATGCAGATCATGCCGTTCGACGAGGCGAAGTCATACCGGTTCAACCCCTTCGACCTGACCAAGGTCTGGCCGCACGGCGACTATCCGCTGATCGACGTTGGCAGGATGACGCTCGACCGCAATCCGGCGGATTACCATACCGAGATCGAGCAGGCGGCGTTCGAGCCGAGCAGTTCGGTACCCGGCACCGGGCCGAGCCCGGACAAGATGCTGATGGCCCGCTGGTTCTCCTACCCCGACGCGCACCGGCACCGCATCGGCGCCAATTACAAAGAGCTCCCGGTCAATACGCCGCACGCCACCACCGTCCGCTCGTACAGCAAGGACGGCGCGCTGCGTCACCACAACCCGGGCGATCCGGTGTACGTGCCGAACTCGAAGGGCGGCCCGCACGCCGATCCCGCCGTCGCTGGTCCGCCCGCGACGTGGCACACCGACGGAGAACTCGTGCGCTCGGCCTACACGCTGCACCGGGACGACGACGATTGGGGCCAGGCGGGCACCATGGTCCGCGACGTGCTCGACGACGCGGCACGGCAGCGGCTGGTGGACAACATCGTCGGGCACCTGCTGAACGGCGTCAGCGCGCCGGTGCTGGACCGGGCATTCGAGTACTGGCGCAATGTCGACAAGAATCTCGGCGACCGGGTCGAGGCCGGGGTGCGCGCGAAACAGGACGAACTCGACCCCAAGGCGGCCGGGCAAGCAAATCCGGCTCGCTCGTCGGCGCAAGCGAAGGCCTGACGGACGCCAACAAGCGGCCGGTACCGACCGGCCGCTTGTTCGTTGTCTTTTCGTGATCATTTCGTCGTGTGTCCCGCGCCAGCTCTTCGAATGTGTGCGGGAGCATGACTCTCCGGATCCAGTGGACCGCAAGCACCGTGGTGTTTCGAACGAATTCGAGGCTCGGTGACGTCCCCGTGGTACCGGATGGGTCGTACCGGGCCGGCCGACGCAGATCGGAGGACCGCATCATGGCGTCTGACGTCGATGTTCGACCTGATCAACGCGCACAACATAGTTCGTGGGCCGCCCGGACGATCGCCGCGGTATGTGCGGCCGCGGCAGCCGTGCTTCCCGCCGCCCCCGCTGTGGCGGAGCCGTCGTCCGTCGGCGAACCCGATCTCCCGCTGGAGGTTCCCATTCCCGGTGGATTCCGGGGTTTCTCCGAAATCCTGCGATTCGTTCCGCCCGCGCCGCCGGTGCCGCAGATGCCGCTCGGTCGACCTGTGCCGCACCACGGCGGGATATCGGCGCCGCATCAGGACGGTCGTTCGCTGCCACACCACGGCGGCGCGACCGGTCACACGGCGAAGGGATAGGTTCGGGCAGTTCCCCGGCTTCCCATCGGGAGGTACCGTCGAGCGGTTGCAGTGCGCCGGTCTCCTCGATGTGAATCAGCGCGTCGAACCGGTGAGCGATCCGACTCGGAAGTAGTGACTGCGCCGCTCGGCTCGCGGCCGGTGGCGACGCCCGGTGTGCGGGGTGGTCGCGCACACGATTCGGTCTCCAAGACGCGACCCACTTCCTGGCACGTGGACTCGGAGCAGCGGGCACGGCCACCACGATTCGCGTCGGACCCGGTCGCCGCACCGCTCCGGCGCGGCGCGCATATTCGCGCCGGTAGCGACGTCGTCGACCAGGGGTATGGTCGTGCCCGCTACGTATCGCCCAATGGGTGCTGTCGGACGTAGTGCGTCTTCAACCCGCGCATGGCCGGACGAAGGCGGAGGGTACGCCTAACTCGGTTCCATGCGCCCATGTCGAGCCGTCGACGCCCTGGACATCGCGGGTCGCATCGCCGCCATGTCGGCCGGAGCGCGGCGCGGCACGCGGGCTCTTCGCCTCGGAAGAGCGCGGAGAGCGAGTCCGATCCCGCAGCCGACCGCGATGGCGAACGCCGCCCATTCCGAGCCCGACACCACGGTGACCGGGCCCCAATCGTGCAGATGGTGCGGCGACACCATCGTCCAGTCGAACGACTCGGTGCGGGTGGGCGCCACGGTCGAGGGGCGCCACAGGATGGCGATCGCCAGAATGCTACCCGCCGTTCGTGGCTGGATGGAGACCGCGCAATACCCCGCGACGACGGCGAGCGCGGCCGTGACCACGTTGCGCGTGCCACCTGGTGGGGCAACGGAGGCGAACAGCGCGACGGCCGCGAGCAAACCGGCGCCTATCAGGGGATTCGAGGGTCGGATTCGGGTTCCGACCAGATACCCGAGCAGGATCAGGCCCAGCAGGAGCGGCACGCTCCATATCGGTCGCGGACCGCTGCCCACCGCGCTGCCTGTGGCGCTGAGCCCGACCGCGAGGTAGATCGCGATCCCGTCCCGGCGCGGTAGCAGCCAGGCGGCGAGGGTCGTGGCCAGCAGCGTGCACAGTGCCGTCACGATCAGCGCGAGACTGCCGTCGCCGTGACGGAAGCGCCACTCCGCGACGGCCAATTCGGTCAGCACGAGCACGATCGCGGCGATGACCGGGCTGAGCGGCAGTTCCGGATAGATCGGTTCCGGCGTGAAGCGGTGCCGGGTGACCACCTGGCACGTCAGGATGAGCCCGGCCACCGCCGCCAGCAACCACAGAGGTTGCGTTTCCAACACCGACCACACGTGTGGCTCGGCGGTCGCCCGATGCGGGTTGCCCAGCAGCCCCGACGCCTGCGAGAGCGTGATGACCACGAAGCAGCCGACAGCGCCGAGTACCAAGCCCGTCGCGGGCACGCGGCGGCCGAGTACGGCCACGCCCGTCGCGCCGAGCAGGATGCCGCTGCCGATCGCGTCGAGGTTGGCGGTGGTCGTCAGTACGTCGGGCGAGGCACTGTTCGCTTCGACCGTGTGTGTGACGAACAACAGCGATGTCGCCGCCAGCGCGATCCACCACGCGGTACGCGCCCGCGCCAGACTGACCGCGACCACCGCGGTGACCGCCGCGACCAGCACACCGATCGCTGCCTCCCGCGGCACGCTCAACACCAATCGGTTCACCTGATAGGGCGTGCAATGACAGGTCCTGCCGAAGCTGAGCGGCACGACCAGCAACAGCCCGGCCACCGCGGCGGCCAGGAACGCGGTGACGCCTTCGAGTGCTTCACGCCAACGCACCACTTCACAGTCCTACCCAGCCGGGACGAACCGAACATCACCGGCGCCGCGCCGCGCTGAAACTGGTACCAGCAGCACCTGGATACTTGTGTCCCGGTACGGGATGATCTCTGGAATGACCGAAGTCGTCGATGTGCGAGCAGTGCGCAGGGCGCGGCGCGCGGAACTAGGAGCCTTCCTCAAATCCCGGCGAGCGCGTATCGCACCCGAGGATGTCGGCATCCCCACCGGAACGCGTCGACGTACACCGGGGCTCCGTCGCGAAGAAGTCGCCCAATTATCAGGAATCGGCGTGACCTGGTATACGTGCGTGCAGTGCAGTTAGGGGTATCTATTGCTTAGCCTGGGGTTATGCCTCTGAGTCCGAAGGATTTCCCTGGTTTGGCGGCCGTCATCCAGGCCCGTGTGTCGAAGGTGGGGAAACATAAGAACGAGCGTTCCCCGAAGGAGCAGATCGCGTGGGGGCGGGGGGAGTGTGCCCAGTTCGGGTGGTCGGTGTGCAAGGTGATTGATGAGGGTGCGGTGGGGGCGACGCGTCATGCGCGTAAGGATCGTCCGGGTCGTGAGGTGCTGCGTCAGGAGTTGGCGGCGATAGCTGGCCGGGTGAAACGGGGTGAGGTGCCTGGGGGTGTGTTGGTCAACTGGTCCTCGTCGCGGGCCAACCGGAAGGTCGGCGACATGGCCGAGCTGCGTGAGTTGTGTGCGGAGTTCAGGGTGTACTGGTATTACGGCGGCGTGCTCTATGACATGAACGATCCCGACGATCGCAAGCGGGTCGCTCAGGACGCGGTCGAGGACGAGCACGCGCCGGAACGAAACCGGTTGGACTCGATGCGGGCTCTGGCGCAGAACTTCGCGGAGGGTAAGCCGCATGGCCCGGAGGCGTTCGGCTTCCAGATCGTCTATCAACGAGGCCGCGCGGTGCGACGGGTGCCGTGTCCTCAGAACGGTCCGATCTTTCGTGAGATGGTCCGGCGTGCGCTGGACATGGAGCCGACGTACCAGATCGGACGTTGGCTGACGAGGGAGGGCGTGCCAGTTCCGAGCCATGACAAGTCTTTCCCGTGCAACCGGTGCTCGGTGAAGGACGGGCGTCGGGTGGTGCGGAAGGTCGATAGGCGATCGTGCCCGTGCCCGAAAACGTGGCGAACGCAATGGGATAGCAACATGGTCAAGCGCGTGCTGTTGAGCGAAGCGGCGGCAGGACTGCGCGTTCATGTCGATGAGAACGGCGAGCGCTTGACGGTCAAGGCTGCTTGGGAAGGCCTGATCTCGGTCGAGGAGCATGAGCGATTGAAGATGATCCTCAATGATCCTCGCCGGGGGACTTCTAACGGGAGTGCGCCGAAGTGGTTGCTGTCGGGGCTATTGCGGTGTTGGAAGTGCGACGGGCCGGTTGTGTCGCGGCGCAAGTGGGGTCCCGAGACTCGCTACTACGTGTGCAAGAAGAACAGCTGCGTTGGCCGCAAGGCGAAGTTGGTCGATGCTCTGGTCGAGGAGGTGGTCCTGCGGCGGCTGGAGGATCCCGCATTGCTCGGTGCTCTGGCTCGCACGGACGAGGACGCCGTGGCTGCGTTGGCGGAGGCACGTGAACTGCGTGTCTCGTATGAGAAGTGGTTGAACGATGCTATTGACGCGGACCTGGCGCCAGCGGAAATCGCCGTCTACAAAGCGAGGAAGGCGCCGCTGATCGAGGCGGCGGAGCGGAGAGCCCAAGCGGCTCTGCCCATGCCGCACGTCGCTGCCGCGGCGGGCCCGGATGCGCGGGTGAAGTGGCGCGATCCGGAGCTGACTCCGTTGGAAGCGAAGCGCGACATCATCCGGTCGCTGGTGCGGGTGACGATTCTGTCCGCCGCGGGAAAACGACGCGGGTTCGGTGTGGGCGCTGGCGTGGACACTATCGAGATCGAGCCACTTGTCTCGTGACGCGGCCGTGGACTCCCACTCAGGCTCCCGGTGCGACGACCCTCGCCGCACCGACCGGGCCACGTATCGATCCAGATAGTGAACGTGACCGATGCAAAGCCGCTAGGCCCGCTCGGTCTCAGGAGAGTCCTCACCTATGCCGACCCCGGGTCTGGCGGCCGTTGGCCGGTGGCGGCCGAAACTAGTACTGACAATAACTGGATACCTGTGGCATGGTGCGGAAGGATCAGAGGATGACCGATGTAGTCGACGTCCGGGCAGTGCGGAAGGCCCGACGCGCGGAATTGGGTGCCTTTCTCAAGTCCCGGCGAGCCCGTATCTCGCCAGAGGATGTTGGAATTCCGACAGGAACACGTCGGCGAACTCCCGGATTGCGCCGCGAAGAAGTCGCCCAATTATCCGGAATTGGAATAACTTGGTACACTTGGCTTGAACAGGGGCGCCAAATCAACGTGAGTGTTCAGGTTTTGAATGCGGTGGCGCGGACGTTGTCGCTGGATGCGGCGGAGAAGGCGCATTTGTATCGGTTGGCGGATGTGCCGACGGTGCCTTCGGTGGATGCGGGGTCGGTGTTGCCGGAGGAGTTGCAGGTTATTTTGGATCATTTGGAGCCGTTGCCGGGTGTGGTGTTGAGTGCCCGGTATGACGTGTTGGCGCACAACTCTTCGTATGAGGCGTTGTGCCCGGGGTTTTTGGCGGGGGAGCGTAATGTGGCGCGTCGGGTGTTTCTGACTCCGGAGTGCTGTAACGCGTATCGTCATAATTGGGATGATTTGCGGCGGATGGTGGGGTATCTACGTGGGGCGTATGCGAAGAATCTTGGTGATCCGGGGTGGGAGGAGTTTGTCTCGGAGTTGTGTGTGGAGAGTGAGAGTTTCGCGTCGTTGTGGGCGTTGAATGATGTGGCGGTGCCGGTGAGTCGGACGAAGGTGGTGCGGAATTTGGCGGTGGGGGAGTTGGAGATGTTTTTGACGAGTATGTCGTTGCCGTCGGTGCCGAATGCGTGGATGCAGGTGTATACGCCGGTGGATGAGGTGGCGTGGGGGAAGTTGCGGAGGTTGTTGGGGATGAGTGTGGAGGAGCGGGCGCGTCCGTGGGCGGAGCATCGGGAGCTGTACCACGCGGCAGCGGGGTGAGGGCCACGAGTGATTCGGTGCGGTGAGCGATGATTGCCGCGCGTGGGCGCACCGGATTGTTTGAAACTCGCCGGTGGACTGAGGTCGGCGGGACTGTGAACGGTCCCACGGGGGTTCGGACTTCTTTCGCCATGCTTGGTTGAAGCAAATGTGACGTCTCTAGAAGTTTGGCGGGGTCGTGGCCCGATTGGCTGAGACTTCAGGTTTCTGGCTCGTCGGTGTGGTCTGTGGCGTAGCCGCCCTGCCACCATCGGCGCAGCACGGCGAGTTGACGCTCGGAGAGCGGACCAGAAATGCGTTGGTGGACCTCGTTGATGTAGGCGAGTTCCTCGTCGGTCCATTCCCGCGCGTGATCGCTGCTCTCACCCATGCGAGGCCGCCTGTGGGAGCTGCTGGTGAGTGGCCTGGGCCGCGGGAAAGGGGGGGACCGTGCACGCGACTTGGGTTGGAGCGGTCGAGGCGGATACTGAGAACCATCCATCAGCTACCGCGATACGGGTATGAAACAGCATGGAGTCACCTCTTTCGTGACCCGTCTGCTGATTCTCCCGACATCGATTGAAGCGCACATGCGCCCTGTTGCGCTAGTGGCATGATCAAGTGGATGTGCGAGTCCGGATCGGTGAGCCGGCCGGGCCGGGTCATTGGCCGGTTGCTCCCATCCGGGCGCGTGTGGTGGTGTACACGCCGACGAAACTCGCTGGCGGTCCTGCTGACGGAACGGTGCGGTCGTCCGGATGTCGGCTCGGGTCAACGGTTCACGCCGTCCGGATCGGCCACATCAGCACGTGCGCGTGCGCCGCCTCCCCTGTGGTTGGCGAGTGGCTCCTGACGAGACGGTGCGGCTCGGCTGGCCACACTGATGTCTCAGCCTGGCTGCCTCTGGCATCCCTGTCGGGGCACACGACGTGAGTTACTGACGGAACGAGAAACTTTGCGCCGTCATCTTTGTTGCTCGAGTCCTCATCGCCATGGTTCGTGAAAGGCGAACTCTTCGGGTCGATCGAGTTGGGTGAGGCGACGAAGGCATAGGGAAGCTGATCCGTGGTGACGGGGTGGTTGCTCCTCGCCCGGTCTGCGGGGGGATAGGGCGGCGGCGACGGTTGCGGCGAGTTGCTGTGCGGCGGAGTTGCTCTGCTGACTGTGGCGGGATTACAGGAACGGCCGGAGTGGTGGCTGGGCGGCTGGTCGCTTCGATAGCCGCGGCGACATCGCTCGTGGTGAGGAACCAGGTGCGGCCCGCCTTACGTGCCGGGAACCGGCCTACTCTGAACTGCTGGAGATACCAGCGTTCTGACTTGCCCACTGCGCGTGCACCGACGGATACCGGGTACGTCGCCTCGTGCGGAGCGCCGGGCGCGAGTGGCTCGAACTCCGGGGACCGGTGTGTTCGAATCGCCACTCACCAGAAGCACGCCTTCCTGAGCGCGGCGCTGCGTGCCGCGGCGTGTCAATGTGCCGCTGCTGCCCTCCAACCCGTGCGCGGGGATGCGGGTTGCCGCGCCACGATCAGGCGGAGATCGACAGTTTCTACAACGACGAATGGGAGCTGTTCGATCAGTGCTGGGCCGGCGGTGGCGCCCGCACGCCGAATTCGGGCTGGTTTCTCTGGCATTTCTCTGGCACGCCCCAGCGAAGTGGATGCGCTGGTGGTTCGCGACGTCGGCCCGGTCACCGGTGCGGTGCGGATCAGTATGCGATTCGTACGCTCACGGGGAGTTCCTGACCCCGTACACGTTGCGCCACACCGGATCTCGTGGAAGCTGCAGGACGCTGTCCCGAACTTCGTTGTCTCCCGCGATGCCGGGCGCGAATCGGTCAACGCCATAGACCGCTACTACGGCCACAACGACCGACCGCAAGGCCAGCGAATCAGCCGCCCACGTCACCGCGGGTCGCCTGCCCAGAGTGCGCGCCAGCCTGCTCAGCATCGCCGCCTGAGCCGCGACCGCCCCCCCCGATGGGTGCGGCAGCGGATTTCTCAGATGCGGTGAACACGAGATAGATTCGATGCGTCAACTGTTTGAGCGATCGGATGGTAGGCGCGAATACCCCCGAATGAGCCTCGAACCGCCGCAGACCGATTCGGGGCTCATTCGGTTTGCGTAGCTCCTGCGTGCAAGGTGGGTGGGCGTGTTACTCATTGTTACTCGCTGACTGCTAGTGCCGCGTCCGGGAAGGTTGATGCTGTAACCCGCCACTCGGGGTGGCGGGTTGATCATCGGCTGGTGTCCGGTGATGCTGCTGGTGGAGGTGGTGCCGGTGGCTCGGAAGCCGGATGTGTTCGTCAGGGCGGTGACCCCGGAAGAGGGCCGCAAGCTGGCGCAGATCGCGCGCCGGAGCAAGCAGCCGATCCGGATGCGGCGCGCGGTCGTGGTGATGGCCTCGGCGCAGCATCAGCCGGTCGGGTTGATCGCGAAGCTGATGCAAGTGTCGGAATCGTATGTGCGACAGGTGATCCACGACTTCAACGCGCATGGTTTCGAGGCATTGGACCCAAAATGGAGCGGGGGCAGGCCGGCGAAGACCGATCAGGCGACACGTGATCGGATCTGTCAGATCGCCCGGTGCTGCCCCCGTGACCTGGGATGGCCGTTCGCGACATGGAGCCTGTCGAAGCTGGTGGAAGTGCTGCGGGTCAACGAGATTGCCGATATCAGCCGTGAAACCCTGCGGAAGATCCTGAAGGCCGGTGGAGTGTCGTGGCAGGCCACGAAAACGTGGAAGGCCAGCAACGACCCGGATTTTCAGGCCAAGATGGCGCGGGTGCTCGACCTCTACGATCATCCGCCCGCCGACGGGCGCGTGGTCTGTGGACGAGTTCGGGCCTTTGAACCTGCAGCCCCGCCCCGGCCGCGGCTGGTTCACCGCCCGTCGGCCACGCCGGTTGCGCGCGACCTACCGGCGCACTCAGGGCGTCCGGCACATGTTCGGTGCCCTGGACCTGTCCTCGGGCCAGTTGTACTACCGGATCCGGGATCGGAAACGGTGGACGGAGTTCCTGGCGTTCTGCAAATCGCTGCGAGCCCGGTGGCCGGGTGAGAAGTTGTATCTGATCTGCGACAACTACTCGGTCCACAAGCGGGCCGAGGTCCGTGCATGGTGCACGGCCAACGC
>NZ_JBEXME010000042.1:0-33877 GCF_040610355.1 Nocardia sp. NPDC004168 | reverse complement strand
ACGCCCGCCATCGCCACCGATCGCCACCATCCCAGCCAGCCTCCACGCGAGAAACAACAACAAACAGACACGACGAGAAAACAGCCAGCATCTGCCCCCCAATCCTAGCCACCCCGCCCGTCCCGAAGAGAAAATTCTTAATCAGATGGCCTTCCCTACGTAACCATACAGTCATCTATTGCCGATCGGCATTCCTCGACCTTGCCGATTGATCCGCGCGCCTCGGCTGCTCCACATGCACAAACTCATCGAGGGGGCTGCAGCAGGAAAGCGACGAATACGGATGTAACCGCTGGTCAGCGGTGGTCGGAGGCTGGACAGATCGCGCAGCGCCTGGTGTGAGGTTGGAGTAGCGGCTCGGGTTGTCGGCGTTGCTGTGCCCGGGATTTGAATGTGAGTTCCAGGAGGCCGGCACCGGATTCGCCGAGGTTGCTGAGTCCGGAGTGGCAGAGTTCGTGCAGGTCCCACCTTGTCCCTGCGACGGCGGTGGCGGCGTCGAGAACATCGCGGTGACAGCTGCGCGTGACCGGCCGGGCCTACGTCGCGATCGGAGAGGTGTTTACCAAGGCCGGGTCGGCGGTGTGTGACGGACAGTGGTCTGCAGACCACATCGCGGACGAACTCCTCGGCATCGGGCTCAAGGTATGTCGATGGTCCATCCGCTACGAGGATTTCCGCACAGACCAAGGAGCCAACCGAACCGGGGAGCCTCTGCGTGACGCGCAACTTCTTCGCTGTCGACGCCGCCGCATTCCCGCGACCTGTGATTGATGAACAACCGAAGGACATCTGGAACCAAGATGTCCAAGAAAGCTATGTCCCGCCTCCCGTTCGAACAGGGAGATACCGGCACAGCACGGCGGAGGCATGTGAACTGAGGTTGCCCCGGTCTTCCGGACACCGACAGTGAGGTGAGATTCTCGCCTCCGAAAGGAGTCTGGATGCCACCAGCACACCCACTGGAGTTCCGTCAGCGCGCGATCGAGTTGGCACGCAGTAGCGACAAGCCGATCGGTCAGGTCGCGAAGGGTTTGGGGATCTCGGAATCGTGCCTGCGGAACTGGCTGCGACGTGCCGATATCGATGAGGGCGCCCGGGAGGGCGTGACCAGCGCTGAACGCAAGGAACTGGCCGAGTTGCGGCGCAAGACTCGGCAACTCGAACTGGAGAACGAGGTGCTACGTAAGGCGGCGGCCTACTTCGCACGGGAGAACGTCCTCCCAAAATAGTGTTCCCGGTGGTCGCGCAACTGGCCGAAGCAGTTCACCGCGAAGATGAACCGCGTCCTGGACCTCTACGACCATCCACCCACTGATGGACGGGTGGTCTGCGTGGACGAGTTCGGGCCGCTGAATCTGCAACCCCGCACTGGTCGTGGCTGGTTCCCGCGACGAACCCCGAAACGGCTGCGAGCGACTTACCGGCGGACCCAGGGCGTGCGGCACCTGCTCGGCGCTCTGGATCTGGCGACCGGCAAGATCCACTACCGGATCCAGGATCGTAAACGGTGGCAGGAGTTCCTGTCGTTGCTGAAGTCGCTGCGGGCGCGCTGGCGCGGGCAGAAGCTTTACGTCATCGTCGACAACTTCTCCCCGCACAAACGCACCGAGGTCCGCACCTGGGCTGAGGCCAACGACGTGGAACTGGTGTTCCTACCAACCTATTCATCGTGGTTGAACTGGATCGAAGCCGAATTCGCCGCTCTACGCTACTTCGCGTTGAACGGCACCGATCACCGCAGCCACGACGAACAGGACGCCGCGATCGGCGCCTACATCCGCTGGTACAACCAGCACATCCGACCCAAGCGCGACTTCGCCGTCAACTCCAAGATCCGCCACCCTGATTACCTACCGAAGGTTGCTTGACGAGGCACTAGTGTGTCGCGCCTGAAATGCATCCTCTAAGTTGTTAGCCTGTTTCTGTGTCGCATCGTGGGCCTTCTGCTGTTGAGATCGTCGTGTCCGAGGCTGAGCGTGTGGAGCTTGCGCGCATGGCGGAATCGCTGGATCGGCGCGAGGCGCAACGAGCTCGGATCGTGCTGGCCTGTGCTGAGGGTATGTCGAATGCGGGTGCCGCGCGGCTTGTCGGTGTCTCGGTGGGGTCTGCGGCGAGATGGCGTGGGCAGTTCGCTGCCGAGGGTCTGGAGGGACTGGGCGATCGCGATCGCGGTGGGCGGCCGGTGGCCGAGATCGTGTTGACCGGCGATGAGCGTGAGACGTTGCAGCGGTGGGCGCGGCGAGCGAAGTCGTCGCAGGCCCTCGCGGAACGCTGCCGGATCGTATTGAGGTGTGCGGCAGGAAAATCCAATCAGGATGTGGCAGCCGAGTTGGGTATCACGGCCCAGACTGTTGGTAAGTGGCGGAGGCGTTTCGCGCAGAAACGTCTCGAGGGGCTCTCCGACGAGCCGCGTCCTGGACGGCCCCCGTCGGTCCTGCTGGACAAGGTCGAAGAAGTCGTCACGATGACCCTGGAGCAGAAGCCGGCAGGCGCGACGCATTGGTCGCGGACCTCGATGGCCAAACGAAGTGGTTTGTCGCCGTCGACGATCGGGCGGATCTGGAACAAGTTCGATCTGAAACCGCATGTGGCCGACGGCTTCAAACTCTCGACCGATCCATTGTTCGTGGACAAGGTCGTCGATGTGGTCGGGCTGTATCACAATCCGCCGGAAAAGGCGGTCGTGCTATGTGTGGACGAGAAGTCGGGGATCCAGGCACTGGACCGCTCGCAACCGGTGCTGCCGATGATGCCCGGCATGCCTGAGCGATACTCCCACGACTACGTCCGCCACGGCGTGACCAGCCTGTTCGCGGCGTTCGACATCGCCGACGGAGCCGTGATCTCCAAACTGTACTCCCGCCGCCGCGCGGCCGAGTTCAAGAAATTCCTCATCGCGATCGACAAGGCTGTGCCCGCGGAACTGGACGTGCACCTGGTCTGCGACAACTTGTCCACCCACAAGACACCGACGATCAACGCCTGGCTGGCCAAACATTCACGCTTCCACATGCATTTCACCCCGACCGGCTCGTCCTGGCTCAACCAGGTCGAACGCTGGTTCGGGTTCCTCACCGACCAACTCCTGCGCCGCGGAGTCCACAAAAGCGTTGCGGCACTGGACAAAGACATCACAGCCTGGATCGAGCAATGGAACGCCGACCCGAAACCATTCGTCTGGCGAAAGACCGCGGAGGAGATCCTCGAATCACTCGCTAAATATCTTCAACGAATCTCAGGCGCGACACACTAGCTGGACCACCCACCATTGGGAATGTCGCAGAGTGCTGGCATAATGACCGCGTCAGCGAGTTGCAACGGGGGCAATGCAGCTAAGGGCTGGCAGAATATAACTGTGCAATTTGATGTCATTCCACGATAGAAACGCCCAACACATCGGCGATAAACCCGATGTTCTCCCAGCGTGGAGTGTGTAAATATTCTGGATGCCAGACGGTTTCCGCTCGAGTGCAATGAAAACTATGTTGAGATTCGAATTTTGGTCGGCTGCCTATAAATGACGCCAGGCAAGGCGTAAATATCTACCTTTACACGATGGAGGCCAACTTTGCGAATCCTTCTAGTGGCCAGTGCATTCAACAGCCTGACCCAGCGCATCCACGCCGAACTACGCCTCCGCGATCACCGCATTGGTGTCGAACTGGCGCTGAGCGATGAACAGTTGCGGGCGGGGGTGACTGCCTTCCAGCCTGAACTGGTCCTCGCGCCTATGCTCACCAGGGCGATCCCAGAAGACATCTGGGCGGCATACACCGTGCTGATCGTGCACCCAGGCCCGATCGGCGACCGTGGGCCCTCATCTCTCGATTGGGCGATTCACGAGGGCGAACACAAGTGGGGCGTCACGGTGCTTCAGGCGGTTGAAGAGATGGATGCCGGACCTATCTGGGCTTCGGTACCGTTCACTGTCACAACCTGTAGTAAGAGCGAACTCTATCGCAACGAGGTATCCGATGCCGCTGTGCAGGCTGTGCTGCTCGCAGTCGACCGATTCGCAAGTGGTCGGTTCGATCCTGAGCCGCTGGACTACCTCCGACGGGACATCCGTGGACGGCTTCGGCCTTATCACGATCAGAAGCGCCGCCGGATCAACTGGGAAACCGACGACACGGCTGCCGTCCTAAGGAAGTTGCGCGCTGCCGATTCACAACCAGGCGTGCTGGATGAGTTGTGCGGGCGGGAGTACTACCTGCACGGCGGCCATCGCGAGGATGCGCTGAGAGGCACACCTGGCGCGATCGTCGCCACCCGCGACGGTGCTATTTGCCTGGCCACCCTAGACGGCGCGGTTTGGGTACCACAGTTGCGACCGCGCCGCGTCGCGGGTGGTCCGAGCACCTTCAAGCAACCTGCGACTACTGCACTCGGATCCGACTTACCAGCGTCAATTTCTGAGGTGCCCGTCACACCTCCAGCGGCCGCTTTCCGGGACACGTGGTCCGAGTTGCGCTATCAGGAAGATGGCACGGTCGGATACCTCGAGTTCTCGTTTGCCGGCGGCGCGATGAGTACCCACCAATGCCGTCGCCTTCTGGCAGCGTACCGGCAGGCGTGTACGCGACCGATAGATGTCCTCGTGCTCGGCCCTGCCAGGGACTTCTTTTCGAACGGCATCCACCTGAATGTGATCGAAGCAGCAGACAACCCAGCCGAGGAGTCCTGGCTCAACATCAATGCCATGAACGACGTAGTGGAGGCAATACTCACTACCACGGACAAGTTTGTTATTGCGGCTCTGGCGGGGAACGCGGCGGCGGGTGGCGTGATGCTGGCATTGGCCGCAGATGAGGTTTGGTGTCGAGAATCTGTCGTGCTCAACCCACACTATCGGCTGATGGGTCTGTATGGTTCGGAGTACTGGACTTACACGCTGCCCCGGCGGATCGGAAGTAAAGAGGCGGAGCGTCTCATGCGAGAGGCCCTCCCCGTAGGAGCCAGGGCCGCCGCACAAGTCGGCCTGATAGACCGTGTGGTTTCGGGCAGCGCCGAAAAGTTCTGGCGCGTGGTACGACGAGAGGCGACAAGACTTGCTGGTAGCACAGACCTGGACAATCGACTCGCGGTGAAGAAGCGACTTCGCGCTACCGACGAGTCGATAAAGCCGCTCGCTGCCTACCGCAGCGAGGAGCTGACCCAAATGCACCGCAACTTCTTCAGAGAAGGTGAGCCGTATCACGAGCTGAGGCGAAAATTTGTGCACAAGGTACGCGCGACTCCAGTTCCGCCGCATTTGTGCGACTGATCACGCGCTGGAAGTGTCGAAGCTCTCGCGTTCGCGTCCTATTTGATCGCGGCCACCAGCCGCCGGAGCTCCGGTGCGCGGAAGGTTTGGGCGGAGCCCGCAGCAAACCATGGGCCCGAACCCACGCGGGCGATCAGCGTCCCTATCAACGCTCCTGGTGGTGGCGGATTCGGGCTGCGTGGGTGGTGGTAGCCCGTAAGGTTGGTCGTGGCTGACCTGCGGCTGATCAATGTGGACGACTCTGGTGTCGAGAACACCGTTGGATCGTCTACGGCTGGCTGGACTGCACCCATGAGGAGTGACGTGTGTGTCTACGAGCGCTGTTCGAGATGCGCAAGGCGCTATACCTGGCCCACAAGATCCCGGTGTCGATGGAGCTGCACGCACCAAGTACATCAACGGCCGCAGCGAGATCCAGCACAATCAGTCGCGGCGCTGGTATCAGTTCGAGACGTGGAGTGATGACCACTGCCGATGTCGGCCGAATCCGCTCACCTTCAAGGCGGCCCGCCTACTTCGGGTCCCAGGCTGGTCTTCGCCGAGAATCGGGTGGATAGCGCGTCACGATCGTTGAGAGGAGTTGGTGGCGACGCGGGTATACGCGGACGAGATAAGTAGGAGTTGGCGCGTATGCGGGAGTTCCGGAGATCAGCCGCTATAGCCGTGGCTGCTGGCCGTCGCCACGTTCGATGAGCATGGTCAACATGGTGAGGATCCGGGATTGTCCGGACGCGGCGGCGGCCAGCTTGCCCTGTATCTCGGCGAACCCGTTGTGCACCTCGCTGAACTGGGTGTTCATCGAATTGCGCAGGTCGGTCAGATCTTCATGGACGGCGGTGAATTCGGCCAGGGTGGCTTGGCGGAAGTCGCGGATCTCCGAACGGATCGCGGTCACGTCCCGGTCGGCGCCACCGGCCAGCACCCGTGCCGCCGCGGCGTCCTGCTCGGCGATTTGCAACCGCCCGGTTAGATCACGGACCTGCGCCTCCAGCGCGGCCACATGCGCCTGCAGATCCTCTGATGCCATAGCCCGCCAGCATACGCAGGATTGGGTGATGTCGTCCTGCACCATCCAGACAGCGCCCGCCAGTGCGTGTCGCCTCGGAGAGGAGAGTCGTTGCCCAGCGAGCGCGGCAGCAGCGGATCCCGTGCAGCGAAGGTCGCGTTCACCAACTTCGTGATGGCGCGGCGCAGGTTGTCACGAGTGATGGAGTGCCGGCGCACCTGCCGCAACGCTGCCTCGGACTCCTCGTGCTCGCCGGTGTTGACGATTTGCCGGATCCCCGTGTTCGTGCCCAGTGCAAAAGGTACAAACGCAGCCGACGGCGCAGCGTGTCGCGGTCGATGACTTCCCGGGAAGCCACGGAGGTGAATTCTGCGGTGAAGTCGGTGAGGAAGTCGGCGTCTTCGAGCACGTCCAGCAGGTCGAGAGTGCCCCACCGGCGGGTGACTTCGGCTTTGATCTTGTCCAGATTCTCCGGCTCCGGTCGTTTGTCCAGCTTCGGCACGCTGATCCATGGCTCCCCACGCCGCCTTGTCAACCGCACCCCGCCCGTGGTGCCCTCGGCCAGGCCGACATCGAAGCGGGTCAGGACCTCGCTTATGCGCTGCTGGAGCCCGGTGATGAACGCGGTTGCATCCAACGCCTGACGGATCGCGGCATAATGCACCTCACGGGTGCTGTCGAAACCGCCGGGCAGGTCGTCTTCGGAGTTGCGCCAGCGATTCGCGCTATCGACGTAGATTTCGCGGCGACAGATCGCGTCCCGCAGGGAACCCGCATCAATCCACAGCAGAGTCAGTGGTACAAGGTGATCAAGGACGGCACCGACGGATTCGTCGTCATCAGCACGCCGGACGACACCCTCACCATCGAGCCTGGCACGCCACTGACCGTGGCCGCGCAACTGCTCTACCCATCCCGGTACGAGGCCGGTGACGGCACCCTGCGCAACTTCCACGCCGCCGAGGTGACCCGACCATACCTCGAACTTCCACCCACTCAGAGCCGGCGACCCGCCGAATCCGCGGGGACGTACGAGATTGTCGAGCCAGAGCCGAGCAAGCTGACCAGCCCTGAAAGTCGAGTTGTGCAGCGTCAGGATGGCGCGAGAACCACTCCATCCTGACGTTGTCCGCGCCCTTGCCGGGTCTCGTGTCGGGCTGTGCCCGAGATACACACGGGTGCGACTCATCTGAACGCCGATCAACGTTAAATAGGTGGTCGCATGACCGGAAATAGGCATATGCCCCATGTGGGCCCGGTATCTGTCCGATAAGGATGGTTGTCGTGCAGCGAGTAGAACATCGGTGACAACACCGTCACCCCAACCGCCCTGAACCATCCTCGACAACTGCGCCGGGTAGGCCGACAAGGCGGCCGCCCGCGCGAGCGGACTCCACAACACCACGACCCAGAAAACCATTTTGATGGCCCCTGGGCGGTGATCGGCTCCCCATTGGGAATGGACCCCGCTCTCGGGCCTGTTGCTGGTGGCGGACAAGGCGGAAATATCAACGTCCCTGCCAGCGAACTGGAGCCGCTCATGTCGATCCGCACGACGCTCCCCACCGTGACGGAACGCCGTGTCACGGTCTCGACCGGAGACGGCGTCGCTCTCGCGGTTCGCGAGTACGGACCGCGCGACGCCGACCGCACCGTCGTCCTTCTGCATGGACATTGCCTGCGCACCGAGTCCTGGACCTACGTCCGCGACGCGCTACTGCGCCGACACCCGGACGCCCGGGTGGTCTGCTACGACCACCGCGGACACGGCGACTCCGCCGCGGCGTCGCGGAAGACCTACAACCTCGAGCAGCTCAGCCGCGACCTGCAGGATGTTCTCGACGCGGTCGCCCCCACCGAACCGGTTGTCCTTGTCGGCCACTCGATGGGCGGCATGACCGTGCTGACCTACGCCGCACAGCACCCGCACGAAATCGGCACGCACATCGTCGGCGTCGCGCTCCTGGCGACCGCCGCGAGCGGGCTCGCCGACGCGGGCATCGGCCGGCTCCTGCGCAACCCGGTCGTTTCCGCGTTCCAGGCGGCCGTCCGCCGCGCCCCGGGCCCGATGCACCACGCGAAACTTTTAACCTGCAAACTCTTCGCCCCCATCATCCGTACCGCCGAGTTCGGCGATCGCAAGGTCAGCCCGCGGGTGCTGGCGCTGGCCAACGCGATGCGCAACGAGACGCCGATCGTCACGATGGCGAGTTTCCTGAGCGAATTCATGGTCTACGACCGGACCGACGCGCTTGCGATCCTCTCGCGAATCCCCACGCTGGTGCTGTGCGGCTGCGGCGACCTGATGACGCCGCCCTCGCATTCGGTCGCGATGGCCGCGGCCGTCGAGTGCTCCGACCTAGTGATGGTCGAGGGCACCGGGCACTCGGTGATTCTCGAGCAGCCCGATCAGGTGGCCGAGGCCATCAACCGCCTGATGGCACGAGCGGGCAATCCCGGCCAGGTCGCGGCCGTTCATTTCGTCGCCTAGCTAAGCTAGGCGTCCACCGCCCATCGACGAGGTCCGGATGGACCGGCCCGCGTCGCCCACGCACGCGACACGTGTGAAGCGCGGTAGCAGGCACCCGGGCGGACGGGGGGTCCTACTTTCTGTGCCGTCGCGGGTCGGCTCCTATTTTCGTGACCGCATTGAGGGCAGGCTATGTATCCGGAGGTCGCTCGGAACCCTCATTCGACGACGTATCACCGTGGTGTGTCCACCGATGCGACAACCCTGTGATCCACATTTTCACACGGGCCGATATCGCGCAACGGCGTCAGTTCCTCATCGCCGAGATCGGCATCCGGCCCGAATTCCTCATTCCACCCGCCCCGGTGCCGCCGGACCCGGCCAGGCGGGCGCGACCGCCCTACGCCCGCACCGCCGTAGTGGCGATGCTGGACACGAAGGGATTCGATCGCGAACGCGTAGAGCGGGAGATCACCCTGCTCCTCGGTGAGCTGCGATTGCAATGCGGTGTCACCGATACCCTCCGCTACCGGTTCACCGGTGACGACCTCGAGCAGCTGCGTGCCCGGCTCAGCCTGAACAGCAGCGGCCTCTTGAGCCCGCAGGTAGCTGTAGGCCGTTCACGGCTGATGCCGAATTCCTTAACCAGCAACGATTTGGATTCACCGGCGGCGGCGCGGGCCCGTAATCGGCCGGCCTGCTCTCCGGTGAGGGCGGGTTTGCGCGGTGTAGGCGCCGCGGGCTTGGCCGTGGCGATACCCTCGCGCTGGCGTCCCAGGATCAGTGCGCGCTCGAACTGGTGGACTCCGGCCACGCATGCCGGTGAGACGGGGCCGCAAGGGATGCAGCGGCTGCTGTGGCGAGCGGACCGGGACGTCGACGGTGTTCGTGATGATGTGCGTGCCTATGTCGTGGATCGGCTCGGCGACCCGGGTGCGGTGCTGGCCGCTGATGAGACCGGGTTCCTGAAGAAAGGTCTGCGCTCGGCCGGGGTGCAGCGACAGTACTCCGGCACGGCCGGGCGGACGGAGAACTGCCAGATCGAAGTGTTTCTGGCGTATGCATCCGAGCGTGGGTACGCGCTCATGGACCGCGAGCTCTACCTACTCGAAGCCTGGTCCGGAAACCGTGAGCGCTGCCGGGCCGCGGGCATCGCCGACGAGGTCGGATTCGGCACGAAACCACGACAGGTGATCGCCATGCTCGACCGGGCATTGGATACCGGGGTGCCGTTCGCGTGGTTCACCGCGAGATGAGGCCTATGCCAAGCCGGTTACCTGCACGACTGGCTCGAAGATACGCCACATCACCTTGTCCATGCTGGCTCCCGCCTGACTTGCTGCCACGAAAGCAATTGTCGCAAGGTGAGATACGCCGAACCAGGCGCAGACATGACCGCTCTGGCGCTACCCGAGATCCGCCGTCCGCTCGTCGCCCTTGTCCTGTCCCGCCGCCACAACCCCGGCACAGGGCCTGGTCAGGATGGCGCCGCCGCCGACAACACCAAGCCCGCCTATCCCACTACCAGCGACGAGGACACCCACTCACCTGAGTGTCGCTGCAGTATCAGTCCGACGATCGCCGGTGGCGCCGCGCCATGCCGAGCCGGTGCGATCCGCGGACTCCTGCGGACGCCACGCGGCGCCGACGCACGCGATGACCACCAAGCCTATTCCCAGCCACTGGGCCACCTGCAAATTCTCCCCAAGCAGCATCAACCCGATGCCCGCAGCCACTACAGGGTCAAGGCTCATCATCACACCGAACACCGCCGCCGGAATCCGGCGCAGAGCGGCCAGTTCGATGGCGTGCGGGACCAGCGACGATAGGAAGGCGAGGGCGGCAGCCCACGCGAGGAATCCTGGATCCATCAGGACCGCAGCGTCATTCGCGATCACAAGTGGCGTCGCAAGCAGCCCGCTGAAGCCCATCGCCAATGCGAGTCCGTCATGGCCATCAGTATGTTTGCCGACCACGGCGCTGCACACGATGTAGGCGCCCCAGCCTGCCCCGGCCACCACCGCGAACAGCACACCGCTCCACGACACCGGCCCTCCACCGTCGACCAGCAGCAACACACCCCCACCTGCGAGCGCCACCCACAACGCGTCGCGCCAGCGTCGTGATCCGATCAGGGCGATCGTGAGTGGGCCGAGTAGATCGATGGTCACCGCCATGCCCAGCGGAATGCGGTGCAGCGCAGCGTAGAAACACAGGTTCATTGCCGCGATGGCCGCACCGAGCGCGACGATCGGAATAAGCGCCTGGCGCTCCACCCGTAGCGACGGCCGCCACAGCAGCATCGCGAACACGCCGGCCAGCATCATCCTGACACACGCCACAGTCGTTGGCGAACCGATCGGGAACAGATGTTTGGCGATGACCGCACCGAGCTGAACGCTGACCATTGCGCCAATTACGAGTAGCGATGTGGACAGTTCGACCCGCGACCTGGAGAAGTGCGGTGTGATGCGTGTGGAGGCGTCCGGCACTGGACCGATGACCACGTGTGGCTCCATATCTGGACACGCCTTCGGCCGGTGTGGCCAACGACGCATGTTGTTGTGCAGGAGAATTCGGTGGGGTATTTCTCGTGAATTCTTCGAGCGGATGGCGGCGCGGAGGAATCTCTCCGCACGGAAGTAACCTTGTTGACGCTCGGGCGCAATGTCCGGTTTCGGCGTGCTCGAAACCGTCACCACCTGAGAGTCGTAGCTAGATGTGGGCGTCGGATTCGCGGCATCTCCCAGACCAAGCGGATAGTGGACTCGACATGCAGCCGGTCGTGCGTTCGGTGCGCTGGGATACCCCGGTGGAACCGGATCCAGGTCCACGTAGCATCGTCATGAGCCTGACGGCAGGCGAAGACGCAGCCTGCTACGAGAACGACAGAGGGGCGTGTGGCCGCCCTGGGCCGATGTGGTCTGGGGCATCGGTTTTCCGCTGTAGTCGCAGCCGAGAATGTAGTGCCGTCAACGGTGATGTCGATCAATTCGATCGGTTCACTCACCAACATGGGGGTATCAGACTGCGCGAACATGCTCGCGAGTATTTTGGCGGGACTGCAATGTGTCTGCCGCCCGGAACGGCGCGACGGTCCATTGCCCGTAACCATCCTCGCTGGCTTCGTCGTTGCGCCGGCGTCGTTCCGGAAGCCAAATGTTCACTCGCTTCAGCCACCGATCAGTACCGTCGTACCGCGGGGTGAACGGCACCCGACCGTGTACCGCGACGTCGTTGTCCAGCAGCAGCACCTCGCCCGGTGCGAGCACGGTGGTCACGCAGACGCGCTCGAGTTCAGCGGTGAGCCGGTCGTATGCCGCGCGAAATTCGGGGTCGGCCCCCGCGAGTGGGGTGTACGCAGGGTCGTAGCGCACCGTCTGTTCGGCGGGGTTGGTCGCGGTCCAGAGAGTGGGGACAGGTGGGGCTGAGTATTTGTTCTGGTCGGCGCCGTAGGATACGTCCGGCAGGATCGGCAATGTGGGCGTGCTCAGCCGGGTGCGGTCCTCACGGGAGAGCGCAACGCAGCGTACCGAGGATACCGTGGTGCCGACCAGGTCTGGGTTGCGCAGGCAGCCGAGCATCAGCAAGTGTGACCGCCGGGGATGGAACGCGTCTTCGGTGTGCGGGCTCAGCAGCACTTTGCTGCTTGCACCTGACTGTTCGTGCTCGTGACCGACCGCTGGGATGATGTTGTTGACGAGTCGGCCATCCTGTTGACCGTCCCAGCCGAACGGCTCGCCCATGCTGCGCGCGAGCAGCAGCATGACGAGGTCGAGTTCGAACGAGTGTGCACGCCGCACCGGATCGCCACTCCACAGCGCAGCCTCCCGCCAACTCGGCGGTGTCGGCCCGATTTCGTTGTCGGCCAGCGGAAGACGGCTGACGATGGTGGCTCCTGCCGCGGTGGCGGGAGGGCGCATGGCACGGCGTACCTCGGCGGGCAGTTCTGCGACGCGAGTGTCGATCTGGTCGATCAGCGCCGGATTCGTGAGGGTGCGTGCGGCGACGGCCGGATCGGCGATCGCGGAATCGAGTATGGCGGATATCTGTCTGGCGAGCGAACGCACCGCCCGTCCGGCGCTGACGGACAGTTCACGTCGCTCGATATCTTGCTGGTGCTGCGTCTTGCTCTCGGAGAGAACGCTTTCCATCGGAAGAGCTCCTACTTCACATTTAATTTAGAATGCATGTGCATAATGAGCGCGTCATTAGACCGCGAATGCTTCAATATCCGAGCCGGAATACGGCTTGGTGGATCTATATTTCACGAGTGCTGTTGAATTGCCTACCGGTGGGTGGGGGAAATGCCTCTGTGAGTGTGCATCGGGAATTCTGGTGACAGAAGAATTGTGCTTCCGGCTCCGGGTTGGTGCTGTCTGTGGGATGCGATCGTCGCAAGCCGTCTGCATGGCAGGTATGGGGGAAATGCCTACGATATGCCGGACGGGCCGCAATGTTCGGTAGGGCATAGCGATCGCGGAACGCCGGCCGCAGACAGGCGTCCACAGGCGCGGATGTCGTAGTGGGCTGTCTCGATTCGTTTCAGCTGCGGCCAAAGTATGCACACGGGTGGTTCGAGGTCGGCCGGCTCGATCGTGCGGTGGGGGCGTGGCAGTCCTTTCCCCCACGCAACAGCTCGGCGCACACCACTGGAGTAACATTCGACCCGCCGAGCCGGTCGAGCGCTGCGGCGCGATCCGGGCGTCCCTCGTTGAGGTAATCGTGCGGCAGATGAAGGTGCCACGGTTGTCGAGTCTTCGATCTGGTCAAGCAGGCGCAGAAACTGGTACCTCGCGGTCTGCGGCGTGCGCACAGGAAGCGGTCAGGGTCGAAGTCGGTGATACGGGCACGACCGGCCACAACAGATCATCGGGACACATCCAGCCCGGCCCCGCGGGTAGCCGGCACCCCTTCGGACTGTGGTCGAGCGATCAATCTCGAAGGCCCGATGGCCAGTCGCAGGGCGGGTCAAACAGTGTTTGGCCAGATTGGGGGCTCGCTCGACGACATTGCCGCGCTTGCAGGGTAAGTCGAAGACCGGGTCCCGGTGGCCGGTGCGGCTTCTGTGCTTGCGGTTTGGCGACCTGTGATCGGCTCGATCGGGAGCCAACTCGCGGCTGTCAACGCCCTGGACGTCACCGGCTCCATGGCCAGAGGTCATGCAGAAGCCCTGACCTGCTGTCTTGTGCGCCGCACTTCAGCGCACTCGCTTGTGCGCCGCACGGCAGAGCACTCGGGTTGGGCAGAGGTTCGGCAAACAGAACTGGCATAACGGAACTGAGGTGTTACGCTACAGACAGCTGATGATCAGTTGAATCTACGCTGGCAGAGGGAGGAGTACCGGACTCTGGAGTCTCGTGGATAGGTGGTAGGCCCGCAGGGTCAGCACTCTGGAGCGATGCCGCCGCAACCGCGCGGCGGGTTGGTAGGTGCGAAGTTGCAGCCTACTCCCGGTGTGAGCGGTGACCTGGCGGGGCGAGACGCTGCTGCTCGGCCTGATGTCCAGAACGCTCGCAGTGGCTCGAAGGTTGGTTGGCGAGTTGGCGCACGACAACACGGCTGGTGCGATCGCAACGACCCTGCGGGGGAGATGGCATCGGTCTCGTCGCGGCGGCCGATCGCGAGTCGCCGCGGAATGGTGCTGCCCGACCCTGCGTTCCATCGCTGGTGGATAGCCCAAGTGCGGTCGGACCATGAAGGGTGCGGCCGAACCGCCATCGATCGCTGGCGCAGGAGCGCGCACAACGATCGATGGCGGAGAATGCTTTCAATGGCGATCTGCCCGCGGCCGACCCTATTCAGCGTGCCTGACGGTGCTATGTCCGCGCTGGATCGACCTATTTGGAAGCACAGTAGGTCAATTTTCGACTGCCAGATGATCTGCTATCTCGTTGATACCCTGCATGCATACTTTCCGCGGATAGGCCAGCGAATAAGCAAAATACTGCCCGGTAGGGTCTGCTCGCTTTCCTGCCTGCTCCTTTTTGATTTAGGCTCGGCTCGCTATGGCATCACGACGCAATGCTTCGGTGTTCGGTCCGCCGGCCACGCGCGGGTTTGTCGGACGCAAGACCGAGTTGGACCGAATCATTACTGGTTTGACGGGCAGAGGACGACTTGTGACGGTCGTCGGCCCTGGGGGTATCGGGAAGACATCGCTTGCGGTAGAGGCAGTAATTCGTCTGCGCCGCGACGCGCGCCGGGCGATTCATTGGGTCGGGCTCGGCCGCGTTTCTGCAGGGGCATCGGTGGAGGAAGAGGTCGCTCGGGCGGTAGCAGGTCCAGAGTTCTCGCCGCTGCCGCCATGGGAAATGATCGTGAATCAGTTCTCCTGCGTCGGTCCGACCGTGCGCGCGTTGCGCCCGGTTCTCGTTCTCGACAATTGTGAGCACGTTCTCGATGCCGCAGCGGAGTTCGTAGTTCAAATTCTGGATGCCATGCCCGGAGTGGCTATCCTTGCGACCAGCCGGGAGCCGATCGGCTGGGTCGATGAACGTTTGGTGGTGGTTCCGCCCCTGACGGCACCGCAGGCGTCGACGTTGTTCACTGACCGCGCGGCGCTGACGGGGCGGCCTGTTCGGCTTCCCGAGGATCGTGCGCTGGTGGAGCGGATCTGCCGAAGAGTAGAGAACAACCCGCTGTTCGTGCGGTTGGCAGCGGCGCGGATGTTCTACGAGCCGCTGCAGGCTATCCTCGATCAGCTTGCCGATTCCGGTGTCAGTTCGTGGATCCAGTGGTCGCACGGTCCGGTCGCCGGCGCCGAGCCGCGTCACCGTGCGATTCGAGATGTGATCGGTTGGTCCTATCGGTTGTGCCCAGACGACGAGCGGCTGTTGCTGGAGCGGCTTTCGGTGTTCGCGCCCGGTGACTTCCGGAATGCCGATCCAGACAACGTGTTCGAGACCGGCATGGATCTCGAAGCGATCACAGCGGTCTGTGCTGACGAGCCCGGCGCCGGAGGGGACGTCGAGCTCCGCCGTGAGGATATCGGGGAGCTGATCGACCGCTTGGGCGATCGCTCTCTCATCAATGTCCGTGTCGGTCCGACCGGCACGCGCTACTCGTTGCCCCAAAGTGCCGCCCTGTTCGCCGCCGAACACCTCCGTCGGAGATCCGCGCCCGGTCCTGACGAACCAGCCCGCGTGGTCGAGCGGCATCGCAGGTACTACCAGGATAAATTGCTGCGAGCAACCCCGGGGTACTGCACACCGGAGGAGGATCGTTGGATCGCTTGGGGACGCGCGGATTGGGACAACGTGGTTCTGGCCATTGAACGAAGCATTACCGATCCGGAGTACGCGACCGAGGGCCTGATGATGACTTTGTCGCCGATCAGCCAGCGGGTATCGCTTCTTCGGGGCTCCCTACGAGAAATCCAACGCTTGATCGAACGCGCTCTGGAGGCCACCCGTGATCCGAGCGCACAGCCGAACGAACTGCGGTTGGCGGCAATGGCGGCGGTGGGAGTTCTGAGCTTCAGCCAGGGGCAGCGGGATAGCGGTGAGCGGATGCTTACGACATGTGTCGACGCTTGCCTCGCATTGGGGGAGCGCGAGGGTTGGCGCGACCGTATGATGGTCGACCTCGGTTTGCCCCCTGCCGTCGATATGCTATGGGGAACCGAGCTGGCAATGATTCAGGGCGATCTTCGTGCGCTCGTGGTGCTGGCACGCGCTCGCGAAAAGTTCACGGCGATCGGAGACGATGTCGGTGCCATGCTCTGCGAACGTGTCGAAGCGAGCGCAGCTGGGGTACTGGCAGACGAGGACCAGGCATTATCGATTACTCATCGGTACTTGGACTCGGTGACGGGCAGATCGGATTGGCTGCGCACGTCTGCGCTGTTCGCCTGGGCCAACGCGTGTGCGCGACACGGTCGACTGAACGAGAGCCTCATGGCCAGCCGCAAAGCGTTGCAACTTGCGACGTCGAGGGCAGACGAGTTGGACATGGTGTGGGCGGTACACGTCCGCCTGTGGGCGTTGGCTCGGCTCATCGAGCAGCTCATCGCCGAACCGAAGGCCGACCGCGCACGAATCAACGGAACGGCTGTTCATGTTGCGCGGCTGCTCGGCGGCGCGGAAACGCAGCGCAGCCATTTGCACCTGAATTTCGATACGTTGCGTCCGGTACATGCCGAAAACGAGCATGCGATCGCGGTTGTCAAGAAGGTGCTCGGTGAGCGGCGATTCGCTGCGGCGCGACGTGAAGGCGTTGCGCTCGTTCCTGAGCGGCACGAGGTACACCGACTCGCGTTGGGAACATTAGGGGAGGAGCCGGGACCAGCAGTGTCGCTATCGCCAGTCCATGATGCGGAGACCGGTAAACGATGGGAGAAGCTGTCCGCCACCGAGGTCCAGGTCGCGATACTGGCGGCGGCTGGATGGACGAACGCCGTGATAGCTGACCGCCGCGGAAACTCGGTGAAGACCGTCGCAGCCCACATGAATGCCATCCTGAACAAACTTGCCGTCCCAACACGTACAGCTATCATCACGCACATGCCACAGGATCTCGCCGAGCAAGTAAGCTTGGAGGCCACTCGCCGAAAGGGCGGTTGAAAGCTGTTGCACAGATGTGGCGGGGGCCGAGCTTACCCCGCCACATCTGGCGTCAGGCAATGAGTTGACTCGAGCGTTGCCGGTTCCGGTCGGCTAGTGATGGGCGAGGATCAGCGACTAATGAAATCCGCCCACCAGGTGTCGATTCAGTTCCCTGCGGACAGCAGTTCGCCGCCGGAGACCAGTTGGTAGTTGGACAGATTGCCGCTGGTATCGGCCTCGGCCAGCAGTCCGCCGGCACTGCAGATGTTGGGCGACAGGGCGACCGCCTTGCCATTGCATTGGAAGGTGGCGCCGCCGCCGAGCGGGTAGGGCACTGCGCGGGCGCCGGAGATCGCTGCGGCAATACCTGACGAACTCATATCGGTTGTAGTCGCGGCATTGAGTGCCCGAGCAAGGCCGAGCATGGCGGAATAGCCCATCGCAGACAGGGCCGACGGCTGGGTACCGCTGCCGTACGCGTTCAAGGCGGTGCTGAAGATCTGGAATTCGGGATCGGCGTGATCGAGTTTGAACGAAGCTATCGCCTTGACCACGGTACTGCCGCCGGGCACGGCGGCACCCATGTCTTTGCTGACACAGCCGTCGGCGACAGCGATGCTCGAGTCGATACCGAGCGCCCGCAATGCCTTAATGGCGCTGGTGCAGAAGGATGGGTCGCCGATAACCACGTAGAGTTGCGGATGTGATCTGTCCGCCGATTGGAGTTGGGGCGTCATGTCGGCAGTGCCAGGAGCGATCGCGACGACCTGCGACTCGACTCCGGCTCTGCGGTAGATCATCGAGCCGACCGTCGTGGCCGCGCCGGTGGCTTGTGGAACGTCGATGACGACGAGGGCGGCTCGCTTGAAGCGCTGTTGTCGCGCATAGGTTGCCGAAGTGCTGAAGATGCTCACGCCGTTCGTCATCGAATAGATGCCCGGAGTTGTCAGCGCGAGTTCGGACGCGGCAATGGCATTGAAGTAGGGTATCTTCGCCGCGGAAAGGATCGGTACAACTTGGTCTATCTCGCCCAGACCCCCGCTGACCACCGCGGCAACCTTGGCCGATGCGAATTCATTCGCGCAGCCGACAGCCTGAGCGGGCACGGACCGCGTTTCGCAGACCGATAATTCCACGGGTCGGCCGTTGATCCCGCCGAGGTGGTTGTTGATATAACCGACGGCCGCTCGTACTCCATCGATCTCGGCCGTCATGTCGAGCGCCACGCCTTTGCCGTTACTGATCAACCCGAGTTGCAGCGGTGCGCCAGCGAAAGCCCGATTCACAGGGCCGAGGACCTCGGTATCGGCCGGCTCGGAAGGTGGTGGCGAACCGCAGCCGCCGACCATGAGGGCCAAAGTTGCCAGCAGGAGCGGCATGGCCATTCTTGCGCGCCGTCCTGACGGGTACGATCGCATATCGATTACCTTTCTCCTCTTCAGGGGCTGCTCATTCATGGTTTGGGCAGCCCATCGATGTGGCCACCTAGATAGGCAGCCTCCAAACGTTGTCTATCAGCAGCGAGTTCGGTGGCGGCACCGCGCAATACAACGTCGCCGTGCACCAAAACGACCGCTTCGTCGGCGACTTCCAGGGCCAGTCGCACATGCTGTTCGACGATTACCACGACCGCACCGATGCCTTCGGCGATGTGTCGCACGACCGGCAGCAACTTTTCGACGATGACCGGTGCCAATCCCATGCTCAGCTCGTCGATGAGCAACACCTTCGGCCGCTGAATCAGCGCACGGGCAATGGCCAGCATCTGCTGCTCGCCGCCCGATAGCGCTCCAGCCGAAACGCTGAGCCTGGATTTCAGCACCGGAAACAGATCCAACACATGATCGGCTGCGCCATCGAAACCCTTTGCGAGGATGAGAGTTTCCCGCACCGTGAGGGATGTGAACAGCGCGCGATCGTCTGGCACCAATACGATGCCGGCCTTGTTCGCCTGCCGCGGCCGCCCGCCGCGAAGGCGTACTCCATCGAGCACGATATCGCCGCCCAACGGCGGCAACATGCCGGCGAGTGTATTGAGTAGCGTCGATTTTCCGGCCCCGTTGGGGCCGAGAACAGCGATGACGGTGCCCGGCGAAACACTCAATTCGACCGGACGTAGGCAAGGCACGGTACCGTGACCGCAAACCAGTCTGCGGCATTCCAGCCGCGGAGAACAGGTTTTCATGACTGTGTCTTTTCACCGCACGTATCGCCGAGATACGCCGCGATGACGGCGCTGTCGCTGCGGATTCGGTCCGGTCCGCCGGAAGCGATAACGGATCCGAAATCGAGTACATGAACCTGATCGCAAAGGCCGAGAACGAGATTCACGTCGTGATCGACCATGATGATCGTGACACCGCTGTTCGCGACGCGGACGAGCCGGTCACGTAACCACTGGGTTTCGGTGCCGTCCAGCCCGCCCGCGGGCTCATCGAGCAGTAATACCGCTGGCTCACCGACCAAAGCTCTTGCGATGGAGACCAACTGACGCTGCCCCTGTGACAGTTCCCCCGCGAGGCAGTCACGCAGCGGTTCCAACTCTAGGAGCTCGAAAGTGCGCCGCATCGCTTCAGCAGTCGTACTGCGGCGCCGCCCGAGAGAAGCGGTGAGGCCGACCGCGACATTTTCCGCAACGCTGAGGTCGTCATAGAGGTCGAGCGCCTGAAACGTCCGGCCCAGACCCGCACGAACACGCTCATGCGGTGCGGATCGCTCGATGGTGCGACCTGATAGGAACACCTGTCCGGTGTGGGCGGCGAACCCCGATATCGCGTCGATAAGCGTGGTCTTTCCTGCACCATTGGGGCCGATCAATCCGACGATGCTGCCCCTTATGACCGTCATATCAACGGAATTGACGGCAACCACGCCCCCATAGCAGACCCCCACGCCACGGAGAACGAGAACTGGTTCGGAGTTCGGTGTGGCCGCGCGGACTTCGGATTGTGTGGTTGTATGCGGTAGTTGCAGTAGCGGTCTGAGCCGGGCGCGAGCGGCAGCCAAACGCGCGTGGGCCGGACCGACTATTCCCTCGGGATTCAGGATGACCATGGCGATCATCAGCACGCCGGAGACGATCATGTACCACAAGCCGGCGCCAACCGTCCTGTCGACGATGACGTGCAGCAGCCCCCCGGTCGCGGCGAAACCGGCGAGAATTCCCCCCGAGATCGAGGTGATTCCGGCCAGATACACAGTAGCGAACAACGTCAGCCCCGACATGACCGAAAAGGCGTTGAAGGTGACCGTTTGCTGCTGCCAGGCAAGCAGCGCGCCGCCCGAGCCGGCGATCAACGCACCGAGCGCGAACACAAGAATTTTCGCCCGCACCACGTGTACGCCCGCTGCTGCAGCGGCTCGCTCGTTCGCGCGTATCGCCAGCAATTGTGATCCGAACGAACTCCGCCGTAGCGTGGCTACCCCGACCGCCACCGTGAGGAGTACGACCAGGCAGAGGAGCCCGAACTGCAATCGGGGATACGCCGGACCGGACCCGATGCCCAGTTCATGGCCGAAAAGAGTCAGTCGCGGTGCGGGCACGCCGGAACTGGAAACGACGTCCAGATTGCGGAACCAGACCGCCTCTAGCGCGAAGGCCAGTGCCAAGGTCACGACAGCGACGGCGAGCCCACGCACGCGCAGCGCCAGCAGACTGGTCATCACTCCGAGTGTTGCCGCGGCACAAGCGGCGGCCAGCGCGGCGATCGGGGATGGCAGGTGTAGGTCGTTGCCCAACGGGCCGAGCGCGAACCCGGCGACGCCGGCGAGCGTGAGCTGCGCCAGTGACAACTGGCCCGAGTAGCCGCTCACCACGACAATCGAGAGCGCGATGACGGACATGATGAGACTGACAACCAATCCGGCGCGATAGGTGCCGTGCAGTAGGAGCAAGCCGGCCACCGCGATGGAGGTGGCCAGCGCAGTCACCGGGATGACCCGAGACGGACGCGGTGCTCGGCCCAAGGTGCGCAGCGACATGTCTCCGCGCGACGGTAGCGACCGGCCTCGCACACCCAACGCGAGGATCATCAAGATCAACGGAACCAGCTCCGGCACACCGGACTCGACCCCCCAGGGCGTCTGCGTCTGTAGGTATCTCATTTCGGACTGCAGCATTCCGATCGCGATTCCGACCAGGGCGGCGCCCAATATCAGCTGAAACCGAGCGAGGATCGCCGCAGCCAACGCGGGCACGATGAACAGGGTGTATGCCACCGGCACCAGTGGCACGATCGGTGCGATGAGAATTCCGGACAAGCCGGCGGCGGCGGAACTGATGATCCAGTTGTAGGCGGCGACCCGATCTGGCGAGAGTCCCGTGATGAACGCGCCGCGTTCTGTCTCCGCCGTCGCACGAGTGACCAGTCCGAATCGGGTGGTCCGGAACACTAGTGTCAACGCCGATGCAACGAGCACGATGGCCAGCGCGAAGTAGACCCGGTCCGCCGGGATGCGCAGGCTCCCGACCTGCCACAGCTGCGTCGGGAAGATTGGCCCAACTGTTACAGGCACTGTCCCCAATTGCTGTGCGAGAAGGCTGCTGAACACAAGTGAGACACCCAACGCGGCTATTGCCTTCGCCGTGGCGGGAGCGCGGCGCAGAGGACGGAAGATAACGATATAGAGCGACAACCCCATTAATGACGCGACGGCGATACTGATCGCCATCGCAGGTAACACCGACATCGGACCACCCACAGTCACGGACGTCGGTAGGCCGGGAATCAGAAGTAACAACCGACCTTGGCGCAAGAATCCGTACACGTAGGCGGTGTGCAGTGCAACGGCACCAGCTCCCAGGTTCAACACGCCGGAGCTGCGGTAGGTCAGTACCAGAGCTAGCGCCAGCGCGCCGAACACCGCGCCATTGCCAAGCCCGAGCAGCAGGAACGCGAGGTGGGTCATTGCAGGTCCTCTCCACGTGGCGGGCCGGACCGACGTCGCCGACGCCTCAGGCCGGCCCGCCGTCGAACTCCCGATGCGGCCCTCGCGCAGCACACCTCGGTAAATTCCTCGGCAAACGTCCGATTACCGCAAAGGCTTTTGACGCCGGACCCTTGTGCGCCGAGTGGATCCACTTCCGCACACGCAGGCGGATCGTCGGTTCGCGCGCGCGACCCCATGTACATCGGTTCTGTGGCCAAAAGCGCCAGTGCACGAATACCGGTTTCAGCTTCGAAGTTATGGCCTACCGTTGCCGCAGCAGGGTATTCCGCTTTCTCGCCCTCGTGATCGGGGACGCGGACGAGCGCATTCTCAGTGCACACAGTATTTTTCCACGAAATCGCACCGGCTGTCATCGGAGGATGCGATGGCAGCGCGACAGCATCGGATTGGCAGATATAAACGACGCTCGACCCCGAGGAGAGTGGGCGTCGCAGCCGCCGCACCGCGAACAGCGTGATCACAGACCGTAACCGCAAGCATTGCTTACGGCTTGCGCGACGGTTCTCACATTTGGGAATGGCGGCACGTCCTGTAAATGCGGGTCAACAAGCTTTCCTGCGGCGGAACGAAGCTCGCGGGAGTCCGTGTACAAAATGCACGATCCTGGCGGCGCAGCGGGGCGTGCGATTCCGGCGGACGTTCTACGGTCGCCTGGCCGCGCATCCGGACGTGCCGGTCGGGCAGATGTCTGCGCAAATGTGGGTGTAGCCCGCGCTCCGAGCCGCATTCGGCCGATGCGCGTCGTCGATGCAGCTACATGATCACGCTCGAGGCACGGTAGGAGTGAGGGCGAGCAGTATGATTCCGGGATCGTCCGGTTCGGCAACCGACGGGCCGCCCGGGACCGGCCCGCGGCAGAACTGTCGGGGTCGCGCCTCGGTGGCTGGCGGATGGACTGCGGTAACGTGTTCATCATCCCCTTGATTCGAGCAGTCCCGCGTTCCGGGCGGTTACAGACGACTGGGGGCTGCGCTTCTCCGTAGCATTTCGGTCCGCGGGAGTGACCACATCGGTAACTGACGGACTGGATACCGACTTCTTCTGAGTAGGTGATTCGCATTGGTCCGGGCGCACCACCGGCCGCGCAGCGGGAATGCGCCTGGCAAGGGGGCCCAGCATCACTGCAGATTCGAGTCTGTTCGGGATTGCAGCGGTCACGCGCGACGGAAACGCGTTACGCGACGACCCATCATCGTGTGACGACGTGTGCCGCCAGGGCTGGGTCATGCACCTCATGTCGGCGGCGTAGCCATACGTAGGTAGGTACGCCCCATTGTCGGGGTGTTGCCGCCACGCACGATCGGCCGCATATTCTGTGCGGGTTATGGCGATGCAGGTGAACCGTGGCGGCTGCCCACCGGCGGCGGGGAGTTCGTTGATTGGTCGAGAGGCAGAGTTCGACGCAGTGGGTCGGCTGCTCGTCGAGCCTGGTCGCTTGATCACTTTGATCGGCCCCGGTGGAATCGGGAAATCACGGCTCGCGGCCGAACTGGCGCGGAAGTTCTGCAAAGCGACCCATTACCCTGTCTTCTGGGCACGCCTCGAGCGGATCGACGCAGGAGCGGATCTGGTTGCTGTCGCGGAGCAAGTAGCACTGTCGGTGGGGGCTGCAGACCTCCCATCGGTCGACCCGACCGAGGCATCAATCGACATGCTGTCGAACGTGGGGGACCGAGTGCTGCTGGTGCTCGACAGGTGCGAACACGTCCGCCCTGACGCCGCAGTGCTGGTCGATGAGTTGCTGCGAAGGGTAGCCGGCCTTACGGTACTCGCGACTTCCCGGGAGCCACTGCGGTGGATAGATGAGCAGTTGATCGCCGTTCCACCGCTCACTCTCGCTGAAGCCGTCGCCCTGTTCAAACAGCATGCTGAACTCGCATGTCCGAGCGCCACGACCGAAGAACAGGCAGATTCGATCGAGCAGGTCTGCGTCCGGCTCCACTGCAATCCATTGTTCATACGGCATGCCTCGTCCCGACTGCGCCGCGAGCCTTTGGCGGCTGTTCTCGACGGGCTCAGCGGGGATGCGGCCGACCGGCGCCTCCACTGGCGGTCTCGAACCCGATTCGGGCAGGACACCTCGCACAAGAGTGTCAGAGATGCCCTCATGTGGTCGTATGAGCTGTGCACCGACAAAGAGCGACGTTTACTCGAGCGTCTATCAGCGTTCGCATCAGGATATGAGCCGGAATTCCGGGAGTCCGGCGAGCCGGCCTCCGAGGGCGCCGCCCTTGATGCGATCGAAGCCATCTGTTCCGACGACACGGTCCAGTCGAATTCCTCTTTCGGACTGCACCGGTACGAGATCAAAGCGTTGCTCGACAACCTCGTCGGTCAGTCATTGGTCGCCGTTCACTTCAGCGATGGCACCGTGCGTTACACGCTTACAGAGAGCGTACGGCTGTTCGCGCAGGAGCGCCTTGGGGCGCGTGACTCCGGCGAGATCGCACGCCTGTCGCAATCACATCTCCGGTACTATCACGCCCGGGTTCTGGAAGCGTATGCGTGCTCTTTCGGCCCCGGCGAGCATGTGTGGGCGGAGTGGACGCGCGGAGCTTGGCAGAACATACACAAGGCCGCCGACACCGCGCGTGCGAATCCCGTGACGGCTAGCCTTGGACTCGAAATACTGACAACTCATGCCGCCTACCGCCTTCCGTTCCTCCTCGGCAAAGTGCGCGAGATTCTCCGCTGGGCGCTCCAGGCGCTCGCGGCGATGTCGGCGAACGAATCGGTCGAGGCCCGCGTGTCAGCCATGGCGTATACCGCCTGGCTGATGGTCTGGCAGGGTGAAAACGAGGCGGCGGAGCGCATGCTGGACGATTGCATGGCCGTGTATGGGTGGGATGTCGAAACTCGCTCGTCGTGGCGCATGGATCCTGAGGCCGATGTCGGCAGGCCGGTCGTGGTCGAAATGGCCTGGGGTACCGCACTACTGTTGGCGCACGGCGACCCGGCTTCGATCACCGTGCTCGGCCGCGCACGCGACAAGTTCGGCATAGCAGGCGATAAGGGGAGTGAGGCCACTGCGGAGTTCCTTGAAGCGATCGCGGCAGGCTTGTACGGTGGGTCAGCCCAAGCCTTCGCGATCGGTCGTCGGCACTTCGATCGGGCAACAGCGTCCGGGGGGCCGGTTGCTGCGAGCTGGGCAGAAGTTGCGTGGGCGGTCGTGCAGGCAAAACATGGCGATCCGCAGGAAGCGCTGGCTGTGGGTCAGCGTGCTCTGAATGCGCTGCAGGCTCGGGGAGATGAGTGGGGAGCGGTTTGGGCGGTCCACGTCCGCATATGGTGCCTTGCCAAATTGCTCGGCGAACCTCGAGCGGAGTCGGCGGATCCCGCGGAGCTCGCATCCGAGATCGCCATACTTGCCGGTGGTTGTGAGCGGCTACACCTGAGGCTGGGGCTAGGGGAGACCGCATATCGGCATGTTCCCGTCGAGAATGCGATCGCGGTGAACACCGCGCGGCGGGTCCTCGGTGGAGACAGATTCGCCGCGACATACGAGGCGGGAACCGCCATGCGTCCGGAGCGAGGCGAGGTGCAGCGATTCGCGCTCGGGACTTTCGTCCCTCGGCGCGGTCCCGGCGCGGAAAGTTCCACGCGTTGGTCAGCTCTGACAGCGGCAGAGTGCGAGGTCGCATTGCTCGCGGCGGCCGGCTGGACCAACGTCGCGATTGCTGCTCGCCGCAGTGGCTCGCCGAAAACAGTTGGCGCTCAGATGATTGCAATCTTTCAAAAACTCATGATCACGACTCGCGCCGACATAATCGGCCATGTGCCGGGCCATCTATTGGATCGAGTCCGCAAGGAAGATTGGCGTTGATGAACGTTGGCCGTGCGGAAGGCTCGATCACACCGAGGTCCTTCGCGATCCTTGGGAAACCTGTCCAAATGACTGCGCGACGTGGACAACCAGGTTTCGTGGGCCGAACCGGCGAGCGTCGATGCCGATTCAGGCGGCGCGGCCGTGGTGCATAAGAAAGGGGCACCGGACAGTGACGCCCTGGTCCCCGTCAGCCGCGACGGCGGATGAACTTCCGTACGGCCGAACCACACCTTGCCGCCGTGACCGGCGGATGGGATTTCTACGACCTGAGTCGCTACCGACTCATTCATGCCAGGGAGAAGTGGCGCCACCGGCACCGACCCCGATGATGAACGTGTCCGGCCACGAGGACCTCCGCACCCGCGCGGCTGCAACGCACGCATACACACGACTTCGAAATCCGCGCGCACGATTTCGAAGACCGACATAGGGCGGACGTCAAAATCGAGCTCGATGGTCGAACGGGCCGGGTATCGCCGGAAGGGTGACTAGCGCCCGTTGAAACGGCCCCGGCCGCCAGGACAACTCGTGGGCCGGGACAGCCAACCGCATCTCCGGCAGGGCATCGAGCAGTTGGTCGATCGCGTCTTGTGCGACGAGGTAAGCCATGGTTCTGGCGGGGCATACGTGCGGCCCTGCGCCCCATGCCAGATGCGCGCGATTGCCGGCAGGGTCGCTGGTGCTGATCGTGGGATCGTCGTTGCAGCCGGCCAAACTGATCACGACCGGCTGGTGGGCCGGTAGCCAGACGTCATCGATCAGGATCGGGTACCGCGGGTAAGTGAAGGCGAGGTTCGCCATCGGGGGATTGTTGAACAAGACCTCATCAAGCGCATCGCGGGTCGACAGACTCCCATCGAGCACGCTTCCCGCGAACCTATTGTCGGTGAGGATCAGCAGGAGAGTGTTGGTGATCAGGTTCTGCAGCGGCTCGATTCCCCCGGCGTAGAGTACCGCGAACTGCTCGAGCAACTCTTCGGTATTCAGCTGCGCGGGGTGCCGGAGCAGCCGCGTAGCAAGGTCGTCTCCAGGTTCCGCGCTCTTGAGCGTGACCAGCTCCAGAATCGCTGCCCTGAGCATTTCGTTGCCTTCCTCGGCACCGACACCCTCGACGATCGCGGCCGCAGCGGCAGCGATCTTCTGCGCGATCTCCGGCGGACACCCCAGGATGGTGTTCATGACGTCGAATGCCAACGGAAAGGCGTAGTGGCGGACCAGATCCACTACGCCGACCTCAGCACGGAAGGTGCCGATCAGCCGTATAGCGATCCGTTCGACATTGGCGCGAAGTATGTGCAGATCCACCGCGGCAAGGGCGGCAGAGCTTGCCCCTCTATAGCGTGCGTGCTCCCATCCGCTGGTGCGCGAAGCGGTTGGCCGCCATTTCAGCAATGGAAGCACAGGGCAGTCCGAGGGAACGTCCTTTTGCCACTCACGAGGGTCGGCGGAAAAGTGCTCCGGGTCATGGAGGATCCGCAGGGCAGTGCGATACCCGATGACCAATGTGGCATGCACTCCCGGCGCCAACTCGACGGGCACCATCGAACCGTATCGGCGGCGCATGTCCCGGTAGGCACGGTAAGGATCTGCGGAAAATTCCGGAAGATACAGCGGAATCCTCGTGTCGGCAGTGTCGAATGGCGAAGTTTGGTGCACGTCGGAAAGGATCTCGGCATGCTCGGGGTCCTGCGACATCATCTGGCTATGACTCCAAAAGGTGATATTCGACTTCGGTGGGTGGGAGTCCGCGTTGACGCCAGCCGTGTCTTCCGGCGAGTCCGTCGCACACGGACATCGTTGCAGCGCCGGGTCTTGTCTCGCCGAAGCAGCGGCGACGCCCGCACGGCTCGGCATGCAGCGTCACAAGAAGATCGGCACCACTATGGGTGAGCCTGCCCCCGCAAGAGTTGGTCTTCGGGTGCTGGCTGCCTGTGCCGATCTCCTGGACACGGCTTCCCCGCCACACCCGGCAGCCACAGTCCCAACCCGAGTGCGAACATTCGCTTGCGGTGACGATTGACGGCTGCGACATGATCATCCTCTCGATCTGAGCTGTGTTCGGTCCGACCGTGGGTGTCGGGGCACCGCGGTTGATATTTCACTGTCGCGACAATCGGCGGCGAAGGCATCGGTAGCAGACCAGCCCCGGTACCGATTCGGTTTAGGTAGGTACCGTGCCTTGGTCGGTCTGTGCGCCGGCCATGGCTGGAGCGCGACGCCGTGGACGGTGGGGAACCGACGACGCCAGCCCTGGTGACACGGCAGCGAACACCCACGATGGGAAAGCGTGGATCATGGCCTGGTGGGGTGAGCCGCGCCTGCTGTATCAAAGCGCACTGGGCGTCAACGAAGCGGTGTGCCAGAGTTGACGGCCCAGCCGACGACATATCTTGAGTAGGAACCGATCACCGCGTGGCAAGGCGCTTTCCTTGTAAACGGCGACGTCCTGAACCCGGCTAACGGGCGCTGCGGTCGTTGTCCGAACCGGGTGTTTATTTGATCGTTGCCGCCACACCGGCGCGGGAAGATACCCCTAGCTTCGCGAAGACCCGGGCGAGGTGCTTCTCGACGGTCTTAGGGCTGATGAATAGATCTGCGGCGATCTCACGGTTGGTAAACCCCTGTGCGACTCGCACGGCGACGCCGCGTTCGCGACCCATGCGTCGGCAGAGTCCTCGGCCATGGAGCCGTGGCGGACGTGCTTCCCCAGAGTTCGAAGTTCCATCGCGGCCTCGTCGGCGAGACGAACGGAGCCGACGTCCAGGAGGACGCCGTGGGCGATCTCGATTTCCTGGATGGCCGCCGCGACATCGCCTGTCCGAGCCAAAGCGCGGCCGGCGTCGAGTCGGGCTCGTGCGGAAGATACCGGCGTCGCTACGATGTCGCAGTATTCGCGAGCTTGGGCGGCCGAGGCTGCGGCAGCCCGGAGATCACCCCGAGCTGCTTGTACGTAGGCCTGAGCGTGAAAGAAACTCCCCTCGCGGTGTGGCAAGCCGTGCGCAATATCCTTCATCTCTCGGACAATCGCTTCGGCCGACTCGATGCGACCGACAGCCACCTCCGCAGCTACCAGCGTCTGGAGCCACAGTGGGCGTGCGCCGGGAGACATGCTGACAAGGTTCGGCCCGCCGACCGACAGAAGCTCTTGACGGCCCAACTCGAACTCGCCCGATTCGATGAGAGCCTGGCCGTAACACGCGTGGGCCAGCCACACATACTGTGCGCGAGGTGTACGACTGGCGGTGTGCACCGCTGCCTGCCCCGCGGTCAGCGCGGTCGGTAGGTCTCCGCATACCGTCTCCACCCAGCATCGAACGCTCTCGGCCGCCACACGAAGCTGATCGTTGTCCAGCAGCAGCGCTGCCTCGAAAGCGGCCTCCGCATCTTGGCGCGCTTCGTGTAATCGGCCGAGAAGGATCTTCACCGTAGTAGCCCCCAACACGAAGCGGCCGAACGTATGAGGCTGACCAGTAGCGCGACTGGCCTCGATTCCGCGTTCGATATGCCGGAGGGCTGCAGGGAAATGGCCGAGGTAGATCTCCGCCATAACCAGGTTGGCGAGCGCGCCCAGAAGCTCGGGCGCCTGAACGACCTCGACCGTGTCGAGGCGGTCAGCGACCCATTGCACCAGTTTCAGCGCATCGCCGACATTGCCTTGCTCGGTGGTGCAGACGGCGTCGGCTGCCCGCACGGCGATCAACAGCGACGAATCCGCGAGAGTCTCCGCCTGTGCCAGAGCTCGATCGAGAGTCACCGGCACTTGCTCCCACTGCCCGCACATCCATTGGTTGTCGGCGAGCTCCAATTCCAGTCTGATCGCATCCGCGCCACCTGTGGGTGCCTGGTCGAGGGCGGTCAAGATGAGTTGGCGGGTTTCGTCAGCGCATCCGAGTCTGTGGTCGGCAGCGGCGATCATGCTGATGATCCGCACCCGATCGCCCACCGAATCAGTTGGTAGCAGCTCCAGCGTCTGCTCTAGCGCGGCCCGGCACTCGCGCAGATGCCCGGCCGAAGCGAGAGCCTTTGCCAGCATAAGAAGCAGCAGGATCCGCCGCTGCGGATCGGCGGCGGCAGGTAGCAGCCGGAGCGCCACCTCCAACCAACCGGCCGCTGCTGCCGGTGCCCGAAGTACTACTGTCGCCGCCGCTTCCGCCAGCGTCATGGCGGCTTTCTCGTCGCCGGGTGTGGCCGAATGCTCGATGTGGTGGGCTCGCACCGCCAAGGAGGCACCGCGCTTCGCGAGAACGCCCGCCGCTTGCTTGTGGGCGCCGAATCGCCAGCCGGGCATGGACTCGTCATACACGACCCGACGCACGATCGGATGGCGGAAACGGAAGTGACCCCGCGTGCTGTCCTGACGAATGAGATCAGCCGCCTCGAGTTCACCGAGGCATTTCTGCACCTGAGCGTCGTCGGTAGCGGCGATCGCGGTGACGAGGTCGACACCGAACGGGTCACCGGCCACCGACCCGGCTTGCAGCACCCTGAGCGTGTCGGGGGCCAACCCGGAAACCTCCTGGGTGATCATCCTGCGCAGGGCTATCGGTACAGCCGCATCCTGCCGGTTTCCAGCCAAGTAGCCGCCGGTCGGAGGGCGCGGATTATTGCGTGCGTGGCGTGCCAGCTGTTCGAGATAGAACGGATTGCCGCCACTTTCGGCGTAGAGCAACTGGACGAGCGGAGAATCCGGCCGCTCGCCTATGGCCTCGGCGGCTTGGGTGATCGTCAGCGGCAACAACTCGCGCTCGTCCAGGAGATTTTCGCGTGCGGCTCGTGCGACGGCATCGCGCAACAGACGTCCCGCCTGCTGCGGACGGTAGGCCAGCGCCAGCACCATGTGCGGCACCAAACCTCTCAACAGGTGGCGGATCAGCTCCACTGAAGCGGGATCGGCCCAGTGCAGATCATCAAGGGCTAACACGAGTGGCCTATGGGACGCGAGCTGCTCGAATGTCGCGCGAACGGCCCGATGGAACTCGAAGCGTTCCATTTCGAGTCGGTTCCTGATCCGCCCCCCCGCGGCCCGCCATCGACGGAAACACCGCAGCCAATTCACCCAGCCGGTCCGGACCCAAGTGCGCGGCGGCCTCAGGCGCAGGGGACCTGAAGCGCCCGTCCAAAGCATTCACAAAAATTCCGAACGGAACCTCCTGCTCCAGCTCCGCGCCGCGGCCGATCAGCACTTCGAACCCGGCGGATTCCGCTCGATGACACAGCTCCTCCAGCAGGCGAGACTTGCCGATTCCCGGCTCACCCACGACACCGAGAGCGTAGGAGGAATTCGAACGCGCACTCTCCAGTGCGCGCTCTATGCACTGCATCTCTGATGTCCTGCCCACCAGAACTCGGCGTCCAGCGGCCGTGACTTGTCGGCCGCGGCGGGCCGATGCGGGCGAGACGGTGCTGGATTCGGTCGGCCTCGTCATACGTTTCCCGTCATCCTATGAACATGTCGGAGGCTCGAAGGAAATGAAACGTCGTAGGTCTGAGGCCCACTGCGATGCCGCCGCCCGAAACGACCACCTGCGCCCAAGCCTTAGGGGACTCGGACCCACCGATTGATCCGGGTCGGCGAGCGCCAACAGCGGCTGGCGAACCATACCGGCCAGCTCGGCGGGCACTGGAACCGCCTTCACGGCTCCAAGCCGGTGGGTACCGACGACACAGGACCATTCGACGGCTCTGGTGCTCGCCTGCAAACTGCTCGCCGTGCAACGGTAGACCTGCAGAATACGGTGTGGACCGGCTGGCTCGACGATATCGACCGTCGGGTGGACCGGCCACAGTACGAGTACGATGCCTGGGAGAACGTCCCCAGGGGTGGCGGCCGCACCAAATCTGGGCATGCCGTAGCAGAAATAGCGGTCGATAAACGCCGCGAATGCGGGTGCCGGACGCGCCGTCACCACCTCGGTGGTCGGCTCCATAGCCGTCACGCTACGCCGCGAGGTGCGCATTGCAACAGCTATCGACCGGGAGCGCGGCGCGGCAGGGCAGCGCCGATGCAGCCGCTGGCATCCTGGTCGGTATAGATGGTTGACCGTCATTGTCGCGCGCAGGACGCTGTCGGCAGAGCGGGCGATGCTCGACGAGTCCTTCGGCTGAAGGGGCTGAGACCATCCTTGGCTAGTAGTTGTCCGTCTCGTCGAAACATTCCGTGTGCAAACTGCTGTCGCGCAAGGTGATTCACAATCAGAACATGTCTCATTCGAACCTGGCATCGACTTGTGTGGTCATTCGCAACTGCATCGTAGGGGATTCCCCCATGTTCGGAGACCTATCGGCGTGGGAGAGTCGAAATCCGTCAACATCGACCCTCCTGGAGGTAGAAGTGTTGAATCCTCAATACATTGAGAGTTGGAGTGGGCTCGAGGTAGTCGGATACGGCTATGGAGGCGGGTCTTCTCCGGGGCGCTGTCGTGACCCGGATGGTCGGGTGATACGCGATCGCATCCGGCGCTTTCTTTGCTGTGCAGGCGTTACCGATGCAGCGATATCCGAATCGGTTCTCGCTGCGCGGCAACCTCGGCGGATACTTTTGTGAGTAAAGTAATTGGAACCCGGGGCGCTGAGTGGAATGTGAGAGTCCAGACGGGATCGTCTAATCGATAATCGGTGACGTTCTGTCTGGTGATCGACTCCGGCCGCCGTCGCGCGGGAGCTTTAGAGCTCTGATATCTGTCTCATGGGGTGCGAAATGCAATGGGATAAACAAGCGGAACTGATAAAAGATTTCGAGTGCTGGGTAAAACTTGTCGACTGGGCTGCGCATGCTGAAAACGAAGTCGAGCGGGAAAGGCCGGCGGTACGCGCGGAGGAGTTGGCGCGGAAGTGGCGATCTGTCTCCGCGGGGGACTGGTACGCCTTGTGCGAGCAGCACGAGCAGTGGCGTGCCCGGGTAGCGGCGAAAGGCAAAGCTGAACCCCACAAACCGTGCTGCAATGTCGCTCGGAATGGGTGGAGTCCACTCAGCGCTTGACGATCCGCACGCCATGTGCGCGGCAGCGTTCGGTAAAATGCCACCGACGGTCGGCTCGGGACTCACTCGGACCGACTATCGACCGCATCGGTCAGTATACGCAAAGTGCAGGGTCCGTCATAGGAAATTCCCCATGCCGCCTGCGGTTGAGAATCGCGAGGATGGCATCCACGTCCAGTACGGTTGTGTATTCGAAGTAGGACAATGCGGATGAGTGCGATCGATTGCCCTCGGGTATCCCGCTCCTTCCTTCGGCGAAAACCGCATCTGTGTTGGCGTGGACACTGTTGGGTCGTGGCCGTAGAGGCAAGGCTTTGCGAACAAGCCAGCGTGCCGTGCCGCCGTCGTGTCGCGTCGGGTACGGAGTGGTTGCCTTCACAATTCGGGCGCTGGCGAGACGGGGCACACACTTCAACAGGGATACGTGAGTTCCGATCACGTACAGGTAGTCGGGAAAGCAGAATGAAAACGCACGCAGTAAAACTGAAAATGGTCGAGGGTGGTGCGGGACGAACGCGCCGCGCGCCGGCCCCTCCCTGGAATCCTTCGGCATACCGTGCTGTGGATCGGAACTGCATCGGCGGCCCTCACCATCGGCGGGTTCCTCCTTAGACCACGTCTCATGTGGCGCATCTCGTCAGCTTCTTGAAGCAAGTCAGTGCCGCGGCGAGGGTGAGGAACGCGAGGAAGTGTGTGGCTTTGCGGTCGTAGCGGATGTTGAGCCGGTGGTAGCCGGTGAGCCAGGAGGATGGGTCGGCCGCGCAGCGAGGTGCCAGAGTGTGCTGGTCCTTTTCCGCGCGGCCTCCCGCCGAACCGGACTTGACAGTTTCCCGATCA